>NZ_JBXWPK010000001.1:0-515748 GCF_059611825.1 Ruegeria sp. CDSA221
AAACATTGGCCGTCGATAGCGCCGGGCGCGCTGGATGCGGGTTTCATGGAGGTTCCGCAAAAGATCCTGGCGAACAGCGTGTTCCTGCAAAGCCTTGTTTCAAAATCCGGGGACAGGTCAGGGCAGGAGGCTTTGGCGGTTACTTACGTGGATCCAAGCTCGAACACCGACAATACACCAAGTGGGGATAGTTCGCCCCATCCGGCATCGGATGCGGGGCAATCCGGCAAGGCTCAGCCAGCGGCCGAACCGGGCAAACCCAAAGGGTTCATCTCCTCGATTGAAACGCTTGGCCCGCCATTCAGTTCTTACCCTGAACTGTGGCCGGCTCTGCGAGAGCTGCCGGAATTTTCGCTGGCCCAGATCACAGATCTGATCAAGGCCCGTCTGGGCGGATGGGCCGCATTCAAGGTTCTGGCAAATGCACCGGATGCGCAAAAGGAACTGGCCCGCATCTGGGAAAGCATCGTTGCGCTGAACCTTCTGGCTGGCTGGCAAAAAGACGAACTTGCAGTTCTGATTCAGGTGTTGACTACCCATCACGTTCTGACCCGCGCGCTGGCTGCAACCGAAGGAGGGCAGGCCAGTTTGATGACCGATCCGGTCACAGGACAACAGATCAAAGCTTGGATGCATGCGACGCTGGTTTTGCCTGGCTCCATATTCGAGCCGAAAAAGCCTGCGCCGGTTGCGGCAAAGGATACAGATCATCAGATCCCTTTGAAATTGACAAAGCCCGGCTGGGTGCGCGCCTATTCATACGGGCTTGCCCGTTCGATCCGGTATCAGCCACTTGGGTATGAATTGGGCGACGTGCAGCGTATCGAAAATGTCCTGCGCGGTGAAATGCGCGAGACGCGAAACCGGAGGTTGCAGCGCCGCGAAAGCCATGAGGCACATTCCGATGTGACCACCAAAATTGCACGGCGGGACGAGGATACCTCGGTCTCGGACCTAATCAACCAGGTGCAAAAGACGTTGGCCGACCATGTCTCGACCACGCATGTCAACTCCTACGACACCCAGTACGGAATGCCGACAGATGGCAATAAGATGAGTGTTACCGGGAATTGGTGGGTGCAAGAGCAGCCAGCCGGAGGCTTTGCGAAAAACGACCTGAAATTTGCTCGCGACATCGTCGAGAAAACGGTGCGAAACCTGTCACGCGAAATGCGCCATACGCGCGAGTTATCCGAAGTTGAAGAAACCGAATACTCGGATGTGACGCGCTTTGACAATCGGCGGAACGGCACGGATATCCGCGGCATCTATCGTTGGGTGAACAGAAGCTTTCGCTTGCGCACGAAAAGTCTGGGCGAGGTTTTGATTTTTGAGATCATGGTTCCCAGCCCGGGTGAGAATCTTGTCCGGCATATTCGCCGGTCCTGGCAGCTTGATCTGCGTCCACCGAAATCTCCAGGTGAGTTTGGGATAAGCGGGTTTCAGGATTTGACCGACGAGGCTGGCAAGACAGACGATGGCAAGGTCTTTTACCTTGATGCGTTTCAGGAATTCGGCGTGGAAGAGACCCGTATGGCCCCGCCATTCAAGCTTGTGGTCAGTCAAACGGTGCAAAGCCATACGCCAGTGGCCGAAGGCGCCGTTCTGATACCCAGAGGCTTTGAGCCCATCAACGCAACAGCAACGGTGATGAGTGTCGGAACCCCCGCAGAAACCCATGTCATCGTGGGGTCGGTCGCCCTGCAACCTCAGCAAGCGGGGGGCAAATCCGCCCCGCCCGGTTCAAACGGTCATGCGGACAAGTCACCGCAGCCACTGCGCCTGCCTGTCCGCCAAGCCTCGGGCGCGCAGGTGCTGAGCGCCCAGCTGGATAAAGGGTTCGGAACCGGAACCTCTCCGGCGGATGAAGGCCATCCGCTTGGTTTCACCATTCTGTGCAGCCTCAAGCAAACCGCAGCCACACAATCGTCCGAGCCCAACTCTCCGCCGGATATGCCGGTTCCCGATCCTGCACCAATGCATCTGCAATCCGAATTGACCGGTTTCTTTGCGGCAACTCTTGAAGTGACGTGCCAACGGTCGGCGCAGATTTATTCTGATTGGCAATTCGAAACCTATAGGCTGATCAAGGAAGCGTATGCGCGGCAGCTAGAGGGATATCGTCGCAAACTGGAACAACAGGTGGCTGCGATTGAGGCTCAGAACCCCGCGTTCCTGAACAAGGCGGTGACGACGGAAATCCTGTCCGCGGCCCAGGAGCAAATCTTGACCCTCAGCGGATCCGAGAAAGATGCCGTGGCCCCGGATTATGCCAAGCCGCGTATCCGGCACTATCTGCAACAAACGGTCGGGTGGTCCGACATCGCCACATTTATGGATATCGAGGACGAAGTCAGCGATCTGACAGGCGACCCCGCGGATCTTGCCCTGCGCGAGACCGTACCCGACCTGCGGTTCAGGGATTTTCTGCGCGCTGACCGTGTGCGCATTCTGGCGCCGGTCGACAGAAAGCACGCGCGCAGTTTCCTGTATTTCCTGCGCACCGGCCGGATCTGGCCGGATGCAGACCATCTTGCCCCTTGCTTGCCCGAAGACGCCGAAATTGTGGCCCGGATTAAATCGGAGCATACACAAGACGATGAAGGCAATGCGCAATCCTGGACGGTTCAGGTGCCCACGCATATGTGCATGCTGAGTGCGGATAGTGATCTGCCAGGTCAGGCGGATTCAGAATGAGACCGCCAGGCTTTCCGACCCCGCCCCGACCAAATGCTCCTGGCGGACCGCTTGAGCCGCAACAAGGCTGGGGTCCGTCTCCGGGCCGGGTATTGGGGATGCCGGTTGGCGCGGTGATCGCTTTTTCCGGGGAGCTTCTGGGACAATCCAAAAAGCTGGCGGGCGGGACCACTGATCTGCAACATTATGGCTGGAAGGTTTGCGACGGCTCACCTCTGTTGATTTCCGCTTATCCGGAATTGTTTGCCGCCATCGGATATCTGTTTGGTAAAGGCAAGGACGGAGAGTTTCGACTGCCTGATTACCAGGGCTATTTTCTGCGCGGGGTCGACCCCGGCGGGAAAGTCGATAAGGATCAGGACCAGAGGTACCGAACCGACAAAAAGAACCAGAAATATACCGGGGTAGGGTCGCTGCAACTGTCTGCGCTCCAGCAACACCAACATGTGCTGGAACAAAGCGACAGCACGGTTTCAAACGGAGTGTTAGGCCCGGAACCGGTTATCGCCCCCACACCCCAATCCAATTCGGGCAACGTCGTTAAAGGGTCGGCCCTGACCAGCGAGACCGAGACCCGCGCAATCAACATCTCGGTCTATTGGCTGATCAAATGTCGGTTGGATGCGGTGTTATGACAGATAGAAAAGGCCGATCTGATGGCATGTAGGCTGGGCAAAATTGTAAGGTCGTTTCGCAAACCATCGGGTCAGATTCCCAAAGCGGCGCCAGATAAGGCGCAGGCAAAAGGGATAGATGTCAGTGATCATCAGCGGGATATCAACTGGCCGCAAGTCGCAGCCTCGGGTGTTTCTTTTGCGCTGATAAAGGCGACCGAAAGCGTCAGCATCAAGGATGCGTATTTTCAGCCAAATGTACTGGGCGCGAATGAGGTGGGTATCCTGTGCGGCGCCTACCACCTGCTTCACATCAGCCACCCGGCCAAGCCACAGGTCAGGAATTTTGTCGATGCAGTGCAGGCAGTTCTTTCGAAAGGCCCGGTTGGAAAATCCGGCCTTCTGCACCTGCCATTTACACTCGATCTTGAAGGCGTCCCGACGGCACAGGGGGCGGCCTATCGAAGCCTCGCGCTGGAATGGCTTACCAGCGTTCAGAGGGCTTTCGGAACGGTTCCGATGGTATATGCCAATCTGAACACCTGGGAGACCGAGCTGACATCGGGTTTCGGGAACTACCCGGTCTGGCTGGCAGAATACGCAGCCAGACCCGCACCGAATGCTCTGCAATGGGAGTTTTGGCAGCACTCTACAAACGAGCGAGTGTCCGGTATTGCCCCAGAGGTTGATTTGGACGTGTATTGCGGATCGGTTCAGCAACTGAAGGCGCAGTACGGGGTGCAAAGTCGAAACTTATAATTGTCACAGTTCGATTAACCAAAATGTTCAGTTGCTAACTTGGGCAAACCCAAAAACGGTGGTGCAATTCCACAAAGGATTTGTGTGATCCCGGTTGGTTAGGATTGTTTTTGACCTGTCGTATGCGTCGAACAAAATGGCCCATCTACCTTATGAATCACCAGTCTTGGCTCGGTTTGGGTGACGTGGCGTAAGTCCCGAAATCAACACAATTTGATCTTGGGCGTTCCACATTGCCACCCGAAAGAAGAGGTCACGTTCGAATGTGGTGGGTTAAATGTGAACAGGGGTAAGGTTAACTGCAATGAGAATGAATCGACGAGTCTTCGTTAACTGCGCATCAGTCGCGACAGTTGCGACATTATTGCCAGTGGGGGGAAATGCACTGGCAATGGCCGCAGGTCAGGTAGCACACCGTATACTGGCCGCGGATAAGCTGAGTTTCCTCACAGAGAAGGTCGCCAAAGCCGTTGTGCTTTTGAGCCTCGGTGCTGAGGTGGAAAAAGATCTTGCAGAGCTGCAACATGCTCATGATGAGTTCGACAACATCCTTTTGGGGTTCCGCGAAGGCAAAGGGTCTTCGGGTGTGGATCGCGAAAGGTTTGTATCCGTCAACAATGCTCTGAAAGAGGTAGAGACGCTTTGGGCGCCCTATCGTACAGCAGTTGAAGAAATCATCGCGGCCGGGTCGGTTGATGACGAACATCTTCATATGATTGTCGACAATGACGAGGTTCTGGAAAAGGCCTGTCACCATGTTGTTCGCAAGCTGGAAGAAGCTTACGGGGACGTGGACATTGATCTGGCGCTTGCGATTGCGCTGGACTTTGCGGGTCGCCAACGAATGCTGACGCAGAAAATCTGCAAAGAGATCGCTCTGGCTGCCACAGGCAAAGACACTGTTGAGCACCACGAGAAGTTCAAAAAGAACGCCAAGAAGTTTGGTAAGATCGTGGATGTGCTGATCGAAGGTGGTAGCAGTTCGATAACAATCGCCAAACCGCCAAGCAAAGCTGCGCGTGAAGCATTGACCGAAGTGCAGACGCATTGGGTCAAGTTGCAGCCCGTCGTCGAACAGCTGGACGGTGTTGATGTTCCGAATGTCGCAGATGTAACCCATTTCTGCGCCGAGATGGATGTTCTTGAAATCGAAGCCGAAAGGGCCGCGCTTCTGTACGAAGAGGCAATCAAGCTCGATTCCTGATCACCATCAGGGGCTTGGGCAACGCCTGGGCCTGAGTTCGGGGATTTTCGCAATCCAAGGCATTGCAATCACCGAGAAACTGTAAATCGCGCGATTTGGCTCATTCACCTCTGCAACGCATATCCACAAACCGCAGTGCAGCCACATTCGCGTCTTTTGATGCACAAAAACATGCATCAAAAAAACACCAAATGAGTGCTAACTCGAGGAGTTAAGATGTTAAATTCGACATTCCAGCGGCTGTTCGCCGCCTCTGTAATCACAGGTTGTATCACCACAGGCTCACTCGCGCAAGAGGTGCGTCTGGTCGGGAAAGACAGCAATATCGATGTTATTGGCAATCTTTTGTCGTCGAAAGACGGGAAATATCTGGTCGAAACCGATATTGGCGAGTTTGTGATCAACCAAGATCTTGTGACCTGTGAGGGCGAAGCCTGTCCGACCGAACAGACATACGTCTATGATCTTGAGATTTCCGCACCGGACGAAATCGCCGAAGTTCTGGTTCCGATTATTGCCGAGGGCTATGCCGCGGTCGCGTTGGAAGCCGAAGCCCAGCTGTATGACGAAAACGGTGAACCGGTTGATACCGAGACTGTCGATGTGGGCGACCACAAGTTTGGCGAAGAACATGACTTTGCCTTGGTGCTGAGCGATCTGGAAGGCGACGACGTTGCCACGTTCGGCATTCATACGGCGAATGGTGCGCGCTTGTTTGAGCGGATGGCCAAGAAAGACGCGTCGATCATCTTCTCGGAAACGCCGGCCGGTAAAGCGGATCGTTCAATCGTATCCGAAGGCGGCGGTGGAAATCTGCGCGATTTCGACCAGGAACGCGTCATTGCCGTGGACGGATTTGCGATGATCGTGAACCCTTTGAACCAGATCCCTGATCTGAGCGTTAAGCAGGCGCGCGATATCATGTCCGGCGACATTACAAACTGGTCCGAGGTTGGCGGGTCCGATGCGCCCATTCACGTGTATTCCTTCGACCCTGACACCGAGGCTTATCACCACATTGAAAAGCTTCTGTTCAAAAAGTCGGACAAATCTCTGACAACTGAATCCAGTATCGTCCATGACAGAACCGAATTGACGACCGCGATCATGGAAGATGTCGCTGGCTTTGGTATCGTGAACTATGCGGCCAAGCGCTCGGCGCGCGCTGTTCCGCTGCGCACAACCTGCGGGATCATTCAGGACCCGAGCACCTTTAACCTCAAGACCGAAGAATACTATCTGCAGGAACGGGTTGTGGTCTACAACCGCGCGGATATCGACGGCTATGCGCGTGAATTGGTTGATTTTCTGGACACTGACGGGCTGGATGGACTGGTTGCAAAGGCTGGATATATCGACCTGTCGATCACAGCGGACAGTCAGGAGCGAGCTTCTGAACGGCTGGCGGCCGAGCTTGAAGAAGGTGAAAATGAATACGAGGCCGAACTGGTCGAGAGCCTTCTGAAAAACATGAATACCCATGATCGTCTTTCGACAACGTTCCGTTTTGCGCCTGGCTCTAAGCGTTTTGACAACAAGGCTGAGCGGGATTTGGCACGGATGATCAAATACCTGGGTGAGAGCAAACCAACCGAGGTCGTTATCGTTGGGTTTACAGATAACAAAGGCCCCTTTGACTCGAACCTGCTGATTTCGCAGGAGCGCGCCGAAGCCGCATTGGATCATCTGATCGAAGTGGCAACGGGTGGCGAGCTTGAAGGCATAACGCTGAAGGCATCCGGATACGGCGAGCTGGAACCCGTGGCCTGCAATGACAGCCCGCGTGGCCGCGCAATCAACCGCCGTGTTGAAGTGTGGATCAAAGAATAATCACATGATTGGAAGCCGCGGCCATTGTGCTGCGGCTTCCGCGTCACGCGTTAAAATTTATCCGGGGTTTTAGACGAGTATGATGAGTTTGTCCAAATACGCAGCTGCAGCAGGCTTTGTGGTCATTGCTTCTTCGGGGCACGCGCAGGATGTCACGCTGACCGCGAAAAACGGGTCCAGGTCGGTGACAGGTGAGCTGGTAGATATCCAGCCAGGGAAATTCATTGTCCGTTCCAATGTTGGTGTGCTTTCTCTGAACGCGTCTGAATTTCTTTGTCAGGGTTCAGGCTGCCCGAAAAGCCTGCCTTCGGATACCGACATGGTGGTTTCTGGCGCAGGAGGTTTGGCGGATATCCTCCTTCCTCTTGTCGTAGATGGGTTTGCCTCCGAGCGGGAACTGTTCTCGGACACCTTTGATCTGCAGGGTGTACCACTGGGAGAGCAGCACGGATTTGACACAGATGCCGGCAAGGTTTCGACGATCGAAGGACGAAAGGCCTTTGATATCCTGATCACCGATGACGCGGCTGAACCGGTTCACAATATCCTTGTCAAAGAAGCAACCGGGCAGGACTTGTTCGAGTCTCTCATTGCCGGTCAGAGCGATTTGATTATCAGCGAGGAGCCGGTTTCAGCTGAAATGTATCGAAAGGCCAGGAAGAGTGGTCTTGGCGATCTTACAGCTTTGCAGCAAGAGCATGTGCTGGCGGTTGATGGCTATACGGCTTCGGTCAATCCTGGAAATGGCACGAAGGCTCTGACGGTTGAGCAGATTTCGCAGATATTATCCGGTGAAATTACCAACTGGAAACAGCTCGGCGGCCCGGATCAAAATATCAACGTCTACTCGCTGCCCAAATCCTCTGGGGCGTTTCACCGAATTGAGGGTTTGATCCTGTCTCCATTTGGGCGTGAGTTGTCCCCCGGTGCCGAAATCGTAAATTCTGATCGCGCACTTTCCCGTGCAATCGAATCCGACCGGTATGGCTTTGGTGTCATGCGGTATTCTACGATCCGCGATGCGAGGGCCGTGCCTCTGCTCAGCGAATGTGGCATTGTCCATCTGCCAAACCAGTTTTCGATGAAAACCGAAGAATATGGGCTACAAAATCGGGTGACCGCCTATAATGGTCGCGATTCCGGAAGCTTTACCACAGCCTTGGTGTCCTTTTTGGATAGTCCTGAAATTGACGGGCTGGTTTCAAAGTCCGGGGTCACAAGCTTGTCTGTTGTCGAACAGGAAGAGGACGCAAAGTTCGAACAGCTGAAGGCGAGCATCGAAGCCATGGCGGTTTCGGCAAATTCGGCTGAGATACGGTCCTATGTTGCGGAAAAATTAGCGACCAGGCGCCTTTCAACGACGTTCCGTTTTGCGCCCAGCTCGTCCAGCCTGGACAACAAGGCGAAGCGGGATATCGCCCGAATTGCTGAATATATCCGGGATGTCGAACCCTATAAAATCGTTTTGGCCGGTTTTGCCGATGCCGGCGGCAGCTTTGGCAAAAACCGTCAGCTTTCGTTGGCGCGCGCCAAAAAGGTGCTTCAAGAGCTGAACAAAACCATCGAACCAAATGGCACTTTGGTCGAGGTGCGTGGTTACGGGGAAATGGCCCCGGTCGCGTGCAACACCAACTCGATTGGCCGTGCCAAAAACCGCCGTGTCGAAGTTTGGAGCGAACTAGAACGGCCCGATGCCGAAGTAACCGCATGGGGAGAGTAAAGCATCATCCCCAGGTTCCTGACACCACTTTTGTACAGATTTTGTGAGCAACAATCGGCCGGCACCGGAACCAGCTGACCAAGGTAGGGTAAATATTTCCAATGGTACAACCAGTCCACTCAAACGAACATTTCCCGGACGAACTCGCTCCGGGCACCCGGCTATTGGCCGGCCAATACACGATTATTCGATTTCTCAACAGCGGCGGTTTTGGCATCACCTACTTGGCCAAAGACAGCCTTGAGCGCACGGTCGTGATCAAAGAGTGCTTTCCCGAGGCAATCTGCAGACGGAGTCAAACGGCCGTTCGTCCCCGTTCACAGTCTCATACGTCTTCCTATGAGGCACTTGTCAGGTCGTTCGAAACAGAAGCGCGCAATCAGTCGAAGCTTGTGCATCCGAACATCGCGGGTGTGCACCAGGTGTTCCGGGACAACGAAACCGCCTATATGGCGATCGATTTCATCGAAGGCAAAGACCTTCTGGATACGATCGAAGAGCGCGGCATCCTACCTCCGGAAGAAGTGAAAAACCTGCTGCGCACCACGCTCAAGGCGATTGGATTCATACACAGTAAGGGCATGCTTCACCGGGATATCTCGCCGGATAATATCTTGATCGACAAGGATGGCGAGCCCGTGGTGATCGACTTTGGTGCCGCGCGCGAAAGTGCAGCTAAATCCGACCGGGCCATGTCGATGTTGCGTGTCGTCAAAGAAGGGTATTCACCGCAGGAGTTCTATCTGCAGGGCGGTGAGCAGGATCAATCCAGCGACCTTTATGCTTTGGCAGCTACGTTTTACCATGTCATCAAAGGGTCCGCTCCGCAGGATAGCCAAACCCGTCTTGCTGCCTTGGCCCAGAACGGAACGGATTGTTACGATCCACTAGAAGGCGCCGTAGAAGGTTATCGCCCCGCTTTTCTTAGGGCGATAGACCGCGCTCTCAGCATCCCACCCGAAGACAGATTCAAGTCCGTGCAGGAATGGCAGGACGCGATGGAAGAAAAGATGCCGATCGAAGCAAAGCCCGTTTTGGAATCTGATGTCGAATTCAACGATACGGTCTCAGTCAACAAGAAACCATCGCGTGGTCGGTCGGGTCCCATTGCCCTGGTCGCGCTTATCGCCATCGGACTGGTCGGAGGCGCCGGCTATTATTTCAGTCAGAGTGGAGAATCCGGGCAGGGTGAAACGATGGTTGCTGAAACCAATGTGCCAGTAGTCGCCGAACAGGCCAAAGAAACTGTGGTTGCGACGGCGGTCGAGGCCACGCCTGCCGCCGTCGAGCCCGTGGCAGAAGTTGAAACTCCTGCCCCGGCTTCGCCCGGCGTAAATTGGATCAGTTGGACCGGCCCCGCCGTTGATTTGCCTTTCACGACTGTCACAACTGCGCAGCCACAGGGCAGCTTTTCCATGGTCACACTTGTGCGCTCTGATCTTGATCAAGCGGCAACGGAATGGCTGAAATCCGGAACAATCATTTATGTGGTAAATGGCAATCTGGTAGTGGATGACGCCTCAATTATTCGTGCGATCCAGTCCAGTCAGACCGCATCGGATAGCGGTCAAATATCTGTGGACTTGCGGATTAGAACCGACGCCGACAGTCCGGTTACCGAACAGACCTTAAACGTCCAGATCGGACATGTGGTCGAACTGGCCAATGGCACTCAGTTCATTACCGTCAGTCAGGGAAATGGGAAGTGGATCACCAAGGTTCTGCGCGCACCATCATCCGTCGTGCCTGTCCGCGTCGGCGACATTGTTGTGTCCGAAGCCGCTTCGCAAATCGCGGTTGAAGGTGAAAACGACATAGCGCGCGTATTTGAGGAACTGACCAAAAATGGTGTGGAACTTGCGCAGCTGACAATTGCTCGAGATGGAGAATTGCAGGCTGTGGATCTGCCGCTCAATCCCTGATGCCTTCATGACCTGTGGTATCGGGTGGTGCCTGATCCGCCAGTAGCGGTCGCATTGGAGCTTTGATTGTCGCCTTTCATGTTTTGGTCCTGATCATTGAGAAGCCCCAGCACTGCAGGAAAGTACAGAATTTATTTGGAAGGGTTTTCTTCTTTCACTTTCGGAGAGATTTCTTATGCAGATTGGAAATGCCTTAAAACATCTGGCACGGGAACGTGCTGTCGAATTGTTTGACGTTGCGACAGCGATCAACCAGGGCGCACGTGACTATCAGGAAGATGCCATTCTGACCGACATCCCGGCCGGATCCGATTTCGGAATTATTGTTCTGTCCGACGGTATGGGGGGGCACGCAGCAGGTGATGTTGCATCGAACCTCATCGTCCATGCGGTGATGAACTGCTGGAGATCCGCCGGCCTGAGCTGTGAGTCATCGAATGCAGAGGTCACAGATTTCCTTCATCGCGCGACCCAAGAGGCAAATAGCCAAGTTCACCTTGCCAGCATCAAAGAGCACAAAACCAAAGGCATGGGGGCGACTTTGGTTGCGCTGGTCTGCATCCAAGATCGTGTGTTTTGGCTTTCGATTGGGGACTCGCCGCTCTATCTCTGGCGTGACCAAAAGCTGATGCAGCTGAACGAGGATCACTCGATGGCGCCTCAGATAGATATGATGGCGAATCTGGGAATGCTGGACCCCGAAGCCGCGCGCTGTCATCCCGACCGAAACACGCTTATATCTGTAGTATATGGCGGGGATATTGCCAAATTGGATTGCCCCGCTGATCCGATGATACTTTGTGCCGACGATATTCTGATCGTCGCCTCCGATGGCCTTCAATTTCTACGCAATGATGAAATTTTGGATGTTGTCACGCAAGATTGCGAAAAGCGCAGCGCTGCTATCGCGCAAAACCTGATGGGGGCTTTGACAAAGTTGAACCATCCTGATCAGGACAATGTGGTGTTTTCGGTGGTGAAGTTGGGCGCGCCGTAAGGCTCCGAAGCTTTGGCGATGAAGATGGGTCTGGGCAATTTTCGGGCGCTAAATCCGTGTTTGCGATGCACTTTGGCTGCCGACTATCCTCGGGACTATTTCATGTCCAGGCCTGAACCGAAACCACAACTCTGCCGCCGGGTTCATCGCTCACCTCTACGCCCAATGCCTCTCCGACGCTCACCAATCCAAGACCGGCTTCTGCTAGTGTGTTTGCGTGCAAAAAACAGTCCCTGCCGTCATTGAAAACATTGACGAACCCATAGTTCTTTTCCTGACTAAACCACTTGACCCTGGCCGGCAGAACCGAGGTCGAGGCTATCTGCCGGGAGGCATTGCCATTCTGCTTCGTCGCTGCGGGGGCGGCTTCTGACTGGATGCGCAGGATTTCGACAATTTGGAACCCCTTCGTCGCTTCGCGTGTCAGTGCCTCTACCGTGCATCCAGTGGCGATTGAGGTCTGGCCGAAATCGTGCAGCGCACTTTGATGCAGCAAAGCATCCTTGCCGGTCACAGAGCAGGTTAAAAAGCCATAGCCTTTTTTAGCCGAAAACCACTTCAATGTTCCTGTGATGTGCCCCAGTGAAACATCACCTAGTCTTGATCCGTCCATAACCATTTACCATTAAGCGTCACAACCTTCGCCTGCAAACCTGATCAGTAAATGTGGTATTTATTAGTCATGTTTAAAAATATCTGCCTGACGTAAAGTCAAATTTGCAGTTGCTATTCCCGGGCGCCGAGTCGGGTGTGATCTGAGTGTCCGAGCCAGAGCAAGCGGTGCAGATATACCGCTCTAATTGGCTCAATCCGATCCCTCGCGGGTTTCAAATGACTCTCTCGCTCCCGGAACACGCAAGGTCATTGAAACTTGCGGCGGTTTCTCTGAAAACCGCTGTGTATAGGTAATTGAGAACGACCCCATTGCTCGGATTACAACGAAAGTCTCCGGCGTCGAGGTGGCGTGAGGGTCTGGATTTCTAAAGGTGTTGTGCAGAACTGGGCGTCACCTCGACGCAAGTAAGCCGATCCCCCTCGTAGTGGACACCACGGGTCTGAAAATGCGTAGCGGCGACGGTTGGCATGAAGAAAAGCACGGCACCAGGAAAGCCCGCAAAGCCTGGCGCAAGCTGCATATCGAGCTTGATCCGGAAACCGGCGATATCCCCGCAGCGGAGGTGGCCACGGAACATGTGGGCGAGAAACTGCGGCCAGATCTGCTCACCGATGTTGATGCCGAAGTGAGCCGGTTTCTGGCGGGTTGTGCCTACGACGGCCATGGAGATCCGAGGACAGTAGCAACCCCTGCATCGAAATTCGCGAAGAAATTGAGCAACAGCAATGAAAACACACCGTAAAAAGCTGAAGACACCGCAAAACGGTTTGGTAGCAAAGCATTGTGGCTACACGAAGAAGCATCGTAAGCTAAATTTTGTTTAAATATCGAGGAAAGCTGGTGTTTCTCAGTTTCCTGTTTGCAGCCGTACCCAGTTCTTTTACCGAACAGTTACGTGACAACTGATTTTTTCAGTACCAAAAATGTCATCATCCCCAGGGGTGGAAGGGTTCTTTGCTCCTCTACGGCAAGCGCATCCTCTTGCAGCACTGTTTCAATATCGAAATCAGAATGCCAGCCAATCGTATTTGCGACCGGAGCAATCGCGCGTTCCAAGGATGCGAGCAACCCCCGCTTTCGTTGGAAATGGTTGGTAATCACTACTTTTCCACCCGGTTTACAGACCCGCGCTATTTCCGCCATTACCCTTTCCGGCTCCGGTACGACGGATAGCACGTGCATTGCTGCAACCGTATCGAAATAGTTGTCGGGAAAATCAAGCGTGCGGGCATCCATTTGCCTCAGCTCGACAACATGGTCCAGCGATAGATCTTTTGCTTTGTCGCGCGCCTTGTGCAGCATGTCCTCACTGAAATCGATTCCGGTCACTTGCGTTTCGGGCCCGTAATGTTCCAGCGAAAGTCCGGTGCCGACGCCAACCTCCAGAACTTTGCCTGGGCGTCTATTGATAAAATCAACCGCATGCTGCCGCCCGACATTGGTAACTGCCCCAAACGTCTTGTCGTAGATGGGGGCCCAGCGAGCATAGGAAGTTTGAACGGCTTTGATGTCCATATCGAGTCCTTAACGGTTAGAAGGTATTCCCCTGTCGAGCCACGCCCAGGCGACCGTGCCCACATATCCGAAACAAAGCACAATCAACGTAGCCCAGGCGAAAGTCAGCAATGCGGCCCCCGCAACAGCGACACCGATGAGAAAAAACTTTGCGTTCTCGCGCGAGATTCGCGTCGTCTTGAATGACCAAGTCGGTATTTGGCTGATAAGCAGAAGACCTATGATCACCATATAAAGGCAAATCAATATACTGGGTAGCAAAGGGGCATCGGCGAAGGCGAAGGACAGATACATTGGCAACATGACAAGCAGCGCCCCTGCAGGGGCGGGTACTCCCTCGAAATAGGCCCCATCTTGATCGCAGGTTTCGGATTTGCCGCCCACATTGAACCGGGCAAGTCGCATGACGCAGCACACCGCAAAAAACAGAACCGCAATCCAAGCCGCACTGCGTATATCCTGCAAGGCCCAGAAATAAAGAACGAGCGGTGGGGCGACCCCGAAGTTCAAGAAATCTGCAAGTGAGTCTAGTTCGGCCCCCAGTTTGCTGTCACTGCTGAGAAGGCGCGCAATACGGCCATCCAGCCCATCCAGCACACAGGCGGCAATTATCAACTGGACAGCGAGCACGTAATTGCCCTGAACGCCAAATCTGATTGCTGACAGGCCCGCGCATATGGCCGTTATAGTCAACGCATTGGGCAACAAGTGGATCAGCGCAAACTCGGTCTCTTCCTGTTTGGATGGTTTTCCCACTGATCCAGTTACCTACTTTTCTTCAGGCGTGGGCAAACTGGCAAGGACGGTTTCGCCCGCAATCATCGTTTGCCCTACACGCACTTGTAGGACCATGCCATCAGGAAGATAAACATCTAGCCGCGACCCGAAGCGGATCAATCCAAATCGTTCTCCAGTTTGCATAACTGCGCCTGGCTTCACAAAGCAGACGATCCGTCTGGCCACTAGGCCGGCAATCTGGACAACAGCCAGATTCTGACCGTTTTTCATACGAATGCGCAGGCTGTTGCGCTCATTATCAGCACTGGCCTTGTCCAGGGATGCGTTGAAAAATTTGCCGGGGCGATATGCAACAGCGGTAATCTCACCTTCAATTGGCGTGCGGTTCACATGACAGTTGAAGACACTCATGAACACACTGACACGGGTGAGAGGCGTGTCAGGCATCCCAAGCTCGTTCGGCGGCACCGCCGCTTCGATCAGCGAAACTACCCCGTCCGCTGGGCTGACGATCAACCCTTCTCCTGTGGGTGGCACGCGTTCCGGGTCGCGAAAGAAATAGTAGCACCAGATCGTGAGGCCGACACCAATCCAGCCCAGAATGTTAGACAGGAGAAACAGACCGAACGTAATGGCGGCAAAGATCGCGACAAACCGAATACCTTCCGGGTGCATCGGTTTGATGAACGTATCGCGCATGCGCATCGCAATCTTTCCCTTAGGTCAACTGATTGAACTTCATAAGTGGATTGGTAGGGAAGGCAAGTGGGACTATTGCGGTGGGCAACGATTGATGGCGGGGTGTTACAATTTGATGGGTTCTACTGACAGCTTTTTTGATGCCCAGGTATTGGGGGTTGGACCAGGCGCCAGATTTTCGCTGTGGCATTCCGCACCGTTATAGATCCCTGATCCATGCAAAAAGCTCCAAATGCTCCATACTGCGATCTCTTTAGCACTCCATTGCAGGCAGCTTTTGGTCAGAGCCACTGTCAACAACCTCAATACCTGATGGCAGGCGGCGCGCCGCCCGCCATCTATCTTCTGAAAGATTAAGTGTTCTTCTTGGCCATAGCGTTATAGATAACACCGCCAAGTATCGCACCGATGATCCAGGCATATCCTGACAGAATTCCCAGTGCTGGCACCCAAACAGTAGCGACCGAGAATACTGAAGCAAAACCAAAGGCAATTAGTGCCGAGTCATTCCAACCGTTACCATAATGGTAGGCACCGCCTTCCATGTTGTAGAGGTCGTCCACATTCAGCTCTTCCTTCCGAATCTTGTAGTAATCTACGATCATGATCCCAAAGATCGGAGCCAGAGTCGCACCGAGCGTGTTCACGAACCCGGCAATGCCGATATTCGAGATAATGGCCGTCCAAAGACCGCCAATTACCAAGGCAAAGACTGAAGTGGCCAGACCTGCCTGACGGAAGCTGATCTTACCAGGGGCCAGGTTGGCTATGCCATTCACCGCCGGAATGAAGTTCGCGACCAGATTGATGCCAACGGTTGCAGCGAAGAAGGTAATCGCTGCGATGATGGCCAGCAGAACGCTGTCGGTCTTCTCGACGATCTCGGTCGGGTTGATGATTTCTTCACCAAAGACCACGGCGGCACCGCCAGTCGTCAAAAGCGCCAATGCCGAAAAAAGGATCATGTTCAGCGGCAAACCGGCAAGATTACCGGCCTTCATGGATGCCTTGTCGCGGGAATAGCGCGAAAAGTCCGAGAAGTTGATCATCACGGCTGAGAAATAGGCAACCATAGTTCCGAATATGGCGATGAAGCCTTTAACTTCAGATCCAAAGGTTCCTTCTGGGTTGGCGAAGATGGTCGCGGTTGCGCTCAGAAGCTGCCCGTCCGCGCGCTGCCATAGCACGATGACCAAGCCTATCATCACCGCATAGACGAATGGTCCGGCAAAGTTCAGGAATGTCTCGACCCAACCCATGCCGCGCCAGAAAATGACGATGTGGAACACCCAAACGAGGAGAAAGGCAAGCCAGTCGATGCCCGTCAACCCTAAAATCTCTGCACCACCGCTGATGCCTGTTATCGAACGGATCAACAATGAAAGGGCGGTCGAAGCGAAATAGACCTGAACGCCATACCAGAAGACAGCGACTGTGGCCCGCAATACTGCCGGTAGCTTGGATCCGGTTGTGCCCATACTGGCGCGCGCCAGAACCGGATAGGGGATACCGTATTTTTCTCCGGGCGCGCCGGATAGGTTCACCATCCACATAACGAACAGCCCCGCGAAGATGAGTGCCAGGAAAGCTGTCCAACCCCCAACGCCGTAGGATATAAAGAGCGACGCAACTAGCGAATAGCCAAACAGTGATTGAACATCGTTGGCCCAGATGTTGAAAATTGCAAACGCGCCCCAGGTTTTTTCATTGGGCGTGACCGGATTTAGCGTGTCACCTTCCGGATCTGTAGTACTTGCATTTTTTGCAGTTGTTTCTGCGGTTACCATAATGGTCCTCCCATTTTGCTTTCGGGGGGAAAGCCCCCAAGATTTGCGGCAATAGCCGCCCATCGATTCAGGGTTTGTGGCCTGAACCGTTTCCGTCGCAGGGTTGCGACGTTCGTTCCCGTGTCGGCTTGTTGTCAGAGACAAATCAATCCAGTCCGATTGCATGTATCTGCAATCGGTTGATTTGCCCGTAGGCATCAAACTGGTGGATGTCTCAGCCTATCAGCGCTTTGCAATTGCCCAGTAGAAAACACCTCCAAATCCTGCGCCAATCACCCATGCAAAGCCTGACAGCGTATTCAGCATGGGAACCCAGACTGTGAGTACCGAAAATGTAGCCGGAAGGATGAACGACACGATCGCGGCCGTATTCCATCCGTTACTGTAGAAATAGGGGCCGTCGCGGGCCGCCGAAAAAAGCTGATCAACGTCCAGCTCACCGGATTTCACCAGATAAAAATCTGCGATGATGATCCCATAAACAGGTGCCAGAATGGCGCCTAATGTGTTCACAAACCCCAAGATACCGATCTGGCTGATCGTCGATACCCAAAGCCCGCCAATCACCAGCGCGTAGGCCGAGGTAATTATCCCGGCAACGCGGAAATTGATCCGACTGGGCATAAGGTTCGCCAGATCGTATGCGGGTGGTATGAAGTTGGCGACGAGGTTGATGCCGACCGTGGCGGCCAAAAATGTCGCCGCCGCCAGGAGTGTTAGTGGCAAGGAATCGACCCTTGCAATTATAGCGGTCGGGTTGGTTAACGCCTCGCCCCAGATTGCGACAGTACCTGCCGTTACAATCAAAGCAATCAGGGAAAAGAAGGCGATATTGATCGGTAGACCGATCAGGTTACCCTTTCGCATTTCATCTTCTGACCGTACGAACCTGGAAAAATCGCCGAAATTGATCACCACGGCCGAAAAATAGGCGGTCATTGTGCCCACGACTGCAGTGAATGCGCCAAGTGAGTTGCCCTTGTAGTCGCCGGTTCCGCGGAAAATAGTGCCGACCTCCAGCCAGAGATCGTTGCCGACTTGGACCCAGATCATGATGGCCAGCGCCACCATCACCGCATACACAAATGGGCCAGCAAAATTGAGAAAACCGACAATCGGATCAATACCGTTCCAGAAAAGTGCAATCTGAAAGGCCCAGACAGCCAGAAAGGCACCCCACTCGATGACGCTGAGGCCCAGAAAGATAGCAGGGCCATTTTCCCCGATCAGTGCGACCATGGCCAAGGCAAGTGCAGTCGATGCAAAATATGTTTGTACACCGTACCAGAAGATAGCCACGACAGCCCGGATAAGAGCAGGGAAATTCGCCCCGCGAACGCCCATGCTGGCTCGTGCCATTACAGCAAATGGAATTCCATATTTGACACTGGGTTTGCCGATCAGGTTGACGAGCCCCATGACAATGAATCCCGCCAACACGATACCCGCAAACACCGCCCAGCCATTCAGCCCGTAAGTCAGGAACAGCGACGCCGCCAATGTATACCCAAACAGCGATTGAACATCGTTGGCCCAGACATTGAAGAGCTCAAACCAACCCCAATCGCGCTTCTCGATAGGAACGGGGGCTAGGTCCTCGTTGTAGAGGCTGGAATCCTTTGTAGCTTCTGTAAGAGAATGCTGCATTTCGTCCCGGTCATTCGCTGCGGCGATTGTCATTGCACAGATTCAGCGCTATTGTCGTGCAGAACTGCGTGCAATAAAACGGTCATAAATGCGTGCAAAAGTCAAGAACTACTGTGATCCAATCCTACGAGACTGATTTAAAATGGTAAAAATCGGATATGCGCGGGTATCATCGAAATGGTACCGAAGTGAGGTTCAACTCAGCGAGCTTAAACGTCAGGGATGCGACCGCATATGGAGCGATACCGCGCAGGACGGGACCAACCGAGGCGAAACGCTGGAGGAATTTCTGGCGGATGTTTCGGCTGGTGACGTAATCGTCGTGTCTCGTCTGTCTGCGATTGCTGACTCGATCGCAGAGCTATTCAATCTGTTAGAACGGCTTCACGAAAAAGGAGCGGCATTTCGGTCAATGTCTGAACCCTGGATCAATACCGCAGACGGGCGCGCGAGTATGGTCTTGGAAGTACTAGGCGGAGTCATCGACTATGAGCTTGGGTTGGCTGACTTGGAAAGCCGTGCAGTGGAAGATCGGCCCAAATCCTTCGGCCTGAGTAAAGGACGACCACAAAAACTGAGCGCAACGGAACGCGAAGAGGCGATTTCCCTGCTATCGATGGGCAAGACTGCGGCAGAGATCGGTCGTATGCTGGGTGTGAGCAGATCCACAATCTCTCGGCTCAAGACTGCGCAAGCCGAACCCGGGTAAGAGAAATTATGTGTAATTTGCGCCTCTGCGCTTTTTCAATGCGAATTCAAAGATACCTGACCCACAATCTTTGATCACGGTTATACCCAAGTTCTTCGACCATCTTTTTTGAACTCAAGTTGAACTCTCTTGCGAGGTCTGTGATTTGGGCGGACCGAAAACTATCAGTGTTTCGAGCGAGTCCGCCGTCGTCAAAGGCGATCAACTCATGGGACCTGCCGCCCCAACGGACGATCCCACCACACAGCCGCTGATGTTCTGGATTGACTATTTCTGCCACGGGGTCGGCAAAGAAATCGCTCCATTTGAGGATACCGGTACTGACAGCTCGGGCAACCGCCTGTTCGATCGTCCGACTCTTGAGCTTGGTAGTGATGGAGGCAGTCAGAACATCGATCGTTCTCGAAGCGTGCCCCGTTTTCCTGGCAATGACAGTCGGTTTCAAACCCGACGCGAACATCTTCAACACATCCAGCTCATCCGCAGACAGGGAATCCGATGGAAAGTTGAATACGGTTTCTATGACATCAAGGGCAAGCAGATGCAGGACCTGCGCTTCCTGGCGTAGGGCAGGGAGCTTTTTCGCGATCAAGGCGCTCCACTCAGGACGAGCCATATTGGACGTGACGGTAAACACGCCGCGCTCGCCAAAAGGGTTGATCACCGGAATGGAAAGACCGTTTTGTCCTACTCCAAACCTTCTGGCCGCTTGAAAAAGCGCTGCATAGTCGGCTTGGTCGTCGAACACTGCCCAGTCGATTGGTGCGATAATTTGGGCGCCGAAACGAATGAGGGGATCGGCCAAAACGAGATTGTTGTCGACGTAATACTTGGCCCATTCCTCTGGAAATGTAGTGCAGCCATGAACGACATTATGATGCTTGTCGATGTGGGCGTAGGAGGCGTTTTCAAATCCAAACTTTTGGCAAATTTCCAGAAGAAGAGCTTCCCCAGATTGCCAGAGATCCAGTTCAGAATTGCCAATATCTGCAATTTTCATAGATCGTCTTTCTGTCCTGCGTTGCCGTCGGGGCGGAGTAGCAACCTAAAACTGAACTAACTATTCGGGAATTCCCGTAGCCAACCGAATATCTGAATACGGGTCTGTTATGGGGACGGTAACAGAGCGGAAAGCCGCTGATGAGACACATGAAATTGACTAGCTGGCAGCGCAAAACTCGTCACGGCAATAACCGTTTTTGTGGTCTTGCGCGGTTCAGTTTCCGTAGGTCGTGGGCATCTTGAGCGTGTGATCTAAGCCCATCCGGCGTCATGTATTTCATCTTGTCAGCACGCGGCCAGGAACGAAATTCAGCCTTCATTTCGTCGACATCTGCAGCAGGGTAGGGGAGCGCAAAAAGCGCCGCTAGGGCTATGTGTCAGATAGCGATAAAGCCGTGAGCGATCACCGCGCAGCAAAAAGGTTCCTGAGACGGAACGCAGATGGTGAGATCATGTCGATGGTGATCCGCGTGCGGCGCAAGATCGTAGATTGGCTTGAAATAGCTTCGCAACTTATCCGTGATCACGACACGGGGTTTGCCGAACTGCGAGATCAATCGCTCTAATAACGCCTGGCCGCCTTGGCGTTTCGCTGTGGTTGGACAAGAAAATCAAGGGTATTCCCATTCGCATCCACTGCCCGCCAGAGTCGGCATTTCCAACCGGTGATCGGTAAACAACTTAGTGCAAATGCCATTTGTCGGTCGCCTTTGGCCGGTCCCGCTTGATGCAGTCGGCGAAATGACGGCCAAAGCGGTTAACCCATTGCCGGGCTGACGATTACACTGCGCTCAGCAAGCAAATACTCGACAGTGGCCGTGCTGTGGGCGAAACGGTGATAAGCCCATACAGCTTAGGCGATGATCTCGCGGGGAAAGTGAAAGCCCTTCCGGCGCGGCATTGTCCGTGGCGTTCTCATGATGATCGGTTATCCCGGCGCAATCCCACGATCATCTTTGCAATGCCCGATGAAGCTGTAAATTATCAAATAATCTCTTGTGTTGCCCGATCTCGAGAGGCACGCGATACTGGAAAGCAAGACAGTTTCGAATGGTCGAAAATGTATAGACGCCAGGCAGATAGATTGGTGAAACAGCATGCGACAAGATAAAGAGCTTACTTTTGCAACGGCCCTGGCTAGTCATTCCAGAGAACGGGGTTTCCAATCGGAAAAACATGCACATGAGTATTATCAGGCTTCGTTGCTGAGCGCAGTCATGCAGGGCGTTTACGACGGGACCGTTTCTATCGAACAGCTGCTGGAACATGGAAACTTTGGCCTGGGTACGTTCAATGCGCTCGATGGAGAAATGATTGTGTAGGATGGCGTTGCCTATCGCCTCGACGGGAATGGCAATGCTTCGGTCGCAAGCGACAAGGCTCTGACACCTTATGCTGCCGTCATCAATTTCGAACCAGCGGTTTATCGATCTTTGGACAGAGAAACACAAAAGGATGCTCTTGAGGCCCAGCTTGATGCATTGGCGGAGGCAAGAAACCTGTTCTATGCCGTTCGATTTACCGGCGACATTAAACACATAAAGTACAGAAACGTTCTACGGCAGGAGAAACCATACAAACCTCTGCTGGAGGTTGTAAAAACGCAGGCTGAGTTTGAGCTGAACAACGTCGAGGGGACAATTCTGGGTTTTCGATGCCCGGATTATGCCGTCGGGATTGGCGTCCCGGGTTACCACCTACACTTTATTTCCAGCGATCTGAGCAAAGGAGGACACGTCCTGGATTACACTTTGACCAACGGTCGAATAGAAATTGATCATACGTCTTCTCTGCATCTTGAACTTCCAGAAACCAGATCATTTTCAGACGCCAATCTGTCTGCAGGCGCTTCGGCAGACAAAATCCTAAGTGCAGAGAGTAACAATACTTAAGTACTTCTATGCAAGATGGTTAAATGCAACCGTGCTCTAAGTTCGTTGCAATTGCCGTTTTATAATGCTGACTTTACTGGACGTCGCGTGCAAACAGTGCGTGCCGATCCGAAAGGGTAACCTATGGTCGATTCCGGTCCTGTAAATTTACAGTATTTGACAAACCCACTCCTGAACAAAGGTACTGCCTTTTCTCTACACGAACGAGAAAAGCTCGGATTGCTAGGCCTTCTTCCGCCACACATCGAAACGCTCGAAACCCAGGTAGATCGTGCCTATGCCGCCTTTGAGCGCGAAGAGACACCGCTGGACAAGCATGTCTATCTGCGTGGCCTGCAGGATGATAACGAGGTTCTGTTCTACGCTCTGTTGGTGCGGCATCTGACCGAGATGATGCCGATAATTTACACACCCGTTGTGGGTGACGCCTGCAAGCAGTTCAGTGAAATCTATGATCACCCACGCGGATTTATCATTTCGTACCCAGAGCGTGGCCGGATCGATGACATACTTGAGAACGCCATCCTGCCCTCTGTCGAAGCCATTGTCGTTACCGACGGAGAGCGGATTTTGGGTTTGGGTGATCAAGGCGCGGGCGGTATGGGAATTCCGATCGGAAAGCTCTCGCTTTATACCGCTGCAGGCGGGATAAGCCCGTCTGTAACGCTCCCGGTGGTATTGGACGTCGGCACCAACAATCAGGAACGGCTGGAAGATCCCCTTTATATTGGCTGGCGTCATGAGCGCATCACCGGGGATGACTATTTCGAGTTCGTCGATCTTTTTGTGCAGGCGGTAAAGCGCAAGTGGCCGGATGTGTTGCTGCAATTCGAGGATTTTGCACAGCAACATGCGGCACCCCTGCTTGCGCGGTATCGCGATCAGCTCTGTACATTCAATGATGATATCCAGGGCACGGCTGCGGTAACGGCAGGCACTTTGCTGGCTGCCTCAGATGTCACCGGCATTCCGCTAAAGGATGCTACCATCGCGTTTCTTGGAGCGGGATCAGCGGGAGTGGGTATCGCAGAACAATTAGTTCAACTCATGATCCGGCAAGGACTATCCGAAACCGAGGCGCGTGAGCGCGTCTACATGGTGGATCGAAATGGCCTGTTAACCGATGCGATGACAGATCTTCTGCCGTTCCAGAAGCAGGTTGTCCAACCCCTCAACAAAGTGGGGAGCTGGTCCAATGGTGAAATTTCCCTGCTGGATGTGATTAATCAGGCCAAACCCAATATTTTGGTGGGTGTCAGCGGTCAGGCAGGCTTGTTCTCTGAAGAAATCATCCGTGCAATGGCGGCTCAGACTGATCATCCTGTCGTGCTGCCGCTGTCGAACCCGACATCACGAATTGAGGCCGCGCCCGCAGATATTATCGACTGGTCAGGTGGCCTTGCAATAGTCGCCACCGGAAGCCCGTTTGATCCCGTTGTCTACAACGGCAAGACGCACCATGTCGCGCAATGCAATAATTCTTACATTTTCCCGGGTATGGGCTTGGGTGTGCTGGCGGCAGGAGCGCGCCGAGTCACTGATGGAATGTTCATGGCCGCCGCCGAGGCCTTGGCTGCATTATCGCCTGCGAAGTCCGATCGCACCGCAAGCCTGCTGCCCGATGTGGAGGACATTCGCCAGGTCAGCAAAGCTATTGCATTTGCCGTTGGTCAACAGGCGCAATCGGACGGGGTTGCGCATAAATCCTCAGAAAATGACCTGAAAGCGGCGATAGAGACGAAGTTCTGGATCCCGCACTATGAGGCAATGGCCTGAAGCAGACCCGCGCTGGAGCGACCAGAGCGCTATTCTTCGCGCAGTCAGAACCCACCTAGTCTGTTGTAGTGAATGAGCGCAGTTCGGAACAGGACGGTTACGCCACCGCACGCCCGAGTGGTTTTTGAATCGCAGCACAAAGGGCACCCACCAGCAGGACAGCAGAGGCCACTACAAGGCTATCTCCAATTTCTCCGGTTATGTCTCCGATGACGCCGGCTCCGATCGGTCCGAGTGTCTGTGAGATAGCGAAAACAACTGTAAAAAAGCTTACGGTTGCACCCCAATCCTGCTGATCCAGATTCTGGCGGACAAAGCTGGTGACAGCAGTGGGCGGCATAAAGACCGACAGCCCAAACACGAGCGCCGACATGATCAATCCATATCCGTTTGGAACAAGGATCGGCAGGGCTGAACCACAAGCGACGCCGGCTAAGATCAACGCCAATGGCGTCCCAGAAGCGAAGCGGGCTAATATCCCACGCCAAACAAATGGCGACGCCATAATGCTGAATCCAAGGATCATCCACGTTGCCGTGGTCAACAGGACACTGGAATGCTGCTCCTTCATCCAGACAGCGATGAAAGTTACGTAGACTATGTAACCCAACCCAAACAGCGCGTATCCGCTGAGTTCGCCTAACATCCTGCGCACCGGAGGAATGGAAGGAAGCGCTGCGTCGTGCTCGGCTTTGTTTAGCTTTGTGGACGCCCAAACGGAAAATGGACAAATGATCAGAGCTGCAATCCCAACTCCGATCCACGCCCAGTCCCAGTATTGCGGCCCGAAAACGTCCAGCATAGCCGGAAGGGTTGCACCACATAAGGCGATACCAAACCCACCGCCGCCGCCAAAGTACAAGGCGATAGCCAGTGCATTCCTTCGTGCGCAGTTCTGGAACAGAGATGCCGCCAGAACGCCGCCTGATACAAAGGAAAGAGCGCCGAACAACCCGACCAATGTACGACAAGCGGTTTGAAATACGAGGTCCTCATTTAACCCGGTTATTAACAGACACAGTGCGGTCGCCACAGTGCCGCCAGCAAACAGCCGTGACGGCGAAATATGGCGGATCAGGAAAAGTGTTAGGATTGCACCCATTATGTAGCCAATCGAATTGGCGGTGTTTAGCCAACCAGATTGAGTGAGGTTCCAGCCGAGGCTACTTTTCATTGATGGTAGAATTAGGCCGTATGCAAAGCGGCCAAAGGCGTTGGATATGCTGACGCCAAGCGCAAGGCCCAGCAATATGAGCCAAGGGTTAGTAGTTTTTGCCGAAGTCATGAATTTTCTTCCAGGTTGAACAACACCGTGCCCCATTGTGGGTGGCTGTGCAATCTCAACAGATCCAAGTCAGCCCCGTGCGGCTTAACCTGAGAAACAGCAGATTGAATATTCTCAACAAGTTGCCGCGCTGCTTTCGTCTACGCTATGTGAGTTCAACTGAGCAACGACCTGCCAGTTTGGATGGCCGGGTGTTGAGCTTGCTTCAGAGGTCGCTCGACTGCGAGACGACATTCTGCTTCGTCGCAATCGTCTGTCGGCTTTTCAGTCGGCACCTCCGAGTCACCTGACTCCTGGTGAAACGCTGTACGTTTGTGGCATTTCGACGAGCATATGCGTGTCGTCGACGGCCATTGCGGGCGAATCTATCAACAATCTCTTACAATAGCACGCCACCACGACCGGGAACCGCTCGAGAAACGCAAACCTTGCGAATGCTGCGATCGGTCGTCAACGACCGCTTTGGGGAAGCTGCACTGCGGCGCTAACCAAGCTCACGAACGCCAGGTATGTGCCCGTCCGGGAATTCTGTTTGAGGTGGGGCAGGGGATAATGCTGCACCGGCTGTGACGGCCGCTCTGAGCCCAACGTCACGAATGCTGCGCTTTGCGCGAGCGTCCGCTTTTCACCGGTTGTCCAAGAAGCAGAACTACAGAAATACAAATCTTCCAACTTGCATCGCGATGTTGGATCGGCTACGGGACGGTTATGTGAGGATTCTCTTCCAAACTCTCTGAGGTGTATTGTGACTGCTTTGACAGTCGCACTCATAGCTGAGGGCTTTGCGCATCGGACAGCTCCCACGTCTACGCCCCCGGAACTCACCGCCTATATCGCAGCAGGCGGGCAGTTGAGCGGCATCTGCAGAAATATAGATGGCGACAGCGCACCAGTGACCGTTGATTGCGAAGCTTGCCGCATCAGCAACACGTCCGTTCTGCTTCAAGACAGTTGTCCACGCTTCGTACAGACCACAGCAACGCGAACTTTCGAATTTATCGCCAAACGCGTTGCCGAGCGCAATGATCTCGATCCCGCGCGTTTGACCCGCGCCCTGCCTCACGCCTGATTTCATTACCTTTTATTGAAATCAAAGATGCCCGTATCCCGCTGGATGCGGCGCGATTGTGCTTGGAGGCCGCTAAATGACTATTACCGATACACCTGCGCAGTCCGGGGGCGGCGCAAACAAACTCTACTTCGCGGCATGGCGCTGGCATTTTTACGCTGGTCTTTATGTCATTCCAATCTGAGCAAATTGATTGTGACACATCCTACTGCGTAGAATCAGGGCCTGACGGTTCCTGACCAACCCGCAGCCTTCATTGCACCGATCAGCTCTTGAACTGGCTGTGGGTCTACAAACACTCGAGCCTTCAGTGCTTCGAGAGGGAAGCTTGGCCAAGTGTCCGAAAATACTTTTGCAAGCCGCTGAGCCTCTGCTTGTTCTCCGTTCCTCCAGTGGGCTGCCATAAGGTAAGCTGCGGAAATTGGTCCGAACGGCCCACCACGCGATATTGTTTCATCAAACGTCCTGATTGCGGCAGCATAGTCTCCCGTATGGAACTGAGCCGCACCCAATGCATTGTCAAATACAAGTCCCCCTCCTTGTGGGGCCAGGGCTCTATATCGCGCTGATTGAGACAAAACTCGTTCAAAATCAGATGTATAAAGGGAAATCAAGGCATCGAATTCAGCAGCATGTGAATCATCGGGTGCCAAACCTACGGCCCGTTGGGATAATCGAACTGCGCTATCGTAATTGCCCACCCCAAATTCAAACCAGGCTCGCGCTGAAAGCGGCCATGCTGCATCCGGAGCCAATTCCAAAGCATAAGCACTATTCTTGTCGGCCGCGTGCAAAAACTCATCAGAACCGGGATCGCCAGATTTCATGATGGCGAACATGGTTTCGACCTGAGCAGCGCCAGCATACCCCCCGTAATAAAACGGATCTCGTTCAATTGCTGTTTGGAATATCAACAACGCTGGTTGAAGGCGTGCCAAATCTGTAACCGGAAAAATCAGATCCCGGCCAGCATTGCTTAGGTTCATTGCTTCGACGCGGGCTGGCGACACGTCGTAGATCGCAGCTTTGCCAGTTATTGGAGCAACAGATTGCGAACCGCGGCCGATCAGAACACCGACTAGAATACCGGCTACTAGAAGTGAAAGCGAAATAACGACTGCGTAAGCCTGTTGCCTTCCGCGTAATGGTTGTCTGCTTCGATTGGAGCCCGGCAAAAACTCGGGTGCGTAACTTCCGACAGGCAATGAGATTACCAATTCGTCAGCAATCCCGTTACTTTCATAATAAGCTTGGAGTTTTCGCCGAACACGTCCCGCATCCACGCGTACGACGCCTTCGCGTTTCAATAGCTCATCCGCGTCGTATCCATAAACATCCATCGCAATGGTTTTGGCGCGTATCTCGTTGGAACGACCCTCGAGCGATTCCATCACAACATAAGACAGAAAAGACCGCATGCGGGCGGACCCTTTGAATTCATCTGACTTCTGAACCCTATCCAACGCATCGCGCACCTGCTCGGCCGAGAACTGTTGAGTGTCATTCTGTTCCTGATCGTCCATGCTGACGGTCAAAGAACTATCCTTTCGCAATAAGGGTTTGTCGCCATGGTGCTACGGTAGCATGCGGCTTTATACGTTCAATACATATTCTGTTGGATGCATGCTTGGCAAACGAATGCCTGAAGGGTGCTGCCAATGACGGATGATGAGTTCTTTGAATCCCAATTTCCCGAAGCGGGTCGCCTGCTGCAGGACCTGCGGGCAAAAGACCAAGAGTTTGATCGAATTTGCCGCGACTACAAAGAGGTCTTCGCCGAACTGGCGGTGCCGCCAAGGTCGCAGTCTGTTCTTCAGATGCGCTATCTCGCCGATCTGGCAGAAAGCCTTTCGGACCTGCGCAGCAGTATTGACGGACGGTTGCAGGCGCATGGCCTTGATTCGGAATCGGTACGGAACAAAGATTTGGAGGTTTGACATGAGACTTAGATACATTTTGCCTGCGTTGTTGATTGGTGCCGGCTCCGCGCTTGCTCAGGAAACCCCGATTGTTCATGATGGCGAGTTCGAATTCCTTCGCGCGCAGTTTGGTGAGGCATGGGATGCGCAAGACGTTGAAGTCGACGCCAAGCTGACCGAAATTCGTGCGGCCAATGGCGGCAAGCCTCCTAATTTCCTCTACATCTTGATCGATGATGTAAGCTTTGGTCAGATGGGTGACCGCAAGATGAATTACGTCATGGGGATCGAGACACCCAGCATCAATCAGTTGGCTACCGAAGGCATGTCGCTGATGCGCATGTATACCGAACCCTCTTGTACTCCCACACGTACCGCCATGCTGACGGGGCGCCACCCAATACGCGCCGGTGTCGAAGAGGTCAAAGTGGCTTTGGTTGGAGAAGGTCTTCCGACCAGCGAAGTGACACTGCCGGAGATACTGAAACAAGTTGGCTACAATACGGCGCATATCGGCAAATGGCACCAAGGTGACATTGAGCAATCGTACCCACACAATCAGGGATTCGACTGGGCCGCATTTCCACTACACCAGCAAGTGCAGCTGAGCCTCATGATCCCCGAGGCAATGAGGTCCAACGCCATGCTCGGCTACGTGCCCGAGGGGCAGAACAATCAGTTCCTGCTGGATGAGCGCTTCAAGCCATATGGTCTTGTCACCGGTGTCGAGGCCGAAGCCGGTGGGCCCGCCCTGGAAGTAGACATGTCAGCCGGTGAGGTTTGGACGCAGGCCAAATATGAAGAGATGAACGAACGATATCAACGGCAGGCGTTGGAGCAACTCGAACGTGTAGCCTCCGAGGATGCGCCGTTCTTCTTGCAATACTGGCCGCTGTACCCGTTGAACTTCGTCTACCCGGATCAGGCAATTTCACGAAATGGCGGGTTTCATGCCGACAAGCTGCAACTGCTTGATGGATGGATTGGAGATCTCTTGGCCAAGCTTGAAGAAACCGGCACGGCAGACAACACAATTGTTGTTCTGATGGCAGATAATGGTCTGATGTATCACTATGAAGGCTCATCCGGCCTGAACCAACTAATCTATCGCGGAGGCAAAACTCAGCATCTTGAAGGCGGAGTAAGAACCGATGCGTTCATTCGCTGGCCCGGTGTGATCGAACCCAACACTGCAGCTGGCGACATCGTTCATGTTTCAGATATCTTCACCACAATGGCGCGAATTGCCGGAGCCACCGCCTTTATCCCAAGGGACCGTGTGATAGACGGCATTGACCAGACGGCGTTACTGTTGAACGGCGAGGGGAACGGTCGGCGCGACTATGTCTATGTCTACGAAGGTCCTGTCTTGCGCTCGGTCGTTAAACAAGAATTCAAGATGCACCTTCCTGCCCCTGGTCAACCCGGCGCGGCTGCTCCAACCTATAACATCTATCGGGACCCTCGTGAGGAACACCCGTTGGTTGGCTACTCGCTTTGGGCCGGTGCATCTTTTCAGGATATGATAAAGCGCCACCAGAAGATGATCGCCAAATATCCACATTCAGAGATCGGCAAAGGTACCCCCTATGAGGGCATCGAAAACCTGCGTCCGGAAACTGAACTGACCCGTGATGTATTCATGAGCTGGCAGTGACGTCGCAAATTTAAGTAAATATTTGAATATAACGATGTTAAAAGTGGTTAACGCATCTAAGATCAAACACCGAAGCTCGGCTTCAAACCTGGGGGAGACGGAATGAAACTACAATGGCTTCTGGTTTTTTGTGCAGGCGTTACGGCACCACCTTTGCAGGCGCAGGAAGACCCAATTCAACACGATGCCGAATTCTATATTCTGCAGGCACAACATGCAGAACAATGGGCACAGGATGATACCGCTGTTGATGATGCTCTGGCCGCTTTTCGTGACGGTAACAATGGGCAGCCCCCAAACATAGTCAGCGTTCTGATCGACGATATGGGCTTCGGCGACATGGGCATCCCCGAGCTAAACGCTGTGCGAGGTTATGAAACGCCGAATATCAACGACTTTTCCGATCAGGCGATGCGAATGGTGCGCATGTATACTGAACCTTCGTGCACGCCGACCCGCGTGGCACAAATGACCGGGCGGTTGCCCGTACGCATGGGTATGGGCGACACAACGGTGGACATTGCCGGGTTTGGCTTACCGGAAAACGAGGTCACCTTGGCCGAAATTCTGAAACAGGCGGGTTATGCGACCAGCCATGTCGGCAAATGGCACATGGGCGATATCGCCGAAAGCTGGGCGATGAATCAGGGTTTTGACTATGCCCAGCACGCCATCCACCAACAGGGCCAGCTGACGATCTTCAATGATGATGCGATCAAAGAACAGGTCTCGGTCGCGATCCGTGACTATGACGACAAATATACGCTGGACGGCTGGTTCCGGCCGGACTCTGCCGCGATGATGACAGTCATCGAAGGGGAAACCGGCGGGCCCATCCGCGAAATTCGCATGGAAACCGGCGAACGCTGGAACGCTGCGAAGTACGATGAGATGAACCAGGGGTTTCAGGACAAGACGATGGAAGAATTGGATCGCCTAGCAAGTGGTGAAGACCCGTTTTTCTTACAATACTGGCCGATGATCCCGCTGGACAACACCCGTGCCGGGCGGTCGGGGCCAGAGAGCGTTAATGGTGGCCTGTATGTGGACAAAATGCAGTTGCTCGATCAGTGGTTGGGCGACTTGTTCGCGCGGCTGGAAGAGTTGGGCTTGACGGAAAACACTGTGGTTGTGGTCATGGGTGACAATGGCCATTTCACCAAATACGCGCCGCAATCCGGGTTCACCCCGCTGATCTATGCTGGCGGCAAAGGTGACACGACCGAAGGCGGTATCCGAGTTGACGCCTTCATCCGCTGGCCCGGTATGATCGAGGCTGACGGGTTGCTTAACAGCATCATCCATGTCTCGGACCTCTATACCACTTTGTCGCGCTTTGCCGGAGCAGATCAGTATATTCCGCGGGATCGCCTTGTGGATGGGGTGGACCAGTCGGCCGCCTTGTTGTTCACCGATGAATCCAAATCTCGCCGCGATCACGTCATCGTCTATTCGGTGAACAAGCCCGAGGCGGTCGTGAAAGACCAGCTAAAGCTGAAACTGCCGGGACCAGGCGAAAGCGCCATTCTTGCAAAGTTCTTTGATCTCTATCGGGACACGCGCGAAGAATACTCGGTCTCGACCGAGGTTGGCGCCTGGGGAGGGCAGGAATTCGCACGGATTTTGGGCCGCCACATGGCCCGCAAAGAAAAATTCCCTGATACCGCGCCCGCCTATGGCGTGCCCTATGAAGGGATCGAGAACATCCGCCCCGAAACCCAACAGGCAGTTGAGGCTTTCATGATCAAGCGCGCGTCACCACAGAAGTAAGCCTAATCCTTCGCAATAAACCTGTGAAGGACTGTGTTAATCAAGGTCGAGGGTCACAGCATGTTTGGTAGCATAATATTCGCACTGGGATTGATTGTGTCTCTCGGCATCGGGTTTGTCTATTTTCGCGATCTGGGCGACGTCTCTCAAATGCTGCTGAAAGTAAAGCGCGAGAATATGGTGCGCTTTATCCGCAATGAATATCGCCTGATCGGTATCGGACTTGGCGGGTTCGCAGCGGCAACACTTGCGCATTTCCTTTTGGGCGGTGGCCCTTTCTGGCTTTGGCTCATAGCGGCTGTGCTTACTCTTCTTCTTTATGGGTTTCCCTACGTTTGGGTGCATTTGGGTCTAAGGAACCAGCTCAATGACGCACAGTACTTTCCAATTAAAGAAGCCCGCAAATATGTCGGACCAACTGCGCCCGTCATTGTCATCGAAAACAACGGCCAAGCCCGCGCGCACCCGGATGCGCAGATTATGCGCCCTCATCTGGCCGGGAATGTAGATGGCTTGGGTGGCGAAGACGTGGTCATGACCTATTGCGCTATGGCCAATCTGGGTCAGGGTTACATTCCGCGAATAGAAGGACGACGGTTGAATCTCGAGGTTTTGGCCCAGCATGGCAATAACCTAATCCTGCGCGATAACGACACGGGCGAGCCGATCCAGCACATCTATGGTTTCCGCGAGGCGGACCGCGACCCTAACTCCGACGGTCCTGCCTGCCCCCTTCGACCCGAAGCGCAAATGGAGCCCTGGCCAACCTTTCGAATGACGTTCCGCGGGTTTCAGAAGGCCTATCCTGACGGTGAGGTATTTCTGAACAAGCCATCCCCGAACCCATTTTTGCGCCTGCTGGATATGATGACCGAGATCACGTTTGGCTGGGGCATCGGACGCCAGCATCAGGAAGACGCGCCCGTGATGGACAACATGGATCGTTCAGACGATCGGTTACCAAATAAAACCTACGTTTGGGGAATTACGATCGGTAAGGATGCGGTTTGCTGGACTGATGATTTCATCGTCGAGAACGAGTGGATCGTGAATGCCAATGTCGGCGGACGAGATGTCGTGGTCAGCTTGGATCCAAAGTATGAAAGCCTAGGCGTTTGGTACAACGACTTTGGTCAACCTGTGAGCCATTGCGATTTTTGGGGCCATTCAGATCAGGGTCAGCTAAAACGTGTCGAAACCCTGCGCGCAGGCGCATTCTGGCATGTCTGGTCCGAGTTTTTCCCGAACACAGATATTAATCGTGTCGGCAGCGGTTCGATGGCAACCGAAGGAGCTGTAGAATGAGGCCCATGGCCAAACAACCACAAACCAAAGACCATTTATTCAAACTTGATTGTTTGACGGGAGGGACAGAATGATTTCGTCAATTTGGGTGAAAAGCTGCGCTTGCGGAGTAGCTTTTTTTGCATCTGTGGCCACAGTGGCTTCGGCTCAACAATCCGATTGGTCATATGAGGCCACAATCTACCTGTTCATGCCGGAAACAGAGACTACATTGGACACACCTTTGGGCACTCTGGACGGTACGCTCAGCTTTTCGGATGCGTTGGAAAACCTCGATTTTGCCTTTATGAGTGCGTTCTCGGCCACCAACGGACGTTGGCTGATACTTGCAGATTACAACTACACAGACTTATCGTTCAGCAACAGCGCTCCTGGACCTGTCGGCTCGGGTCTGGAGACATCATTTACCACACAATACCTGAGTGGTTATGTTGGCTACAGAGTGTATGAAGCGCCAACTATCACCGTTGACGTCGCCGGGGGTTTCCGGTGGTTCAGCACCGAAACGGAATTTACCCTTCTACCCGGCGCGGCACCGGGGCGCACAACAACGGCAGACGATAGCTGGACCGACCCTGTCATCGGCGCCAGAGCACGGGTACAGTTCTCGGATAAGTGGACGGGCTCCGGTTTTGTCGACTACGGAGGCTTCCGCAGCGACAGTGAAACCTGGCAGATTCTGCTGACGGCAGATTACGCAATCAACGACAGGTGGCTGATCCGCGGTGGCTATCGCTATATCTCATTCGATCATGAAATCGACGGCAACGATTTTACATTTGATCAGTCGGGGCCTGTGCTAGGCGCGACTTATCGGTTCTAAAATTCTTTGTTGGCGAACCCGAGACAAGGTTGTGATGTTACGAACGTCGTTTGATTGGCGCGATTCAATTGAAAAAAGGTTTAGAGAATCAAATTCGCATATGCCGTCAGATTTGTTTTCGTGCCTGACCCCAGATCTTGACCTCCGGCATCGATAGCTGGATGGAGTTTGTTGTAGCCTTAGAAAGGTTAGCAATGAATGAGACAAGTCTGAGGTAGCGATGCCACTTTCGACCGCGGAGTGAGAATTCACCTAGGCTAGCTTTCGCAATCGCAGCGAATGTCTGAAATGCGGGTTGCTAACGCAATATTTCAAAGGGCTGATGGATGTCGGCTATGGGCCGTTCAAATCGATGGCTAGTGGTTCTTGAACCGAAATGCTGCGCTGCACCCAAGGTCTTGAAAGAGCCCAAAACGACCAATGCTGCAGAGCGCAGCAATGTCTGTTTTTGAACGTGCTCAAGTCCTAACGGACAAAAGCCAGTGTCAGGACGAAGGGTTGCGCATTGGTTTATTGAACCAATCGCTTGGACATAATCTGGACTGCCGCTTCAAACCTTTGCGGGTCCTGTGCCACTCGGGCTGCCAGTTGTGCGCCCTCGAGCAAAGGCAGTGTTGCGGCGGCTTCTGTTGCCGGATCGGCAACATGTAGGATCGTTCCATCGCCCTGACCCAGTGAAAATGCCCTCGCAAGCCATTCGGTCATCATTGTGCGAAAACGGTTCATCTCGGCAATCGTGTCTGCTGATAGATTTTCTGTACTGGTCGAAAAAGACACGCACAGGCACAAGCTTTGACCACCTTCAAGTGCGCCACGATACCGCTTGATCAAAGCGGCCAAGCGCGTCGCCCCTGTTGCATGGTCTTGATCAATCTCGCCACAGGCGGTTTCCAAATCTGAATAATACCGCTGCATCAGCGCGACGGCCAAAGCTGCCTTGCTGGCGAAATGATGGTGAATGCTGGCCTTTGTGATTCCGACGTCGGCGGCCAGGTCGGCATAGCTGAACCCATCAAAGCCACGCCTGCGCGCGGCCCGTTCAGCCGAATTGAGCAGAGTTGTCTTGGTGTCGGTCGCCATGTGTTATCCAAGATTTTGGTCGTTTAGGCTGTGTAGGACATTCTCTGCCGCTTCCAAAGCACCTTCGATATAGCCGCCGAAAACCGGGGCGACCTCTGTTCCTGCGAAATGCAGCTTTCCGTTCCTCAGATTGCTCATCGCCTTCGGTAGACCGTATGTCGGATGGGCATATAGCGGTGCCTTATCCGCCTCAGTTGCAGTGTAGGGATCAATGGCCCAGTCTTTCAAGTAGAGCTTTTGGGGCTCGGCGGCTTCAGGCCCGAACAACCGTGTTAATTGAGCGTGCAGGTGCTGACGCAGCAGTTGTTCGTCCGCGCGACCTTGGGGCGGTACACCGATGAAGCCAAAGAGCGCGTATGGTCCGCCCTTAGGGGGGGATGCATCATGGATTTCGACCATCGGTCCTTTCCGGCTCATTGCATCACCGGACAGTCCTTGTTTGCGCCAGAATGGTTTGTCGTACACCGCAACAGCCTTGGCCTGACCTGCCATCCATGTCGCGATGCCTTTCATGGTTTGGGTGGCTTCGGCAGACAATGCGGGCGAAAATGCGATTTCCGCCGCAACACGTGGGGGCACAGCGAGGACAGCTTGATCCGCATGGATCTGTTCGCCCTTTGCCGTTGTTGCAATGCATTGATCGCCGGACATATCCAGTTTGACAACCGGCGCGTTTAGCTGTTTGCGATGATCCGGCAGGCGGTTGGCCAGTGTGCCTGTCAGAGCAGCCAACCCTCCCTTTAGCCGCCATGACCCTTCCAATGATGAAAAACCCTGCCCGCGTTGCACGTTGCCATTTTCATCCTCAAAGGTCAGAGCGCCATCGGCGAATTGTTCGAACTTTGTCAGACCAAACCGATCAATCAGAGCTGCAATAAGTGGCTGGCCCGGCCAGAACCAGGCAGGCCCCATGTCAAAGTAGCCTGCCTCGAGATGCTGCGTCATGATTCGCCCGCCAAACCGCGGGCGGGCCTCAAGCAGCATATAGTCGCGCCCTTGCGCCTCAAGACGTTCGGCTAAGACAAGCCCTGACAACCCGCCGCCGACAATCAGCGTTTGCATGCGCTAGAACCCTTCGGATGCCGGACGCAGATCAAGCTCGTGCGTCCATGTGGATTTGGGTTGGTGGGCGAGGCCCCAGTAGGCCTCTGCGATGTCCTCGGGCTTCATCATCTTGCCCGGATCAAGGTTGTGCAGGTCCCGAGATCGCGCTGTATCAATGATACCGTCCAGAATCGCGTGGCAGACATGAACACCTGCTGGTTGATACTCCCGTGCAAGCGATTGCGTCAGGCCGCGCAAGGCGAATTTTGCGCTGGCAAAGGCCGAGAATCTTGTACCACCCCGCAAGGACGCTGTGGCGCCAGATACAATGAACGTACCACCGCCAGCGCGGACCATCGGTTGCAGTGTCGATTGGGCAAGCAAAATGGCAGACTGCACCATGGATCCCCACGTGCGTTGATAATCAGCAAGCCGGGTTTCTGCGAAAGGCGCGATGATCAGTTCGCTCGTGTTGTGGATCACAACCTTAGGCGGGCCATGTTCTGCAATAACCTGTGCCAGGATGCTGGGAACGGCACTCTGGTCCGTCAGGTCCATCTCAAAGAACTGGCCAATCACCGTTTCAGGTTGCGTGCGTCCCAAGCCAACGGCAGCAAAGCCATCTTTTGTGAAACGGGACAACAGGGACTGACCAAGGCCAGCCCCCGCGCCGGCCACAAGGACCAAAGGTTTTTCAACACTCATCAGACGGCAGGCGGTTTGGCGTGGGGCAAATGACCCGTCTTGATCCACAGCTTTGCCCCATCAGGGCCAGCCGTTGCAGACAGTTGATCGCCTTCCGGCAGTCGCAGCCATGCTCCTTTTTCAAGCGTATCGCTGCCTTCGGTGACGGAACCGGCAATCACCAGCATTTCGATCCCACCCACATCGGTATTTTCCAGTGTCGCGCCTGCATCAAGGTGGCTGTAGGTCACTGTTTCACGCGCATCACGGTGTAGTTCAGCCGTTGCGACACCATCCACAGGATCGGTCAGTTCTTCGGCCATGGTTTTGCGAAACTGATTGCGGTCGGCCATGTCGAACTGCCACAGCTTTACAAAGATCGTGCAGCCCGGCTCTGACCCCGGCTTATGTGCAGTGGTGGGAGGATTGCGCACATATGTCCCTTCGGGGAAGTCGCCATGTTCGTCCTGAAATACACCATCAAGCACGATGAATTCTTCGCCACCTGTATGGGTGTGTTCCGAAAACTTGCTGCCCGGCGCATAGCGCACAATCGTCGTGGCACGGGCAACTTCGCCGCCGATGCGGTCCAGCATACGCCGATCCACACCGGGCATAGGCGAAGCGTTCCACTCAAGCTGTTCAGAGTGAACAACCACGCGTGTTTTAAAGTCTGCGTTCAGTTCCATGTTTTTCCTTTCGGCTTGAGTGGTATCGCGTCTTTAACCTGCGATGCTGGGCCGTGCCGAGACCTTTGCCCGCCATGCCGCCAGATTGGAGAGTGTTTCTGGAATGTCGACCTTGGCAAAGTCCGCAAAGGCAAGACCGGCAAACGCCGTGATATCAGCAACCGAAAACTCAGAACCTGCCAGATATTCATTGTCAGCCAGAACTTCATCCAAGTAAGCCATTGTCTGACCAGCAACTTGCTTTTGCTTGTTACCCCATTCAGCACATTGATAGGTCTCAAGGTCTGGACCAAGACCTGGTGTGGCATGGTGAAAGTAGGTTCCCACAGCATTCAGCAGACCATTTTCTGCACGCAGGTTCATCATCGAAATTTGCGCACGTTGTTTTGGTGTCTCTCCGGTCAGCGACGGGCCTTCGAAATGATTGTCGATATATTCTGTAATCGCATTGCACTGCGAAATATGTGTACCGTCCGCCAGCTCAAGGCAGGGCACAACGGCATCGGGGTTCTTGGCTTTGAAGGCCTCGGTGCGATGTTCGCCACCCATCACGTCAACCGGAACGAATTGGACCTGGTCTGTTGCGCCTTTTTCAGCAAGCGCAATGCGCACACGTGCGGGGTTTGGGAAACCCTCAGTATCATAGATTTTCATTTTGTTCTCCTTGGGAATAAATACCAACCTACTAGTTGGTAGATATCTTGAACAAGATATACTTTGGTCGTTGCGATCACAAAGTTGTTACGATGATAAGTTCAGCAGCGTCTGGGTTTGATGCCAGCTTCCTTCGAGCGGTCATTTGTGTCGTCCTAAATAATGACAATAAAGTCCCGCAATGTGTGAGTTCGAGCAGCGCCAAAGTTTGCACTTGCAGCGAATGACCGGAATTCGGGCTGCGACCGCAGAATGCCAGCAGGGTGCCGAATGTCTCTTATGGGCCGAACCAACAGTTTTCTAGGTCTGCTAGAATGCCCCCTGAGACGCATACGAAAAACCTACGGTACCCGATATGTCGCCGCCGATGAACCTGCATGAGCTCATTAAAGATCAGGACCTGGCACCTGACCTCATCGGGCATATTGATAGACTTTTGGTGTTAAAAAGCAAAACCAAGGAAATGGGCCGTGGACAACGCATAGCGATCCTTGACGATTTAATACACGATCAAATGGCGTGGGCAGCCGTGGTGAAAAAGAACGAAGATCGCCTCGACCTCATGGCCGAGGGTAATAACTTGCTGCGGTACATCGTTAGGGAAAATGCCACGGCCAGAATTGCCATTATCGAAGGCATGTGACAGCAGATCGGGCATTCAACGAGAGACCGGTGCATATAACACCCGAACCGCGATGTGCAGGAGCTTTCCGCTATTGCCTTGTTTCCAGGAAATCAAAACCGGACCCTAGTACAGCGTGCGGCGAAGGTTCCAAAGGAGCCCTTCCTACTTATTCGTTGGGGTTCGGAGATTGCTGAGTTCAACCTCACTTACCAGTGCTCTTTTGGCACCCAATCTTCGGTCTCGTTGTTCCAGAACCTGTTAGGATTGTCCTCGTCCATTCCCCGGATATGAAGCGTCCGCATGCACGGTTCTACGAAGATCACCGGCTCTTCGTAGGGGTGTGATGAATAGATGTTTCTTAGAACCTGCACGGTTTTGGCTTCGTTACTGTCCAGAAAGAATGACAGTTCCACACAGGGTACCTCGACAACCTTTGAGGTTGCCATGTTGCGCCCACTCCCCAGGGATCTGAATTTTTGCATTCCCGGCGCGGTCTGATAGGTGACGCAATCGTAGTCGCCATATTTCAGAACGTCATCGACCAGCACCGCGTCAATGATCTTTTGCGCATGTGTATCTGGCACCTGGACGACGATCCGCAGACCGTTTTCAGGAACGAACCTGTCATTTTCGAGTTTGGGCAATGTCACGTTTATCTCCAGCAGCTTCTGCCGAAATAGCTCGTATTGGCGAAGCTGTGGAAAAGGACGGTTCGTTATCGGCCGAACTGTCAATTGTCGTCCGAGCCGTCCAGAGCCTTTCTGCTCAGGCCAAACCAGCGTTCGAGCGCATCGAACCCGTCGTCGGAAATGGTAAGAGCGCGACTACCGGTCCTGCGCTCCAGCCAGTTCGCTGTCAGTGACTTCTGCATGATCGCTGTGGCCAGCGGGCCGGAAATGTGGTGCCGACGCTCTGTCCAGTCAAGGCAGAGTTTTGCCGGAGGTTTCCCCGATGAAACAGGTGGCGGCTCGATCCCGATATCATCGAGGAAATCCTGATAGCGAGGTCCGGATGTCAAAGCGTCATCTTTGAGATTCAGCACATTAAGGGCAACAAGGCGCTTCGTCATCAGGACGCCGAGCTTACCAGCGATATGATTGTAGCAACTGCGTGCGCGTTGTGTGTCTGTCGCGATCCGGCCGGGCCGAGACAGGTGGTCGGTCGGTGACAGGGTAGCCAATCCTTCCAGCACCTGGGCAACGTCAGCGCTTGCCACCCAGTGATAAACATGCCGACCGCTTCGCAAAGAAGCGGTCAGACCGGCAATTTCGAGTTGCTTCAAATGGGCACTCGCGGTCTGCGGGCTTATCTTGGCCGCACAAGCCAGCTCTTTGTTGGTGAATGCGCGCCCGTCCATCAGTTCGCACAGTATGCGGGATCGGCTGGGATCGGCGAGCGCGGCCCCGATTATATCCAGTCTCGGTTCGATTGCCATGCAAGACAGATTAAAGACAGAAAATGAATGCAGCCAGTAATAACTGTTCGATGGCGAACGAAATGAGCTTTAAAGCGGACGCTGATCATGTGTCTGTGTTTGTCCCGCTAGAGAGCCACTGGCATTAGTCCCACTGAATCGCCACTACTCAACCAGAGATCGCTTCACATAACACCGGTTCAGGACGTTCGCAGTTTGTTACAGCGCAGCGATTCAGCCGAAGATTGCGAAATCTGCCGTTCCTGACGTGGGGCGTCGACAACCGCAATGCGAACAACGTTGACCTTCTTAACGCTTACCTCAAGGCTAGGTTTCGGAAACTGAATGCCCAAAGCAACAACAATGTCTGGGCCTTGTACTTTACCAATCCGGAAAACGTGTGGTGAAATAATCGGGGATACGGACTGCAAACAGGCGCTTCAGCGCAGACCTATAGGCAATGCCTGTGGTAACTTTTGCCGGGCTCCCATCTTTCGGAGAATAGCCGATCACTTTCTGCGTTTCGGTGATATCCCAACGCATGCCCGGGTTATTCGACATCAAGTTCAGTGCTGCAAAGGAAACGTCTTTTGCATCAATTGCGGCGCGCATGCCGCTTAGGAAATCCCGATCGCTCAACCACATTTCCTGGCCCCATCGGCCCATCGCCATATGCGTGCCGGGTTGGTTGTTGTGGGTCCATTGCGTCCAGCCAATACGCAGGCAAATGACAGACAGTCCGTGATGCTCGGCGAAGTAAGCTCCTGTCTGTTCACAGAACAGTTTTGACATTCCGTAGGCGTTCACCGGGCCAGGTGGTGTCTTACTGTTGAGCGCTACATGCGTGAATCTTTTGTCGCCATGGATCCAATTGGAACTGGCAAGAACCACGCGACTGACACCCATGGCGACCGCATGGTGATAGAGTGTAAGGGTTGCATCCATATTGTGCTTGATCGCTGAGGGCCAAGTGGCGGCCGGCTCTCTGTCACCGGCAAGATGCACGACTACGTCCACGTCCTCGAGCAAGCTGATCCAACTGCTATCATCAGATAGATCCGCAGTGTGAATATTGGGATGATCGGCGGGTCGGATGTCGATGCCGGAAACCGTGTAGTCGGGATCACTTTCGAGCGTGTCGAACAGTTTGCGCCCAAGATGTCCACCAGCGCCTGTGATCAGGACATGCATAACAGGAATTCCTTGTTGCTTGTAAGACCCGCTGGCATTTGTGGCTGGTCCTCGTCCGTCAAGACGCGGAACATCTGCCTAAAACTCAGCCTTTCATTTGGGGCGAGGTTGCGCACGGGGGAGTGCCACGCTGCTTCACAGTAGGCGTAATCGCCTGAATTGAAGACCTCGAATGGATAGTGATGCGCAAATCGGTCACCTTGCCGAGGTTCCGGTACTGAGCACATCAACAAAGGTCCATCCGTTCCGCACTTTATCAGCGTCCGGCTGTTGGGGTTCGGAAGTCCGATCTTGAATTCCTGCAGTCTGCTACAATCCACGACAGTGCTTCTGCTGTGCGTTGCAACCATCTGTTCGGCAGAGCCGAAAACAGGATAAAACGCAGGATGATCCATTTCGGCGCCGATCTTGGTTGGGGTGTTAAGCATCATGACCGACCAAATGCCAGTCAAACGCGAGGAAGTTCCATGATTGGCAACGATATGTTCAATGTCCCAGCTCTTCTCAGAAGTCAGTGTGATGCGACGCGAAACAGATAAGTGAGATATGGGACAGACGGCGCTGGTCATGTCGATGCGAGTGCTGGTTCTAGAAGTGATCTGATAGGAGCCGCTGTCCAGCACGGGAAACGGAGCGCCGTTTTCCCAAGACGAGTCCGGGGCGATCCATGTCTTCTCGCCTCCCCAAAGTGGAAAGCCAAATTGTGGAGAGCATGTAGGCAAATCGGCGAGCCGGGTGTCGTCGATCTCCACTCCGTCAAGATCTGGGTTTTGAAAGAGGAGTGAGCTCCCTTGAAAACTCACGTCCCACAGACGGCCGCCGATGCCTGGCAGGAGTGTCAGTCGCAGATCACACTGCTGTAGCTGAAGAACACTCCATCTGTCCGGCATGTTTGCTCCCTGACGGTGTTCCGGCGCGACATGGCCGCGCCGGGATGAAAATTTAGACGTGCTTAAACTGTGCGACATTCTCGGACGTGATCGGCATCACCCCGGTTTCGACGCGTTCAGGCAGCGGGTTGATCCCGGCGGCCTTCCAATCCGGCAAGACCTTCAACGCATCGGTATTTTGCCAATGCATCATGTGGAAGGCGAGGAATATCTCCAAATAGGACTTCTGAGCCACAGCACCGTGTATGGTGCCGTCTTCGATGTAGGGCAGCATGTCGTCATTACGATCCATCGCGACGATCTTGATGTCCTTGCGACCCGCCTCGTTGACCGCAATCGCAGCGCCTTTGCCGCTGTCGCCGTCTGTGCCGCCAATGCCAACAATATCGGGGTTTGCCTGAATGGCTTGAAGATAGGCTGTCGGAGCATAGGACGGGTCGGCCTTGTCGTTCACAACATCGACGACTTCGATATCCGGGTATTTCTCAGCGAAGATTTGTTTGTAACCCTCGACCCGCTCCAGCGTGGAAGGAGCGGGAAACGTGCCGAGGATGACCTTCCCCTGGCCGCCAATCGCTTGCGCCAGCATCTCGCCGCCGACACGTCCTGCCTGAACGCCGTTGATGCCAAGGAACGTGGATCGGGGGCTGTCGGGGATGTCACCTATACAGCACGTGATTGGAATCCCGGCCTCGACCGCGCGTTCAACGCCGGGTGCCAAAGTAGCCGGATCACCGGGGAATATGAGGATACCTGCGGGGCGTCTGGCGATCAATTCGTCCAGTTGGCGTGCTTGCGCTGCAGTGTCAAAATCTAGGGGGCCCGTGAACGTGGCCTTGATGCCCATCAACTCCTCAAGATCTTCCATCGCGTTGCGATAATCCACCCAGAACGGCACTTGTGTGACGATGGACAGAAAAACGTATTCCTTGCCAGCGGCTTGCGCCATGGCTTCCGTGGACAGCATGGGCAGTCCGAAAGCGGCGGCCAGTCCCGCAGTCGTGCCCGCTGTCAGCAGCTTGCGCCGATTTACTTTCAATTCGGTCATCGTAGTCTCCCTGTTTTGGATCTTTGGTTGTTGTTGAGTTTTGGAGAGCTTCGGGCCTAACCCCGTTTGCTTCGGATCAGCATGTCCAAGGCGACTGCTGTAACGAGTACACCGCCGATGACGATCATTTGCCAGTAGATCGATACGGCAAGCATCGTCATTGTGTTGTTGATTAACGCGACGAAAACGACGCCAAGGAAAGCTCCGAGGATAGTGCCTTCTCCTCCTCGTAAAGATGCGCCGCCGATGACGGCCGCCGCCAGAACTTGCAGTTCGATGCCATTGCCGGCCGTGGGCGTACCGCTCATCAAGCGGGAGGCCAGCAAGACACCCGCCAGAGCAGCCAGAATACCAGTCAGTGCGTACAGAATGATGCGCACGCGTGTGACGTGGATGCCCGATAGCATCGCGGCTTTTTCATTGGCACCAATGAAATAGACCTGACGGAAGAAACGCGTATGGCGGACGGCCAGGTCAAACAGGATCACCAGCAGAATGGTGAACAAGACAATCACCGGAAAGCCGCCGATGTCAGCTTTGCCGATCCAGGCGAAGGACGCCGGCAGGCTGGATACTGAAAACCCCTCGGTCAATACGAGGGCAATACCGCGTGCGATCGACATCGTTCCGAGCGTTGCGATCAACGGATTGATCCCGAGGCCGGTCACCAGCACTCCGTTCACCACGCCCACCATGCCACCTAGAATGAGCCCGCATGCTACGGCGAGCGGGATTGCCATACCGGTCAAAAGCAGCATGGCGACGACGGTGGAAGACAGGGCCATCACCGAACCAACCGACAGATCGAAACCACCGGATGCAAGCAGGATTGCCATGCCGATCACAATGATCGCGGTCGGTGCCATGCCCACGGCCACCGCGCGAAAATTCGAGAAACTCAGGAAGTAGGGGTTGATGTTGGACATCACGATGATGATGGCGGCGATCAGGACGATCAGCGTCAGCTCACGAATATCAACAAAGGCTTGCAGGACACGGCGCAACAGGGGTGGTTTCATGGGCAAATTGGCTTGAGCTGTCATAGTCAAGTCGCGACTCCTGATTGATTGGTTTGGGTTGCATCCACCGATGGAACAGAGTTTCCGGCGGCCAATTGAAGGAGCGTGGTCTCGGTTGCGTCAACCGCCGCAACATCGCCCATGAGGCGACCGTCGTGGACCACAAGAATGCGCGTAGAGAGAGAGACAAGTTCAGGGAAATCGGATGACACCACGAGGATGGCCATACCTTCGGCGGCTCGACGTAAAAGCTCTGTGTGAATCTGAAATTTAGCCCCGACATCAACACCTTTTGTGGGCTCCTCGATGATCAGAAGAGCTGGAGAACGTTTGAGCCATTTGGCCAGCATGATCTTTTGCTGGTTGCCCCCTGACAGATCGCCAACAAGTTCGGTAATCCCGCTGGTTTTGACACTGAAGGCGTCAATGGCGGCCTGGCTCGCAGCTTTGATTGTGCTGGCACGTATGAAACCGACAGACGTGTGTTCGGAAAGACTGGCTGCAATCAGGTTGTCGCTGAGCGATTGTTCCAGAAATAGACCTTCGGTCTTGCGTTCCTCGGGGACAAACCCGACACCAGCGCGCATCGCTTGCCGCAAGGACGCAAAGCTGACTGGCTTGCCATGCAATCTGATTTCGCCTGTCGCGCCATGCATCAGTCCAGCGATGGACCGGACAATCTCGCTGCGGCGGGCGCCCATTAGACCGGCCATACCAACGATCTCTCCGGCTTTTATGGAAAACGAAATGTCTTCAAACTCGCCGGGGTGCGTCAGGTTCTTTACATTCAAAACTTCGTTGCCGCCGCCTTGATCCGAACGGGTGACATCACCGGGATGTGCGCCGCCGATCATCTCGGCAACGACCTTTTCCTGTGAGGTTTCTGACACGGGCAATGTGCTGATGCGGTGTCCGTCGCGCAGAACAGTGATGCGGTCTGAAATCTGGAAGATCTCGGCCATGTGGTGACTGACATACACGATGCCAATCCCCTTCTTTGTAAGGGACTTTAAGACGTCGAATAGTGCGTCCACTTCATCGGGTGCCAATGCTGAAGTTGGCTCATCCAAAAGCAGGACGCGGGAGTTCAGTGACAACGCCTTGGCAATTTCTACGATCTGGCGGGAGCTAATCGGAAGGCCGTCAACCGGCATGGAAACATCAATATCCAGACCGAACTCCGCCAACAACGCTTCCGCCCGACGACGCAATTCAGGCCAGTTGACGACACCCAACCGGGTGGGTACGCGGCCTGCGAAGATGTTTTCCGCTACGGAGAGGACACCGGCGAGGCTGAGTTCCTGAAAGACACAGCCAATACCGAGTGATTGCGCATGTGATGGGCTTTCAATCAGCTGCTCGTTGCCATCGCACAGGATTCGCCCGGCTGTGGGCTGGTGAAGTCCATAAAGAAGACCGAGGCAGGTGGATTTCCCAGCACCGTTTTCACCACAAAGCGCGTGAACTTCACCGGGTCTCAACTCGAAGTCGACACCGTCCAAAACAATATTCGTTCCGAAGCTTTTGCCAGCCGCTTCCAGTTGAATCAGTGGCTGTGACCTCAGTGCGCCATGTTCCATTGCAGGTGTCATACAAAGCTCCTCCCGCTTTTTGATTGGCATCTGATATCTCAGATGTCAATCAAAAAGAGATAGCGGTGAAGCGGAACAAGAAAGGGGCGGTGCCGATATGGCCCGCCCCCCTTCAAAAACTCAGCTGTTCTATGCGTCAGGGCGCAGCGGCTCCTTCGAGAACAATTGCAGCGCTCTTGTAGGCCTGCCGCGTGCGATCAATATGTGCCGTAAGAAGAGACTTGATCTTGGCCATGTCCCCTTCGCGCACTGCAATCGCAATCTTCGCATGTTCATCAAAAGAGAGTTCGGTGTGCTGCGGCAGCTTCGCCAGGTGGGTTCGTAGTGCTGCAATCTTACCGATGTATCGGGTATAGCTAGCCGTCAAATAATCGTTCCCGGCATGTTCGAAGATCAACTGATGAAACGTGGTATCTAGTGAAAGGTAGCCTTTCTCGTTGCCTCGCCTGCGTTCTCGCTCCATTTCCGTCACGACGCGTTGCATTTCACTGGCCAGTCCTTCCGGGTCACGCGACAATGCCAGTTCGAAGGCGGCTGTTTCGATCGCTTGTCTGAAGTCGCAGATTTGGGTGACTTCCGGTTCAGACAAGGAAAACACGCGTGCGCCTTTTTGCGGTTCGATACTGACCAACCCTTCGTCACGCAATTGAGCGAGCGCCTCGCGGACCGGTGACTTAGACACGCCCAGTTCTTCGGAGATTTTTCGCTCCGACAAAATCTGACCCATCTTCAGGGAGCCATCGATAATGCTGTTCCGCAAATGCTCCAGTGCGAGTTCACGCAATGATTTGGGTCTCTCAAGGGCCATCTGGGGATATCTCCAAAAAAGGTGTTGCTAGATGCAAGATATCTGATACACCAGATTAGGCAAGCTGGTATATCAGATATCAGAATGCGATAATGGAGGTCAAAAAATTGCGCGCAGAGTTGGTGGTTGACTGCAAGAACCAGCACGGGGAAGGGATTTTCTGGAATCCCGCCGATGGGCTTGTCTGGTGGACCGACATCGAAGGCAGCGCGCTTTTCTCATTTGATCCGGTAACTTCGAAAAGCACGTCTCATAAGATGCCAGAGCGCGTATGTTGCTTTGCTCCGCGGATCTCTGGAGGGCTGATCGTTGCTTATGCAGATCGTGTCGTTTTGCTCGATCAGGCCATGAAAGAAGAATCCCTCGTCACCCGATTCGAGTCGAATAACGCGGAGACGCGGTTGAATGACGGGCGGACTGATCGTCAGGGGCGGTTGATTGTCGGGGGGATGAACGAAGTCTCAGGTAATGCCGATTCGTCGGTTATTTGCGTCGACACGGATCTGAACGTGCGCACAATCATCGAAGGGGTGTCTTGCGCCAATTCGACCTGCTTCACGGCGGATGGAACTACAATGTTCTTTGCCGATACCCCGGATCGGGAAATCGTGGCGTTCGACTACGACACTGATAGTGGATCTGTTTCGAACCGTCGGATGCATGTTTCTTTCCAGGACGAACCCGGCCTGCCCGATGGGTCCTGCGTGGATGCAGAAGGCGGTGTCTGGAATGCCGAATGGGAAGGCCATCGCGTTGTGCGTGTTGCACCCAACGGCACGATCAATCGCGTGATCGAGGTGCCGGTCTGGAAGCCCACCTGTTGCGCATTCGGCGGTCCAGACCTCGACACGCTTTTCATAACGACATCGCGGCTGATGAGTGACGAAGCCGCTTTATCAAAAGAACCGGAATCCGGCGGTCTCTTCGCCGTGAAACCCGGCATTCGTGGCGTGATCGACACGCCGTTCAACGGATAACCAACGAATTTCTGGAGGAGAAAACAATGTTGAAAACGCTTATGAGCACTACGCTTGCCGCGGGATTCGTCACGCTGGCAACGGTCGCAATGGCCGAGAACTATCCGACACCGGTGCCGTTGCAGGACGGGGCACAGGCTGCGATTGATGCGATTGAACCCAAGAATGACACGTTCCGGATCGCGTATATGCCACCGGCTACCGAGTTCAACTACTACATCGCCATTGGTGAGGGCATCAAAGCGGTCGCTGCGGAGGCCGGGGTCGAAGTCTTCATGCTTGCGCCTCAGTCTGGCGCGGATATCAACGGTCAGATGGGTATGATCCAGGATGTACTGACACAGGATGTGGATGCGATCATCTTTGGAACGCATGATGAATTTGCTGCGGCGCCGCTACTTAAGCAGGCCGTTGACAAGGGCATGGCTGTTTTGATGATCAACTCGGACATCCCGAACTTTCCGACTCCGATCCACGGTGTGGTCGGGTATTCTCAGCGCAATGGTACTCAGGCCATCGCTGATTGGGCCATCGAGACCTATGGCGATCAACCATTGAAGGTCGGCATCATCGAAGGGCAGCCAGGGTATCACTCAACCGAGCGGGTCGGTGGCTTTCTTGACGGCATTGAGGGCAACGACAACTTTGAAGTCGTTGTATCCATCGATGGCAAATGGAACGTCGAAGGCGGCAACACAGCTGGCATGGATATCCTGCAGTCGAACCCCGATCTCGACATGATCTTTGCTGCGAATGACTACATGATCATTGGAGCATCCTTTGCTGCGAAAGCACTCGGCCGAAATGACATCGTTCTATTGGGCAATGATGGCGACACGTCCGGCCTTGAAGAGATCGCGGCGGGCAACATCACGGCAACCGTCAACACTTCACCATTCCTGATGGGTAAAGCAGCAATGCACGCCACTATTGATGCGCTTAACGGGTCTTATCCCGGTGGCTGGATCGAAACGCCCACATCGATTGAGGACAAGGATGGCGCGATCAGTGTGCTGCAAGAGCCTGAAAAGCTTTTCCCACAACCGTCCAAAGAGTACTGAGCCATCTCCCCGGCTTCCCGGTGGCGCGCGTGCGTGCTGCCGGGTTGCAAACCAACCGAATTTCATTTTGTCGAGGCATTCGCAATGACACCCGCAACGCCCCTTTGGGAGTTTGTCGATATTACCAAGGCCTATCCCGGTGTCTTGGCGAACGACAAAGTCTGCATCCGGCTTATGCCCGGTTCCATTCATGGGCTGCTGGGCGAAAACGGCTGTGGCAAGTCCACGATGATCAAAACCTTGTCCGGCGTACAGCAACCAGATAGCGGCCAAATCCTGTACAATGGAAAGTCTGTCACAATCAGCGACCCGCAGGCGGCGCGCGATTTGGGCATCGCGACAGTTTTTCAGGAATTCTCGATCGTGCCGACCTTATCGGTTGGCGAAAACATCTTCCTTGGCAATATGCCTCGGTCTCGCTTTGGTGTGATCGATTGGGCCAGGGTCTACGATGAAGCCGCCCGCGTGTTGGCGGAAATGGATGTCGATGTTTCACCCGAAACTATCACCGGTACGCTGTCGGTAGGCGAGCAACAGTTGGTCGAGATCGCGAAAGCCATCGCGATGGATGCCCGTATGATCATCCTTGATGAGCCAACTGCGGCATTGGGCGAAGATGAGATTGAGCGCCTGCACCAGCTTTTGCGAAATATGCGCGAACGCGGCACCGCCATCCTCTATGTTTCTCATAGGCTGGATGAGGTTGAGCGGATCGTCGATGAAGTGACGATCTTACGCAACGGATGCGTTGTGCGCGCAAGTGGTGAGACCAAGATCACTGTCTCTGAGATTGTCAGCGCCATGGTTGGTGAAGACATTGGTGAGCATTATCCTAAAGAGCAGAACGCCACCGATGATATTGTGCTGGAGGCGTCCGGTCTGGCCACAAAATCAGGTGTGAAAGATGTTTCGTTTTCACTGTGCCGAGGCGAGGTTTTAGGCTTGGGTGGCGTCTTGGGCAGTGGCCGCACAGAAATTGCGCGCGCGCTGTTCGGGACCGACGAATTGATTGCCGGGCAAGTAACGCTGAACGGCAAACCGGTTCACTTCCGCCGGGAAATCGATGCGATCCGTGCTGGATTGGCCCTCGTTCCGGAAAACCGCAAGTTTGACGGGTTGTTCTTCAACTTTCGCGCAAGCGGGAACGTCACTGCAGCGTCTTTAGGCGAGCTAAGCCGGTTCGGAATCTTGAACCTTAAGGTGGAAGATCAAGCCACCCATGATCTGATCCGCGATCTGGAAATCTCGACCCAGGCCGAAGGAAAAACGGTCAATTTCCTGTCTGGTGGCAATCAGCAGAAGATCGTGATCGCGCGCTGGCTGTTCTCTGCCTCGGACATCCTGATCCTCGATGAGCCGACACAGGGGATCGATATTGGCGCCAAGATCGCCGTCTACAAGCTGATCAACAGGCTCACCCGTGCGGGAAAATCGATCATCCTGATCAGTTCGGACCATGACGAGCTGCTGGCGATGAGTGACCGGATTGCCGTTGTACAACATGGCACAATCGCGCGCACGGTCGATGCATCTGAGCTTACTCATGACGATCTAGTGCGCGCTTCCGCCGACATTCCCCATTCCAAGCCTGAGGAGGCTTTCGCATGAAGCGGATTTTTGACACTCAATTGATTGGGCCATTTGCAGCCATGGTGATCGTCGCCCTGATTGTCGCCCTTACGACAGAGCGCTTTCTGAACCCAGGCAACCTGTCGAACCTGTCCTTGCAGGTGAGCATTGTGGCGTTGATTGCAATTGGATCTACCATCGTGATTTTCGCGGCGGGCATTGATCTGAGTTCAGGGTCGATGGTGGCCTTGCTAACCATGATCCTTGCGCAGTTGTTGAAATTCATCGGTATTCCGTTGGTTTTGGCGCTGCCACTCATTCTCTTTATTGGCGGGTTGCTCGGTCTTTTCATCGGATTGATAACCGCCTACGGGCGCATTCCGTCGTTCATCACCACACTGGCGGCATTGATTGCCTTTCGAGGCCTTGCGCTGATCTTCAACAATGGCTCGCCGATCTTTTCGCTGGATCCAGCGTTGGAGCCGATCTTTTACGGTAAGCTGTTCGGCGTTCCGTTGCCGTTCTTCTACCTCGTGTTCTTCTATGCCCTTGCCGCGTTCACGATGAACTTCACAAAACTCGGCCGAGAGATCTATGCCGTGGGTGGCAACCCAGCCGCTGCCGTTCTGACGGGCATCAACGTGCGTAAGGTGCAGACGACGACGTTTGTCATCGCAGGTTTCATGACGGCTGTCGGGGCCATCCTGATGTCGGCGCGCCTCAATTCTGGTTCGCCCAACTATGGCCAGACGCTGGAGCTGCAGGCAATTGCCGCCGCCGTGGTTGGCGGGGCCAGCCTTGCAGGCGGTCGTGGAAACATTCTCGCCACGCTGATGGGAGCGATGACAATCGTTATCGTCCAGAATGGTCTGAACCTGAACGCCGCACCATCTTCTGTTCAGAACATCGTGCTGGGCCTGATCATCTTGATGGCCGTTGGAATAGATATGTGGCGCGCGGAAATCTCTACGTTGATGGGGCGCATGTTCGGCGGCTTGTCATCGCAGCAATCATCAAACGTTAAGAAGGAGGCTTGAGATGGATCTAGGTCTCAAGGATAAGCTGGTCCTGGTGACCGGTTCAGGTTCCGGTATCGGCAAAGCCACTGCCCTGCTTTACCTGGAAGAAGGCGCCCGGGTCATCGTGCATGGCCTAACCGAGGCGGAAGTGTCCGCCTGCGTCGATGACCTGTCATCTCTGGGCGAGGTTGAAGGCATTGCGGCCGACCTAACAAAAACCGCTGATGCGGAAACTCTGGCGGATTTCGCGCAAGCGCGCGGTACAGTTGATGTGCTGGTGAACAATGTCGGCATCTTTTCGGTCAAACCGTTTGAGGATCTGACCGATGACGACTGGATGCACTACTTCAACATCAACGTCCTGTCCGCCGTTCGGATGAGCCGGATTTTCCTGCCCGAGATGCTACGCCGAGGGGAAGGGTCCATCATAAACATGGCCAGCGAAGCAGCGGTCAAACCTCTACCCCAGATGGTGCATTACTCCGTTACTAAAACTGCCATGTTAGGTCTCACACGTGGCATGGCAGAGTTGACAAAGGGGACGAAAGTCCGGGTTAACTCAATCCTGCCCGGTCCAACCTGGACCGAAGGTGTCGAGGCCTACTTTGACGGCCTCGCCGATCAAAAAGGTGACCCGCTCGACATGATCGTCGACAATTACTTCAAATCGGATGAGCCAACCTCCCTTATTCAACGCTTCGTCCAGCCAGACGAGGTCGCCCGCATGATCGTCACAATCTCGGCCAGCACTGCCTCCAATGGTTCTGCGCACCGGATCGAAGGCGGCATCGTACGTAACATTCTTTAACTGCTAACAGAAGGAGCCTGCCATGGCCGCTCTTACATTCTCTCATATCGGCATCACGGTTCCAGACCTGGAAAAAGCCGTGGAGTTCTATTCCAAAGCATTTGGTCTCTACGTGTTGATGGAGCCAACCGAAGTACTACACGACGAAAGCGCCATCGGTCAGATGTGCGATGATGTGTTCGGAGAAGGCTGGGGAAGTTTTCGCATCGCCCATTTGTCGATGGGGGATGGTGTCGGTATCGAGTTGTTCGAATTCCCGAAAACTGTCGAAGAGGAGCGCCCGTTTGAATACTGGCGGCGAGGCTTGTTCCATTTCTGCGTGCAGGACGAGGATTTGGAAGGTCGCATCAAGGTCATCGAAGATCTGGGGGGCCGCCAGCGCATGCAACAGGTGCGTAAGTACTACCCCGGCGAAAAGCCCTATCGCATGGTCTATATGGAAGATCCGTTTGGGAATATCTTTGAGCTCTACAGTCACTCGTACGAATTGACCTATTCGGCGGGTGCCTATGACTGATCTCGCTGGCATTGCTCCTAAAACGGACAAACCCAAGGTCGTGATCACCGATTACGATTTTGGTGACGTCTCCGTTGAGAAGGAAATCCTGGAAGCCGCCGGTGCCGAAGTGATCGCGCTTCAGGCCAAGCGTCAGGAAGACCTGTTCGATGTCGCGCCGCATTGCGCTGCGATGATGAATCAATACGCTCGGATCGGGAAAGAAACAATCACGCGGATGCAAAAGTGCGAGGTCATCGCGCGATATGGTGTTGGCGTGGATATCGTTGATGTCGGCACGGCGACGGACAAAGGCATTCTGGTCACCAACGTGCAAAACTACTGTACCGAGGAAGTCGCCGATCACGCGATTGCCCTTTGGCTCACCTTGGCTCGCAAGCTGCCGGACTATGATCGGGCCACGCATGCGGGGGTTTGGAAATGGCAAAGTGGGCAGCCTGTTTACCGTCTGCGCGGACGCACGATGGGTGTTGTTTCGCTGGGTAAAATCGGGCAAGCCATCGTCGCGCGGGCGCATTCCTTCGGGGTTACCGTCATTGCATTTGATCCGTTTTTACCCCGAGAAGTAGCCGCGAAGCTTGGGGTCGAGTTGGTGAGCAAACCCGAGTTGCTGGCACGATCTGACTATGTCCTGATGCAGGCACCGATGACGCCGGATACGCATCACTTTCTGTCTGACGCCGAATTCTCCGCCATGAAACCGGGCGCGATCCTTGTGAACACCGGGCGCGGGCCTACAGTTAACAACAAGGCGCTGTTCCGGGCGCTGACAGAGGGTCGTCTGGCCGCAGCGGGGCTCGACGACCCCGAAGAAGAACCCGCCAAGCGTGCAAATTGGACGCCCGATGACAACCCGCTGTTCACATTGCCCAACGTCCTCGTGACGCCGCATTCAGCCTACTATTCCGAGGAATCCATACACGCAGCGCGGGTCACCGCGGCCACGCAAGTGGCCAAGGTCCTGACAGGGCAAAAACCCGACTACACCGTCAATGCTGACGCATTGGCTGTATCTACCGCATAATAGGAGAAGAGAATGCCGGAAGTCAGCACGGACCTTAGGGTTTTCAATGATTTTGAAAGAAGCCCGGAACTGCTCAAGAAATTCGACAAGGTGTTAGAGGCGTACTCTGCCGCAGCCATTTTCGCGGATGTGCAATACCGAACTGGTGTGATGGATAGCGCCATCAAGCCAGCTTTCCGCGCTAAGGTGACAGGCCAGGCCGTGACGGTTCAGCTTTCAAAAGGCGATCTGGTGGACCCCTTGAAAGCGCTTGAAATGGGACAACCCGGGGATGTGATCGTCGTGGACGCGGGTGGTGATCGTCAAACGTCAGTTTGCGGCGGTTTAATGGGCGGTCTCGCCAAGAACCGTGGCATCCGCGGCATGATCGTTGATGGCACCGGGCGCGACACAGACGAACTGGAAGACATCAACTGGCCAATCTGGACGCGTGCGATCACGCCGCGTGGGACGCACACGATGTTCTCAGAACGTAAAGAAGAGCTTTCGATCAATGTGCCAATTGCCTGCGGAGGCGTCGTCGTGAATCCTGGTGATTTCATCGTAGCTGATCTGATGGGTGTCGTCGTGATTCCACAAGAAATCGCCGAAGAAACCGTGCGCCTTGCTCAAGAGCAAGCTGACCGTGAGGAGGAAACCCGTAAATGGGTGGCCCAAGGCAAAACCGTCGAGGATCTGCTGAATGAATTCGGTCGCATCTGAGCCAGCGCTGATCGGCGTCGATTGGGGCACTTCATCGTTCCGTGCTTTTCTCATTGGAGCAGAGGGCGAGGTGATCGACGGGGTCTCGTCGCCTGAAGGTATAATGCAGGTTGCGGGTCAAACCTTTGAGTCGGTTCTTGATCGTCTTATCGGCCCTTGGGTGGCCAAGGCAAACCTGCCTATCCTGGCATCTGGCATGATTACCAGCCGCAATGGCTGGGTTGAAACACGCTATGCCGAAATGCCGCTCGGCGCGGGCGGTCTTGCACGGGCTCTGGTCCCTCATGACGCAACCAGTGGAGCACGCATTCACTTTGTAACGGGTGCTTCGACCGAACATGCCGGAGGTCCGGACGTCATGCGCGGCGAAGAAACCCAGATCATTGGGGCCTCTTCGCTGGGCTTAAGCGAAGGTACGTTTGTGATGCCGGGAACTCACAGCAAATGGGTTCAGGTTGCAGGCGGGAAAATCGTGGATTTTTCGACTTACATGACGGGTGAGATCTTCTCTGCGCTGAAAGGGCACACAATCCTCGGGACATTGATGAAGGACGATACCTTCAGTGAGGAGGCGTTCACAATGGGTGTAAAAGCCGGCCTCGATGGAACGTCGAACTTGCTGCACAGCCTTTTCCATGTCCGGACGCTTCCTCTCATGGGCAAAATTCCAAAGGTTGCAACGGCTGACTACATGTCAGGTTTGTTGATCGGTACCGAAGTAGCTGCTGCAACGGGTGAATTGAACGAAGTTGGGACAATCACTGTTGTAGGACGTAGCGATTTGTCAGACCGCTACGAAATTGCTCTTCGAATAGCCGGTTTCGAAAGTCGTCGCGCGCCAGTTGATATAGTGGCAAAGGGGCATTTCCTGATCGCACGCGCTGCGGGGTTACTCGGATGATTGACCTTACTGCAGCGCTTGCGGCAAATCCGCTGATTGCGATTTTGCGGGGGCTGGCACCAGAAAATGCGCGCCCGGTGTCTGATGTGCTCTTCAATGCCGGGTTTCGGATTATTGAAGTGCCGCTCAACTCACCGGACCCGCTGGACTCGATATCGCAGATCGTTGCGAAACATGGCGCTCAAGCCATAGTCGGCGCTGGCACAGTGTTGACCACGGATCAGGTCGCGGCGGCCGCAGATGCGGGCGGGCGCATCATCGTATCACCCAATATGAATCCGGACGTCGGGCGCGCGGCTGTCGCACGGGGTCTGATTTGGTGTCCGGGCGTCATGACCCCGTCCGAGGCCTTTGCGGCATTGGAAATCGGAGCCTCGGTGCTCAAATTCTTTCCGGCGGAAATGGTGCCCCCCGCTGCCATAGCGGCTATGCGCGCCGTATTGCCTGCAGACGCAGTCGTCGCTGCGGTAGGTGGCATAACGCCGGATACGATGGCGTCGTATCATGCTGCGGGTGCAGATGGATATGGGCTGGGCTCCGCACTGTTCAAACCGAGCTATACATTGGATGATATCGCTAGGCGCGCGCGCGCCTTCACCAGTGTATTGGAGGAACTTGGATGAAGCAGGCCCTTGTTACGGGTGGTACGCGAGGGATCGGTGCGGGTGTTGCGCGATCGCTGGCTGAGGCGGGCTGGTCCGTCATCGCTGCATCTGCATCCCAATCCGAGTTGGATGCGTTCGTGCCCCAGGACGGGATCAAGGTACAGACCCTGGATGTGACTGATCAGGTCTCCGTCGATACAGTGTTTAGCGATCTTACGCGTCTTGATGCTTTGGTGAACTGCGCAGGTATTCTTATGCGTGAAGAAGAATACAACATCGAAGTATTTGCCAAGGTGCTTGATGTGAACTTGACCGGTACGATGCGCTGCTGCCTCGCCGTACATCCTTTGCTGGCGGAAACAGATGGGGCCATCGTCAATACCGCCTCCATGCTCAGCACCTTTGGTGGGCCTTTGGTTCCAGCCTATTCCGCTTCCAAGGGCGGCGTTGCACAATTAACCAAGGCGCTTGCAGGTCGCTGGGCCGAAGACGGCATCCGGGTCAATGCCATCGCGCCGGGGTGGATCGAAACAGAGATGACCCAAGGCCTGCGGGAAGATTCCGCGCGAACAGCCGGAATCATGGCGCGCACGCCGATGAAACGCTGGGGAAAACCCGAAGAGGTCGGCGCGCTTGTGCAATGGCTTTTAAGTGAAAATGCCAGCTTTGTGACCGGATCGATCTATCCGGTCGATGGCGGCTATCTCGCTATGTGAGGAATATCAATGAATGACGACGACACCGCCCGAATGCCTTATCAATTGCCGTTCCCCAAGGATGCGCAAGAAGAGATCGTGATCCCGAACGCTATGAGTGAGGACGACAGGCTATGGGTTCCGCAGGCCGAAAACGTCTGGTTCCGGCCGCTCTGTCTGAACCGCTCGCAAGGCTATTGGATGAACCTTCTCAAAGTGCGCAAAGCTGGTGTTCTTTCACGGCACCGCCATCCGCAACCTGTCCACGGCTTTGTCTTGAAAGGGCGTTGGCATTACCTGGAACACGATTGGGTGGCGGAAGAAGGGGGTTATGTCTTTGAGCCGCCGGGTGAGACGCATACTTTGGTCGTCCCGGACGATGTCGAAGAGATGGTCACATATTTTCAGGTCAATGGCGTGATGTGCTATGTTGATCCGTGGGGCAAGGTTACTGGCTACGAAGATGTCTTTACCAAGATTGATCTGTGCCGAAAACACTTTGCGGAAGTAGGACTTGGAGAAGACTACGTTGAACAATTCATCCGGTGATGCGCCGCGTTTCGCGCTAGTGGCTCATGATGCGCGAAAGGACGAAATCGTTGAATGGGTGGGTCTACAACAGTCTCGCCTGTCCGGCGTGCAAGTCTTTTCGACAGGAACAACCGGCAGCCGCATTAAGCAAGCCTATCCAGAACTGGATGTGACTTGCCTGAAAAGTGGACCACTCGGAGGTGACCAACAGATCGGCGCCATGATCTGTGAAGATAAACTGGATGCGCTGATTTTTTTTGTCGATCCTCTGTCGCCCATGCCTCACGACGTTGATGTTAAGGCTCTGACCCGCCTGGCGACGGTCTATAACCTGCCGATGGCTTGTTCGCGTTCAACTGCGGATCTGATCGTTAATGGATTGCTTGACGAGGCGACGAGCGGGTGTGTGTGATACGCGGTGCTTAGCGAAGGGTGATCAGCCACTCTTGAGAAGGTGCTCGGCCAAGTTGTCGAGATTTTCAGCACCCAACTGGCTCATATTGGCCTCAATGTCTGCTTTCAGGATGTGAACGAGATGGTCGACCCCTCGCACTCCAAACGCTGCGACAGCATATTGAAAGGCGCGTCCGACCATGACGAAATCTGCACCTTTCGCCAGGGCGCGCATGATATCCAAACCCCAGGCGATGCCGGAGTCGTAGATCAAGGGCACATCTGTTCCGACCGCGTCGCGAATATCCGGCAATTGATCAATCACGGCGGGTCCGGCTTCGAATTGACGCCCGGAGTGGTTGGATACCCAGATGCAGTCCACGCCCTCGGCCACCATTTTCTGCGCGTCCTCGGACCGCAGGACTCCCTTGACGATCAAGTTGCCCTCCCACTCCTGCCGCAGCTCGCGCAGGTACTCCCAATCCGGAATCCCACGGATCAAGGCACCCGCGTGGGTAAAGCTTTCGCGCCCGCGTGTCGGGACATAATCGTCAAAGAACCGCATGCGTGGCATGACACCTTCGCGCAGATGTGCGAGGCACCATGCGGGACGTGAAGCCATTTCTAACAGAGTGCGTAAGTCAGCTTTTGGAGGCACGGTCAGGTTGGCGCGACGTTGTCGTTCACGCCGGCTTTCCTCTGGTACGTCCACTGTGATGATCAGCGTGTGAAATCCAGCCGCCTTGATCCGCGGCAGCATTGCGCGGCGCAATTCACCGGAGTTCACCGGGTAATGCTGAAACCATCCATTGTGGCCAATGTGGGGCGCCACATCTTCCGGCGATGCTACTGCCACGCTGGACAACGAAAACGGAATGTTGTGAGCGACCGCCGCCTTTGCAAGCATCCGCTCTGCGCCCGCCCACATCAGGCCGGACATGCCCACAGGCGCTATTCCGAAAGGCAGATCATATGTTTTATCCATCAGTGTAGTCTGCAGATCGGCCTTTGTTCGGCCGCATAGAACACGCGGCATGAACCTGATGGAATCAAGTGCGTCACGGTTCACCTTTAACCCTAGTTCCCGGCCGGTCGCGCTGTCGAGATATTCGAAGGCAAACTTCGGGATGCGCTTTCGCGCGGTTTTCCGAAGGTCTTCTATCGACGGGTGGGATAGGTCCAGATCCATCCGGGTCCTCTGGTTTTGTTGTCTAACGTTTGAAGCGCCGCAGCCGGTCACCAAAGGGATGGCAAGGCTAGGGAAATTGCCGGCACATAGGTGATGAACATCAACAGTATCAGCATGCCGGCAAAGAATGGCAGGATTGCCCGGCTGAGGCTTTCGATGGAAACCTTTGAAATGCTGCTGGCCACGAACAGATTTACGCCCAAAGGTGGCGTGCAGAATCCGATGGCCAGATTGACCGTCAGAATGACGCCAAAGACGATCGGATCGACACCCAGCGCGGTTGCAACCGGCAACAGGATCGGCGTCATGATGATGATCGACGATATCGTCTCCATGAACATGCCGATCACCAGCAAAAGCAGATTGATCAACAACAGAATAATGATCGGATTGTCGGACAGGCTGGTGATCGTTGTGGCGAGTTCTGTCGGGATTCTTGCAAGCGTGATCAGTCTGCCAAAGGCGGTCGCCATGATCACCAATATCAGAATTGTGCCGCTCGTCTTTGCACTGCCCGCCAAAACCTCTGGCAGGTCCTTCAGGGTGATGTCGCCATAGACGACGATGCCGATGAAGGCGGCATAAACCACGGCCACCGCACCGGCTTCGGTCGGCGTGAAGATACCGCTGTAGATGCCGCCGAGGATGATTACAGGCACCAGAAGTGCCCAGATCGAAGACCGGAAGCTCTGCCAAACACCCGGGCCTGAGAACGTGGTTGTCGATTGCTGAACAACCTCATCCTTTCGCAGCAGGACACGGGCGACCAACATGAACATGAGGGCAAAGAGGATGCCGGGAACAACACCCGCAAGGAACAGCTTGCCGATCGAAACCTCAGCAGTAACGCCATAGATGATGAAGGGGATGCTTGGAGGGATCATCACGCCGATCATCCCCGAGGACGCCGTCAATGCGCCGCTGAATTTGCGCGTATAGCCGACCTTTTCCATCTCAGGGATCATGTTTGATCCGATGGCGGCGACGGTTGCAGGGGACGACCCGGATATGGCGGCAAAGAACACACAGGCGAGCACGTTCACATAAGCCAGCCCGCCCCGGATATGACCTATCAGTGCATTGGCGAACCCAACCAGACGGCGCGACATTCCACCGTGCTGCATCAGGTCGCCTGCCAGAATAAATAGAGGAACAGCTATCAGGGGAAACGAGTCCGCGCCTGTCACCACTGATCGTGCCAGCAAAACCATGGGTGGCGTGCCATCCACGAAGACCATTACGGTCATGGTCGCAAGACCTAGGCAGATGCCAATTGGTACGCTGAAGAGCAGAAGAGCGAAAAGCGTCAGGAAAAGCGTTGTTGCAAGCATGCCGGGTTCCTCACGCTTTGGTTCCTGCGATCAGACGCAGGGTTCGGATCAAATGTTGAGTGACGCGGATCGCGGATAAGCCTGCACCGACCGGCGCTGAGGCATACAGGATCGGGATTGGCAGCCCCAAAACAACTGAGGTTTGGCTGGCCACAAAGGGTTGCCGGATCAGCTTGATAGCTTCAATTGTCAGAGCGATCAGAAATCCAAGAACCAGAAGCGCGATCACAACATCCGCGTAAAGCCTTGCCCGCTCGCTCAGGACATCGCGCAGGACTGTAATGCGCACATGATCGCCGGTGTGAAAGGCATAGCTGACGCCAAGCCAGACGAACCAGACAAACAGCCAAAGCGTTAGCTCTTCTCCCCATGAAAGAGAGGCATTCATGATGTAGCGCATGAACACGTTGCCAAAAATCAACACGACAATCGCGGCTAGTAGCGCACTGGCTAGGACCTTTTCCGCGTTCATATCGATCCATTTGATCACCGACATCGTTCACCTCCCCTTGAACGAAAGGGGCGCCCGAACCTGCTCGGCACGGGTGCCCGGATTGGCTGAGTAAACCGTGGGTCAGCTTCCGCTTGCTGCGGACACCGCCGCGACCCAAGCGTCGTAGGCTTCGGCGCCAACTTCGTCGCGATATTGAAGACGAACGCTTTCTGTTTTGTCGGCAAAGGCTTGTCTCTGCTCTGCAGTCAGCTCCAGAATCTCGACACCAGCGGCGCGGATCTGTTCCAGTTGTTCCGCATCTTCGTTGGCGACCAGTTCTGCCTGATAGTCACGTGCGGCAGCCATCGAGTCCCGGATTAGTTGCTGATGCTCCGCAGGCAGCGAGTCAAAAAATGGCTTGGAGACGACCGGCATGTAGACCGCAAAGACATGGCCCGTGGTCGAAAGGTATTTCTGCACTTCGTAAAAACGCTGCGAAGTAATGATCGCCAGGGGGTTTTCCTGCCCGTCGATCACGCCTTGCTGGAGGGCAGAATAAACCTCGCCAAAGTTCATCGGCGTTGGGTTGGCGCCGAGAGTTTCGAAGGTTGCCACATGTGCTGGAACTTTCATCGTGCGCAGCTTGACACCCTCGAGATCTGCGGGGGTTGCAACTGGGCGGACATTGTTGGTCACATTGCGTACTCCCAATTCAAGCCAGCCAAGACCGACCAATCCCTGGTTTTCGACACGTGCAAGCATGCCTTCACCGGCCTCACCATCAAGAACATCAAAGGCGATGTCTTTGGAAGCATACATGTAGGGAAGTTCGATCACTGCAAAGGCCGGATCCCAACCTGCGAAGAACGAAGACGGGGGAATGGCCATTTCAAGAACACCGGTTTGAACACCTTCGATCATCTCGCGGTCCGGGCCCATCTGCGACGAGGGGAAAATCTGTACGTCGATCTCACCATTCGAGCCAGCTTCGACCAGTTCTTCAAATTTCAGTAGCGCGCGATGCATATGAAACGCTTCTGCTGCGCCGTGCCCAACCTTAATGACTGTTTCAGCGGATGCTGCAAAAGCAAGCCCGGCTGACATGACGACGCCAAGCGCCAATGTTGATTTCTTGAACAAGGTATCCTCCCACGGATTTGGTTATTTTATATCTATTATCTGAGATATCAGATATAATATAGAAATCAAGCGTACATGTGCTATTGTGTTAGAGAGACGAAATAGGACGAAGTGAAAATGACCGAGATTTTGCAGATTAAGCGACCGGATTCGTTGAGTAAAACTGCTGAAGAGCACATCCGAAAAGGCATTATCAATGGCACGTTTCAATTGGGTGAATCGTTGCCGGAAGTGAAGCTGTCAAATGCCATGGGCATCAGCAAAACTCCGATTCGCGAAGCGCTATCGGCTTTGAATCTTCAGGGGCTCGTTCAGATCTTTCCTCATCGAGGAGCTTTTGTATTCTCTCTTTCTCAAGAGGATGTGGTGCAGCTTTGCCAATACAGACTCATCCTCGAAGCTGCTGCTATGGAGCAGGCAGTCAAAGAAAATGGTAACGCTCTGCTTGATGAACTTGCAGATACTGTATCGAAGATGTCTGAAGCGCGGGAAGCAGATGAATTCGAGCAGTACTTGGAACTAGATGCAGAATTTCACCACGCCTTTTTCAGGTACTGCAAAAACAGCTATTTGAGTGATGGTTACCAAAAAGTCGGCGACATCGTCCAAACCATGCGGACTCATCTGTCCAAGCGTTCTGATCGAACGAAGAAGTCGTTCCAGGAGCATCAAGCGATCACGGCGCTTCTGAGCGAGGGTAAAGTAAAAGCTGCAAAGAACATCCTCAAACGACAAATCACTCGCGGCGAGCGTTCCTATTCCGATTTGGTGGGAGTCGATCAAAGATAGGTGCCTCACCTATAGAAGTCGCACTGAAGACTGGTGGAGGCACTCTGACTACTCTGATTTGATGGCAATACTTTGAGTCGTAAATGGTAAAACTTGTGCGTTTCAGAAAATCCAGTTGATTCAAAATCAATAGCTTAGCTGTCGCTGGTGGCAGAACCATGCAATTTTCGGCTCACTTCCTTCATCCAGCACTAAGACCGATTTCATTGATCCTGATTTCCCATTTGGGAAAATCAGGGCTGATTTGCAGATCAGACAACGAAGGCGGCTGTTCCTGCTGATCTGCCAAGTGGCGAACGCGGATGGAGGCGAGGCAATGCTATTCGACAATAGTGGTGCGGCCCGCAGGCGCAGCCGAGGACACGGTGTTGTCTAATAGGGTTGCCCGAGGGGAAAGGCAGCGTCTCACCCCAGATGGCCAGAGGCGTTTGGCTTGTCCAAATCCTGCTGGCCCTAAAACAAGTGCGGCGGTGCGGGCTGCGCTGTTACTTTTTGCGCCAGAACAGGTTGTTTTTTTGCGCAGTACAAAATGGTGGGAGTAGTACAAGCAGAGCCCGGATCTTGCCAGGCCAATCATGGTTCCTAGGATTACGCGCTTAGGGGCGCCATTTTGCGCAATAAGATATGGAATCAATCTGCAGTGGACTCATTGAGGCCTACTTGCCTGAATCAATTTGGCTGAAACACTATCTTTAAGGGTTTGATATGATATCTATTTTATTGCAGCTAGATGTCGTAATACCGGTCCATTGCAAGGCGTGGTCGAATGCTCCAGTGGCGCGTGGGCTGCAGCTGAAAATCTACACCAACGCGAGCAATGGTCCCTCGGCACGGATTGCTCGATGGTTCTGACGGCTTCCATCTCCAAATCTTATCAGATGAGAAATCAGGGGATGTCCATTCCATCAGATCCCTTCTGCACCTAGCCGCTATCTACCCCAGAGCGTCGGGTAAAGGACCAATCACTAAGCCGCCATTGCCCAGCACGCTCCGGTCTTTCTGTTAGACCGTTGCCCCTTTGATACGGATCGCAGAACCCAGTGTTCCAGCACACAGACCCACAACAATGGCGATCAGAAGTTCGGTCGTTGCAACATTGGCAAAGTCCCAATGGGCAAACAGCAGCGTCCCAACAATGCCGATCAAACCGCCCATCATGGCCCCCAGCCAGAGGCGGCGCGTCATCATGCCAAGCGCAATGCCGAGAATACCTGGAAGGCCGATGATGTTGCCTCCGATTGTTCCCAGAAGTTCCAGCATAACTTACCCCTTTTCAGTCCGACTGTATGGTCAGGTATGACCGGATTTCTGTGCTGCCGTCAGCAACCTGTTGTTGCAAGTTACCTGCAGATTTATTAGCCAACGCATCGGTGATTTTCTGGTATTCTTCCTGATAACCCTGCGGCAGGCTGTGTGCGATGCCTTGGTGGCAGTCGATGCAGGTCATGTTGTTGTCAATTGCCCGCTGATGTTCCGATGCAGCGCGTGCTTCTTGAATGGTGAAATCCATATAGTCAAAGTTATGGCAGTTGCGGCACTCGCGGCTATCAGAGGCCTTCATCTTTTTCCAGACCGCGGAAGCCATACTTAGCCGATGCGCTTCGTATTTCTCAGGCGTGCTGATGGTTCCGGCAAGCTCGTGATAGACATCTTTAACAGCCATGATTTTGGCCTTGATCTTGTGGTTCCATTCATGTGGCACGTGGCAGTCAGAACAGATCGCGCGGACACCGGAGTGGTTGTTATAGTGGATCGTCTCGCGGTATTCGCCCAGATTGGTTTCCATCGTGTGGCACGAGGTACAGAATTCCTCGGTATTGGTCAGTTCCAATGTCCAGTGGAACCCACCCCAGAACAGAATACCGGCCAGAAACCCGGCGAGGATCAGAAAGCCCGAGCTGAACATAACAGCCGGGGTCCAGATCGCGTTCCAGAGGCGGCGGATCCAACCGCGGTTTTCGGGGGAGTCTGCCATCTTGGTGCTCCTTTCAGACATGCGTTGGATTAATTGCCGGACGAGGGTTCAAACACGTTGTCGACCAACGCAGGCGCATCTGCCTGAGGCACGTGGCACTGGTTGCAGAAATAACGGGTCCCGGCGATGTGATCCAACTCATTGCCGTCACGATCCAGATAATGGGTCATCGACAGGGTCGGCGCATTGCGTTCCCCGGCTTTGGTCCAGTCATGGCAGGACAGGCATTGATTGGTGCGCACGTCAATCTGGTATTGCTCGATCGAGTGGGGGACAAGCGGTGGTTGCTGGCGATAGTTGCGCTGCATCCGTCCTTCCACGTTCTTGTGAATCCGGTCCAACGGAATGGGTTCATCCACCTCGGCGCCACGCAGGGTTTGCACCGGCGCAGATTGCGCAAGGACGAACCCACTCAGGAATATAACGGGGATCAGGGCGACGACACCTGTCAGGATTGGCTTGTTCATCTCGGCACTCCCTTAAATAGGTCTGGCTACGCGCGGTTCAGGCGCGGGAACTGGGTCGGAAGGTGCGGCGACTTGGTCGTCGAACCGGTGAGTAAATTTGAAGACATCAACTGCACAGACATCGATACAGCGACCGCAGTTTGAGCAGTCGGTTGATAGGATCAGCGGCGTGGCACCCGGCTTGCCCTTCAGCGCGGGCGAAATGATGTGGTTTTCGGGGCAGACGGCATAGCAATCCATGCAATCGTCACAGGCCGAGCGGTTAACCGCGCTGACCCGTAACAGGCTTTTGGTGCCGATCAGGCCATAAAACGCACCGACCGGGCATATGTGGCCGCACCAGCCGTGACGGGCGACAAGCACATCAAAGACAAAGATCGCAACGACCATGGCCCAGACAAAACCGGCCCCAAAAATCAGGCCGCGATGCAGCATGGTGATTGGGTTGATAATCTCCCATGCGATCACGCCGGTGAGACCCGAGACGATCAGTGCGGTGGCCAATATCCACAACCGCGTGCGCCGTTTAGGTTGCCAACCTTTCGGCAAATCCAACCGCCTGTGCAACCAGTTGGCGGCGTCGGTCACCGGGTTGATCGGACAGACCCACGAACAATAGACGCGGCCCCCGACCAGCGCATAGGCCACCACGACGATCAAGCCGCCAATAAAAGCGGTCATCGCCGGCCAATGCCCGGCGATGATGCTTTGCAACAGGATGAATGGGTCCGTCAGCGGCAGTACACCCAGGGTCTGCGATCCTGCCAAGGTACCTGTAACGACCCAGATGCCGAACCAGGGTCCCAACAGGAACAGGACCAGAAAGAACAGCTGACTGATACGGCGCAGTATCAGGTATTTATGCGCACCGACCCAGCCTTTGACCGCCACGGCTTCTTGGCCTATGGGCATATGTGTGCGGGTGGTCATTGTCCCACCCCTGGAAGATCATAGCCGGGTTCAAAACCACCTGGTGCGATCAGGTTGTCGACCCCCGGGCCGGGCAGGCGGTCGGGCAGGTCGATTATGCCTTCGACAACCGGCGCGCCCTTGGCATCTTTTTCTTCCCAACCTTTGCGGTAATGATCCGCGCTGCTGCCCCGCGCAAGACGTGCCGGCAATACCTTGATTGCGGCTTCTGGCAGAACACAGCTTTTTTCACACATGCCACAGCCGGTGCAGCGGTCGGCATGTACGGTTGGGATAAACATCGCATGGTGGCCCGAGCGGGCGTTATGCGCCGTTTCCAGCGTGATCGCTTCGTCTATCACGGGGCAGACACGGTAACAAACGTCACACCTCAAACCCAGGAAGTTCAGGCAGTTTTCCTGATCGACCAAAACCGCGACGCCCATTTTGGCATCGTCAATGTTATCCAGCTTGGGATCTAGCGCACCGGTCGGGCAGGCGGCAACACAAGGGATATCGTCGCACATTTCACAAGGCACATCGCGAGCGGTGAAATAGGGCGTGCCCGTCGCCCCAGCATCCGACCCAAGTTCGGCCAGTTTCAAAGTATCATAGGGGCAGTCTCGCACACACAGCCCGCAGCGAATGCAGGCCGACAAGAACTCCCGCTCTGGCAGCGCGCCGGGGGGGCGCAAAGCCTCGGCCGGCAATGCACGGGCGTCGCGGGCCAGCCAGGCCAGCAGTGACCCGGCGACCACACAGCCGCCTGCCGCACGCGCCGTATCCTGAAGGAAGCGGCGACGTTTCGGCGAAAGAGGTGTCTCGGCGAGTGGCATGGGGATTACCTTTGCGATCCGTGCCGATTACGCGCGCTCGACCTTACAGGCGCATTTCTTGTAGTCGGTTTCCTTCGACAGCGGACAGGTTGCATCCAGCGTCAGCTTGTTGGTCAACTGGTGTTCATCGAACCAGGGCATAAAGACCAACCCGCGCGGCACCTTGTTGCGCCCGCGTGTCTCAACCCGACTGGTGACCTCGCCACGGCGGGTCGAGAGCACAATTTCCTGCCCGCGGCGCAGGCTGCGATCCTTGGCGTCTTGTGGATGCATATAGACAACTGCCGACGGGAAGGCCCGGTGCAGTTCCGGCACCCTGCGCGTCATCGAGCCTGAATGCCAATGTTCCAGCACGCGACCGGTCGACAGCCACAGGTCATATTCTTCGTCCGGCTCCTCAGCGGCGGGTTCGTATGGGGCAAAGATGATTTTTGCCTTGCCGTCCTTGTGACCGTAGAATTTAACATCCGCGCCTTCCGGCACATAAGGATCGTACCCTTCGCGGAAGCGGTAAAGGGTTTCTTGCCCGTCCACGACTGGCCAGCGCAATCCACGCGCCTGATGATAGGTTTCGAACGGTGCAAGGTCATGTGCGTGGCCACGGCCAAATTCGGCATATTCCTCAAACAGGCCTTTTTGAACGTAGAACCCAAAATGCTCGGATTCGTCGTTGTCAAAGCCTTCCGCAGTTTCGGCTAGGGGGTACTTGTCCACCGATCCGTTGGCGTAAAGCACATCATACATCGTCTTGCCGCGGTGTTCGGGCATCTTGGCCAGCAGCTCTTCATCCCAGACCTCTTCAACGGTGAAGCGTTTCGAAAACTCCATCAACTGCCACAGGTCAGATTTTGCTTCTCCTGGCGCTTTCACCTGCTGACGCCAGAACTGCGTACGGCGTTCCGCGTTGCCATAGGCACCTTCTTTTTCGACCCACATGGCGGTGGGCAGGATCAAATCTGCAGAGACAGCCGTGACTGTTGGATAAGGGTCAGAGACTGCGATGAAGTTTTCCGGGTTGCGATAACCCGGGTAACCTTCCTCGTTGATATTGGGTGCCGCTTGCATGTTGTTGTTGCACTGCACCCAATAGGCATTCAGTTCACCATCCTTCAGCTTCCGGTGCTGCAAGACAGCATGGAACCCGGGCTTTGGTGGAATAGTACCTGCCGGGATGTTCCAGACGGTTTCGCAAATCTGACGGTGTTCGTCATTTGCCACCACCATGTCAGCAGGCAGCCGGTGTGCGAACGTGCCCACCTCACGCGCGGTTCCACAGGCCGAGGGCTGACCGGTCAGCGAGAAAGGCGAGTTGCCGGGTTCAGAGATCTTACCAACCAGCAGGTGCACATTATACATCAGCGAATTCACCCACGATCCGCGGGTGTGCTGGTTGAAACCCATGGTCCACAAGCTCATCACTTTGCGGTTCGGGTCTGCATATTGTTGCGCCAGCTTCTCAAGTTTATCGGCGGGCACGCCAGACAGTTCGGCTGTGTATTCCAACGTATAAGGCGCGACCGCCTCGGCGTATTCTTCAAAGCTGATCGTCTCGAGCTTGCCCGAGTTTGGGTTCTCTGCCTCTTGCTGCAGCGTGTTTGTATCGCGCAGACCATAACCGATATCGGTGGCGGTCTTGGTGATATTGACGTGTTTGTTGACAAACTCTTCGTTCACCGCGCCGTTCTGAATGATGTAATTGGCGATGTAATTCAGGATCGCCAGATCGGTCTGCGGGTTAAACACTAGGCCATTATCGGCCAGTTCGAACGAGCGATGTTCGAATGTCGATAGAACATGCACTTCGCATCCCGGCTTGGTCAGGCGCGTGTCGGTCAGGCGCGACCACAGGATCGGGTGCATTTCGGCCATGTTCGATCCCCACAGCACGAAGGTATCCGCGTGTTCCAGATCGTCATAGCAGCCCATCGGCTCGTCAATTCCGAAGGTACGCATAAAGCCCACGACCGCGGACGCCATACAGTGCCGCGCGTTGGGGTCGATATTGTTGGATCGGAACCCGGCTTTCATCAATTTCGAGGCAGCATAGCCTTCCCAAACCGTCCACTGGCCTGACCCGAACATGCCGACACTGGTCGGGCCCTTCTTGGTCAGCGCCTCTTTCCACTTGGTGGCCATGACGTCAAAGGCTTCGTCCCAACTGACCGGCTCAAACTCACCGTTCTTGTCATATTCGCCGTTGGTCTTGCGCAGCAGTGGGGTGGTCAGGCGATCCTTGCCATACATGATCTTGGACAGGAAATAGCCCTTGATGCAGTTTAATCCGCGATTGACCGGCGCGTCAGGATCGCCCTGAGTGGCGACGACACGCCCGTCCTTAGTGCCGACCAGCACAGAGCAGCCGGTGCCACAGAATCGGCAGGCAGCCTTGTCCCAGCGAATGTCTGGGGCACCAGCCTGCGCGTTGGCTTGACCGGTGGCCAGAGGAATACCTGCGGCAGAGGCCGTCGCTGCGGCCGCTGAGGCCTTGAGGAATGTCCGACGAGTTTCTGATATGGTCATAGCGTGGGCCTCCGGTTGGTGGTTTGGCTTGGGGCATCGGGATGCGGATGGCCGTCCGCCGTGTCCTCGAAATGGTGGTACGTCAGCGTCAGAGAAATCACCCCGGGGATCTGGTGCAGGTCCATGATGATCTCGGACGCAAGGCGTGTCGGCGTGTCTTCGACAACAATTACGAAACGACCGTCTTCGGCCTCGGCGTGAATTTCGACACCGACAGTGTCCTTCATTGCCTCGGACGCCGCCAGTGCCTGCGCTGGCGCGATATGTAAAAGGCATCCGCAGATATTCATTGGCTGACTTCCGTTTGAGATATGGTTTTGCGTTTCAATGTGACGGCATCGACCGGGCAAGACGCTATACACGACCCACAGCCAGTGCAGGCGTCGAGGTCTATTGATGGATCCGCGCGGCCACCCAGTTGCAGCCTGAAGTTGATGGCGTTCTGTTCGCAATTATCCTGACACACCCGGCAGCTGACACCATTGACAGACAGGCAGGACGCAGCTTCGACCGACGAGCGCCACGGCCAATCTTGCAGGCGTTCTATGTCCAGGGCATCCGTGGGACAGGATTGAGCGCAACTCCCACAAAAAGTGCAGGGACCCTCGGTGGGTTGAAACACCGGATACCCATCCTGACCAATGGCAATCACACTTTCGGGGCAAGCTTCGACACAGTCGCCACACTTACTGCATTGATCTGCAAAACCAGGCACAACCGAACCCGGAGGTCGAACAAGATTACTGTCCTCCCGGAATGCGGTGACGCCCAAAAACGCGCGTCGGCTGGTCAGTTGGCTCATATCGCTTTGACCTGGCTACCTCTGATTCCTTTTCTGAGTTTACTGCATAATCGTTCTGAGGCTGGTACATTTTGATCCAGATCATTATTTGAGCGCATCGTTCTTAAACGATTTGAGCTATTTGACGTCTGGAATGCCACCATCCGTGCTGCTTGAAACCAGATGAGCGATGACACAACAAAGTCAAACCGCCATCTGTCTCAAAACATCTGATGACGTATAGCCGTCCATTGCCAACCGTTGCCACGTCGACAGGTGATTGGGCCGTAGATCATGTCGTCGCGCAACTTCATTGACCTCACACTCAGGACTGACGACTTGGCCACAACACGACCCTTGAACGGTGCTGAAAGTGTAGACGCCCCGGCTGGCCTCGGTGTGCCATTGTGGGTTTGCAAACATCCTGAATGGAGGCGTCACTGGAAGAGATTGGCCTGAATTTGGCGAAGAATGTGTTCCAGGTGCACGGAGCGGCTAGAACAGGTCACCCGGTTCTTCAGAAGAAACTTCGCATGGGCCAGGTCCTCGAGTACTTTGCCAAATTCCCGCGTAGCGTGGTTGCAATGGGGGCCTGCGCCAGTGCGCATTATAGGGGGCGCGAGATCGGCCGTTTGGGTCACGAAGTCAGGCTGATCCATCCGGCCCTTGTTTCAGGCTGGGCGAAGCGCGCGAATGGCGGGTAGGTTTGGTGTTTCCATGACTGATCCTCCGAACCGCCATTCCATCCCACTTCAACAACCCGACGTTGACCGGTGCAGCATATCACTGGATGCTGCATCGCATCCGACGTCGAGTTTGAGCCCAAAATGATCCATGCCGCGATAGCCAAGAATGTCATCTAAGCGCAGCTATGCCGACTTTGCTAAAGTGCATACATGGCTCACGATAGACATTCGCCAATTCAATCCGCAATTTCTCCAAAGCTTCCGTTCTCAATGTTGAGCCCAACAATCGAGGCTATGACTTATCGAGGCATTTTCAGACCAACTTCGGCAGCCACACTCCTACTTGCATCATCGTGACAAAGCCGAGAGCTGAGTATTCCCACAAATGGAAAATTGATGTTATATAGAGAAATAGGAATATTAATTCTTGAGATGTAAGTCACCGGCACCACCGGGCGATCTTGAGTTGGGAGGTCAATATGCTTCGAGCTTTTGTTTATTCTATCTCACTGGGGCTGGCATCATCGACGGTCTTTGCCGACGCTGTTCCTAGCGAAGAAGCGGCGGAAGGCTTGTTCTCAAAGCAGCCGTATTCTCCATATGCGAACCGGACTTTCCCTGAGCGCCCGCTGTGGGGAGACTCGCATCTTCACACCGGACTTTCGCTGGATGCAGGTGCTTTCGGGAACACACTGTTACCTGATGAAGCTTGGCGCTTTGCAAAAGGTGAGCAGGTCATTTCATCCACGGGTCAACCAGTAAGACTGGCCCGGCCTCTCGACTGGATGGTTCTCACGGATCACACTGACCTGATGGGATTTGCCCCGGACCTTCAGGCTGGGAAGCCGGGCGTCCTTGCGGATCCAAAAGGATTGGAATGGTACGAAGGTTACAAGGCAGGTGGCGAAGAGGCCGGCAAAGCGGCGTTCGACATCATCACTAACTTTTCGCAAATGACCCTGCCAGAAGTTCTTCTGGAATCTTACAGCCCGGGTGCTGACGCTTTTGCTTTTACATGGGAGCAAATTGTTCTGGCTGCGGAAGAACATAACGACCCCGGCAATTTCACAGCGTTCATCGGATTCGAATGGACCTCTGTACCCAAGGGTTTCAATCTGCATCGAAACGTCATGCTGCGTGATGGGCCGATCAGGGCGCTTCAGATGGTGCCGCCGGTCACGCAACCACCCTTTGGTGATACCGACCCAAAGGCGCTCTATGCATGGCTAGAGGACTATCAAGAAAAAACGGGTGGGCGAGCGGTTGCTTTCGCCCATAACGGCAACCTTTCGAACGGATGGATGTTCCCGACCGAAGACACCTATCACGGTGGCAAGGTAGACGAGGAATATGTGGCCGCCCGCGCGAAATGGGAACCCCACTATGAAGTCACGCAGATCAAGGGCGACGGCGAAGCGCACCCCTTCCTGAGCCCCGATGATGAATTCGCGGATTACGAAAACTGGGACGTCGGCAACCTCGACATAACCGAGCTGAAAACCGATGACATGCTGGCTGGAGAATACGCCCGAGAAGCTTTGAAGCGCGGTTTGTTGTTAGAAGAAAAGTTCGGCGTTAACCCATATAAGTTCGGCATGGGCGGAGCAACGGACAGCCATACGTCTCTGGCAACTGCCGAAGAAGACAACTTCTTTGGAAAATCCGTCAGCGTTGAACCATCGGCCACGAGAATAAAGCATCCTTTCATCGCCAATGACCTTGGCGAAATTCCTGGCGACCTTCTTGTCGCATCGGGATACACGGCAGTTTGGGCGACCGATAATACTCGCGCTGCAATCTTCGATGCGTTCAAGCGACGCGAAACCTATGCAACCACCGGACCTCGGATCGGCCTGCGGTTCTTTGGCGGTTGGGGTTTCAGTGACGCGGATGTTGAAACACGCTTCCTTGCAGATGTGGGCTACACCAAAGGTGTTCCGATGGGCTCGGATCTGCGACCTCGCGAGGGTGAAGGTGCGCCCGCATTCCTGATCGCTGCACTACGCGACCCGGTTGGTGCCAATCTGGATCGCGTGCAGGTGGTAAAGGGTTGGCTGGATTCTGAAGGGGCCTTGCAGGAAAAGGTTTACGATGTGGCGTGGTCGGACAACCGTGTTGCTGACCAAAACGGCAAGATCCCTGCGGTTGGAAACACAGTAGATGTTGAAACCGCCAGTTGGACCAACACGATTGGAACTGCCGAACTTGTAACCGTTTGGTCTGATCCTGAATTCGATCCAAACGCACGCGCATTTTATTACCTACGCGCGATCGAAATTCCAACACCGCGTTGGATTCTTTACGATAAGCTGAGATTTGGCGCCGAATTGCCCGAAGACGCGGTGCTCACACATCAGGAACGCGCTTACTCTTCCCCGATTTGGTATACACCGGCAGAGTAACACTGCCGACCACGGCGTTGGCAACCGAGGTAGAAGCCTTTACCTCGGCCCATTCACCAGACGATTGATTTGTGCGTCGCGTTGATTTTCTTGCAATGCTCAATCGACTGATGTCAGCATCGATATGTAAAACCGGAGCGCGTTTCATGCAGGAGCTTTCATGCGAATATTGAAAGAACCCCTGTTCCATTTCTTCCTGATTGGAGCAGCTATTTTCATTTGGTTCCAAATGGTTGCGCCGGAAAACGAGACTGTCGAAGATTTTGGGACAATAACAATCGACGAAAACGATATCGCGCTTTTGTCTGATCAGTTTGAAGCACGGTGGAAACGGCGCCCAAGCGGTGCCGAGCTGCAAGCTTTGACCGATGCAACAATTCGCGAAGAGGTACTGGTCAGAGAAGCAAGAAAGCTTGGCCTTGATCGCGGAGACTCTGTGATCCGGTCTCGTCTCAGTCAAAAAATGGATTTCCTGACCGAAGCGATCGCCACGTCTGTTGTTCCGGAAGACGAAGATTTAGAGGCCTTTTTGCAAAACAACTCGGAGCGCTATGCGACGCCCCGCAAGCTGGCCTTCATTCAGGTCTTTATTGGTGAGGAGCCAAACAAAGCTGAAGTCGAGGGGGTATTGGCCGCCCTGCGCGCGGGAGATGAGGTTTCCGACCTGGGCGGCTCGACACTGCTGCCCGCATCTATGCCCTTGACTGCGACCAGAGTGATAGACTCGGTCTTTGGACCTGGCTTTTCCAAGGGTCTTACAACATTGGATAAAGGTCAGTGGGCTGGCCCGATCCAGTCGGGTTACGGAGTCCATCTAGTTCAGGTGCAAGACATCGAACCTAGTCAAATACCCCCATTGTCAGAAATTCACGATGCCGTGCTGCGGGATTGGCGTCGCGTGATGAGCGAAGATCTGGCGCAAGCGCAATATGAGATTCTTGCTGCCAACTATGAGATCATAGTGCCCGATCTCTCAGGTCAAACCAAATGAAAGCTGTATTTGGCCTACTGATTGCGTTGCTGATTTCGTGGGTCGCAGGAAATGCCTCGGCGCATGAGCTTGATCCGGGGTACTTGGAAATTCGCCAAATCACATCGGACACCTGGAGCGTTCATTGGCGAAAACCCGATGTGAATGGTCAACCCATGGCGATTGATGTCATGGCGCCGGATGGTTGCACCCCGGCGCGCGGCCCTACCCCAATTTTCGATGGCAGAGCATGGGTTTCTTCCTGGGTTATCGAGTGCCGCGGGGATATTGCGGGCCAACCCATCCAGATAGAAGGTTTGGAGGTTCAAAAGAACGACGTATTGGTCCGTGTGCAGCCCCTGCAGGCTGAGCCCACGACGCTTCGGTTTACATCAGAGATAGCAGCTAAGAACATACCTTCTGAACAGACCACATGGTCTGTTTTCACCGCGTATTTCCAGTTGGGTTTTGAACACATCCTGGAAGGCTGGGATCATCTGCTGTTTGTCTTCGCGTTGTTTATTTTGGTCCGTGATCCGTGGAAACTGGTGGGAGCAGTCACAGCATTCACACTGGCGCATTCAATAACACTGGCACTGGCAACGCTAGGTTTTCTGAATGTCCCTGGTCCGCCGGTCGAGGCCATCATAGCGCTTTCTATTGTTTTTCTGGCGATGGAAATTGTTAAGGGTGGCGACGGGCGTTTCCGACTTTCAAAGCAGAAGCCCTGGATCGTTTGTTTCGGGTTTGGGCTTTTGCATGGCCTTGGTTTTGCAGGCGCTTTGGCCGATATCGGACTACCCTCAAACGATATTCCTGCGGCCTTGCTTGCCTTCAACCTGGGCGTCGAGGCCGGCCAGTTGAGTTTTGTCGGGGCCTTGGCACTTCTTGTCGCGATCTGGCGGTTGATGGCACGTCCAGTTAGCCAAAGGGCGACTGTGATTACAGCCTATGGCATCGGGTCGGTATCGATGTACTGGCTCATAGAACGCATAAGTGGATTCTGAAGCGCTTTCAGCATCAGCAACTCCAGCTGGAATCGAAACTGCGCACATGATCAGGAAAGGTCAACTCACGCCAGGAGTCTGTCCATTCAAACAATGCGCCGAACTAGCCGGTTAACACCGATGCGATCGCTCAATCAGCTCACCATGCTCAAAAGTTTGCAACAGAGCCCGACATAGTTCAGCTTGGAGCCGATTTCTGCGGCACCGCTCCGGGTGCCGCAGTGCTCTTTAGATCTAGAACGACCAGCGAAGTCCGGCGCGCAGGAATGGCCCCTGAGCGTCGCTGCCGATTTCCTGTTCCGCCGTCAGTTCAAGCCGCATGTCCTGAATGAGATCTTGCTCGTATCCGACCACGACACTGGCGCCGGTAAAGTCGGTTGACGCAAAGGCCAGAGACTCGGTCTGAGAGAAGACGGTTACGTCGCCCTCGGAACTGCCTAGGTCGCGCCGCAACACGCCGCCAAGCTGACCGCTGAGAACACCGCCGTTTTCAAGGTCCTTTGATGCCTCAACCCCCAAACGGGCCTCGACAACTTCGGTGGTGATATCGCCGACGGTGGCATTCGCAGATGACCCCGTCTCGGTATAGCCGTCATCCTTTTGGTTGGTGTAACGGGCGCTGGCAAAACCAAGCAAACCGAAATCCTCACTGACATCGAATGCACGCTCGACCCCGATATTCGCGGTCAATAGCCTGCTGTTGTAATCAGCCTTGGCGTCAGAACTGCCCGCGATCGACCGGCTACGATCGGTCGTGAGCCAACCAATGCCAAACCCGGCATCCAGCGTGTAGGCACCAAACTGACGACCCACTGCGGCATCAAGATAGAAGCCATTTGTGTCAAAGTCGGTGGTGCTGTTGTCACCATCCGAAGTGAACACGCCCATGGCAACAGCCAGAGACACTCCGTTGTCCATCTGCCCCGTATACCCGGCGCTTCCGCTGAACATCGTCACGTCCGTGTCATCGTTCGAGCCGCTCTCGAACTCTCGATACTGGGCGTCGATCATTGCGAAGGGCCGGAAACCAGCGAAAGTTGCGCCCTGCGCGACCTGCGGTCCCTGACCATAGCTAAGCGCATTGCCACTGCCGCCGACAATGCTGCCGAAGAAGGCCGCGACATCGCCCGATGGTGCAATGTCATTGCCGTCGACCACAGAATAGATCGGGGCCGCGCCGCCCTTGTCCTGCACGAACCAAGCGGATTGCCCGTCAGACACGGTGGTCTTGAAGGTACCCGTACCCGGCGCGGCATCTTCGAACGCAAACACGCCACTGCCGCCTTTGGCTTCTAGGTTCACGTCATGGTCCTGAACGCGGATCAGACCCTCAACGTCGTCCATTGTATCGACATTCAGCGTCCCCGTGCCGGTTCCAAGGTAGACGGCGTAGACCTCATCATTCCCCGAAACCCTGATGGTCCCCAGATCATGAATCGTTCCGTCGAAATTGTCGAACTGAATACCGGCTGCACGGGTGCCGGAACTGCCGGTCGCGTGCACGGTAATCGGGCCCGTGTTCGAGAACGTTCCCTGCATGTCGCCGGCGTACACGCCGAATGCCTCGGATGCGTTTGGCGGTGGCCCACCATTCTGTTGCGCACCATTGGCGGTGACGGTGATGCTTCCGGTGTTCTTGATGTCACCGGTTACGATTTCATCAACATAAATCCCATAGGCCTCGGCAGAGGTGTCATGCGAAATCGCAGTCGCTGTAATCTCGCCCGTGTTTGCCAGAGAGCCGCTTAGGTCATCGGTAAGATAAAACCCCGAGGCTTCTGCAGAATCTTCGGCAGCTTCTGCGAAAAGCGTCATAGTGCCCGAGTTACGAATTGCACCGGAAACGTCATCCCCGGCATAAATGCCCGTCGCGGTCGCCTCGTCCGCGGTGTTGAGAGACAAAGCAGTGGCCGTAATCGTGCCCGAGTTTACCACGATCCCGTCAACAAGGTCCTCAAGGTAAAGCCCGCCCGCATATGCTACGTCATCGGTATCCGCACTGGCAAAGGCCTCAATTGTACCGCTGTTATGTACGGACGCGCCGGACAATACGTCATCATCGACGTAAATGCCGAAAGCAGAAGCGTCGGATTCAACACCGATTGCGGTTACCTCGATGGTACCGCTGTTATCGATCTGACCGGACAGGTCACGATCGACCAAAATTCCATAGGCAATCGCCTCATAGGTCGACGGGGCAGAGGCCAGAACCTCCAATGTGCCGGTATTGCGGATCACACCGTCCGCATTGCCATTGACTTCGATCCCAAAGGCAGACGCGGTACTGTCACTGGTCGATATGGCAACCGATTTGATTGTTCCCGAGTTCACGATCTGACCGGTTTCTTCCAGGTCACTTTGCACGTAAATGCCCCAGGCATAGGCATAATCATCGGCGAATGATCTGGCGCGGACATCAATCGTGCCGCTGTTTCTGATCACACCCGCGACGTCGCGGTCGACCGCAATACCGTAGATTGATGCGGTGCTTCCGTCGGTGATCAGCCCATCAACCTTGATCGTCCCGGTGTTGACGATCTTACCTGTTTCAGAAACGTCACCGTCAACGTAGATACCCCAGGCCTCGATATCGCCATCCGTGGACAACACGTCGACATCAATCGTTCCGGTGTTTTGGATTACCCCGTCGGCGTCACCGTTCACCAGCAAGCCATAGATATCCTGAGGATCAGACCCGGTGACATCTACAGAAATGGTGCCATTGTTCACCAAAGCACCGGATTGCTGCAAATTTCCGTCCAGCAAAAGTGCCGTCGCAGTATCGGTATCCGTTGCCGTGACCGAGATTGTCCCGTTATTCGTGAACGTGCTTGAGTAATCGGTCGTGATCGTCAAAGCTGCAGCGGTGGAAGAAGTTATCTCGATCGCGCCGCTTGCCGTTACTTTGTGATCCGCATCGGTCGAGAAAACCTGAGGTGTCGTCACCACATTCGAGATCGTATCCGCATGTACGTCCCCGGCCATCAGGGCAACCATTGATACTTGCGCCAGCAACGCCGCTGGAGCCGCGCTGACAATTTGGCCTTTCCACTTGAAAATACGCCCCCCACGGAGCTTGGGGGCGTTCGCCCTCGACTCATTATTAGTCATTTACTATCCCGTTAGATTATCTTGTTTTTTCTCGAAACTCGTCGCGTTTTTGCAATCGGCTCCGCTTACGAACCGTTAATAAATCGTTAACATGTATGCAATCTACCAATTTTCCATTGCATAGGATGACCTATTGCTGTTGGAAATTCGTAGGAAAACTGCAACACATTGTGGCGACTTGACGGCGCTTGAGATCAGGCAGTCGTCATGCGCCAGCCCGGAGCTACTTGAATGCCCAAAAACCAGACATTATCCATCGGTGAGGCCTACAACCAAGGAGTTCAGGCCTACGATACAGGGCATTTGAATAAAGCTGTCAACGTTCTGAACCAAGTGCTCAAGGCTGCGCCCGAATACGCGCCAGCGCATCAACTGCTTGGCGTAATTGCGTTTCAAACCGGTCAAAGCGGGCCAGCTGAAAATGCTATGCGCGAAGCGATCCGATTACAGCCGGACAATGCTGGGTTCCTTTCGAACTTCACCGAGGTGTTACGCACGAACGGAAAACCTGAAGAAGCAATCAGGGTTGGCAAACGTGCAGTCCAGCTTGACCCGGGGGTTGCAAATGCGCATTCAAACCTTGGGCTTGCCTATTACGATATAGGTGATTTATCCGAAGCCGAGGCATCTCAGAAGAGAGCGCTGGCCCTTAATCCAGATCTGATTGCTGCGCTGAATAATCTTGGATCAATCGCGCGCGACAACGAGGACAGGGAAGGGGCAATCTCGTTCTATCGTAGGGTGCTAGATTTGCGCCCGGACTATCTCGAGAGTGTCAACAATCTCATTTCTGTAATGATAGAAGCTGAGGAGCTAGAAGAAGCCAAAGATTTTGCAGATGACTGTCTTGGCAAGGGGCATATTTCCGCAGAGTTGCACCGCAATCGGGGACGGTTACACGTTTTGCAGAGCGAATGGGACGAAGCCGAATGCTGTTTTCGAAATGCGATTTCGCTAGATGAAAAAAAGCCCGAAGCTTATGTCGGGCTTGCGCAGGTCCTGATCGAGAAAAACCTGCATGAACTTGCCCTTGTCGAGGCAGAAAAAGCGCAGCACATAGACCCCGGCCACGCGCCTGCATATCACTATATAGCCGTTTGCAAATCGCACCTTGGCGACCTCGAGGCCGGTTTTGCCAACTATGAGAAGACCCTTGAGCTAAAACCGGATTTCTCGGCCACAATGATCGCCTTGGGCCATCTGGAGATGGAGCAGGGCAATTTTGACGCTGCCCGCAGCTGGTTCAACAAGGCCGCAGAAAGGGACAAAGCGCGTTTGAATGCGCAGATCGCGTTGGTTAAGTTGGATAAAGTTACCGAAGACAACCTTGATTTTCAGGGTCTTGTGGCTGCGTTGCCTGAAGCCGACAAGATGCTTCCTGAACAATCGGTATCGTATCACTACGCATTGGGAAAATGCTATGAGGACCTCAAGCGCTACGACAGCGCTTTTGAGCATTTTGCAAAAGGGGCTGCAATAAAGCGCAGCATTATCGATTTTGATGCCGACCAAATCGAGGAAACGGCAGACGACCTGATCACGGCCTTTACACCGGAACTGCTCGAAAAACTTCACCAGAGCTCGGTGGACAGCAGCCAACCAATTTTTGTTGTTGGCATGCCGCGGTCTGGAACGACGTTGACGGAGTCGATCCTCGCCAGCCATCCAGACGTATTCGGAGCCGGAGAGCTTAACTATTTGCACAAACTTTTCACCGATCAACTGCGCGGTGGAAACAAGAAAACTGGAAGTCTGATTGCGGCTCTCTCGGATCAGGAGCTTTCAAAACGCGCCCAACGATATGTCCAGCGGCTCGATGCGCACGCTCCTGGTAAACCTTATATCGTTGATAAGATGCCTGCGAACTTTCTGATGGTTGGCCTGATTCATGCGATCATGCCCAATGCGCGGATCGTGCATGTCGCGCGCAATCCGCTAGATACGTGTCTGTCCTGCTTCACCCGAGTGTTTCAGCGCAGTCAGCTCCACAGCTACGACCAGATCGAATTGGGTCGATACTTCAATGCCTATGTGCGCGTTATGCAGCATTGGAAGGAAGTTCTCCCCGCCGGCAGCTTTCACACCATTCACTATGAGAGCCTTATCGATGATATCGAGTTCGAAGCGCGACGCTTGATAGCATATTGTGGCCTCGAGTGGGATAATCGTTGTCTCGAGTTTTACAAAGGGGCACGACGTGTCCGCACTGCAAGTGTTCAGCAAGTGCGCCAGCCATTATACAGCTCGTCAAAGGAGAAATGGCGAAACTACGAATCTCACTTAGCACCGCTTATCGAGACAATCGGAGAAGCAAGGATTCCGTTTCGATGATCTTTGGATGGATATTGGTTCTAAAAAGTGTCGGATCTACTAAGGCGTGCTGTTATTGAGGCAAATTCCTCTGAGCCGCACATGAAATTGAGTGCAATCAATCGAACTTTGTTCATCCAGCCACAAGCGACGGAGAGCCAGCAAACCTAGCTTCTAACACCAAATTTCTGGGTGCATCTTTTCACTTGGTTAGAAAAAAGCAGTCATTCGAGTCAAAATCATCAAGGTCAGCAAAGTCCCGCAGACTGTGAGTTACCGTTCTACAGGTTTTTGCACGCGCGACGAACGGCAGCTATGCGGGTTGCGAACGCAGAAATGTAGTGCCCTGTCGAGTGACTGGTTTGGGCCGTTCTCGTAGGCTCAATCGTTAGATATTGCACTTGCAACAGCGTTGGTACTGATCCCAATAAAGTGATTTCGCTACCGCGAACGAACGGCGGCTCCCGTTTGAGGTCAACCAATTGATCCGTTTCTTGCGCTTTCACCTCAAGTAGCTCAACACCCGCAAGAACCGGGTCGCGATTCACTCGCATCATTCCTTAGGTGATTGGCATGTAATTTCAAAAAGGCATGACCATGGAACTTAAAGACAAAACCATCATCATTATCGGCGCGAGCAGCGGAATCGGTGCTGCAGCAGCGCTTCTGTTTGCCTCGGAAGGGGCGAATGTTGTGTTAGGTGCCCGCCGGGAAGCTCAGCTAAACACACTCGTCGGGCAGATTACCCAAAGCAACGGGCGCGCCGTTTACCTTGCGGGCGACGTGACGGACGAAACATATTCCAGGGATCTTGTTGATCTGGCGAAACGGCAGTTTGGCGGCCTTGATGGCGCATTTAACAATGCGGGCATTATGGGCGAGATGGGTCCAATTCCCGAAATGGAGTCCGGCAACTGGCAGTCGGTTCTTGCTACAAACCTCAACAGTGCATTTTTTGCGGCCAAAGCGCAGATTCCGGCAATGGAGGAACGCGGTGGCGGGTCTATTGTATTCACCGGAACTTTTGTTGGTGTCAGCAATGGGGGAATGCCCGGCATGGGGGCCTATGCCGCATCAAAGGCAGGTCTGATTGGGCTCGTACAGTCTTTGGCATCTGATCACGCGGCTAATGGCGTCCGTATCAACACCATTTTGCCGGGTGGTACTAAAACTGACATGGCTGGCGATGATCCTGCGACGCACGACATTATTGCCAACTTGCATCCCCTGAAACGCATGGCGGAGCCAAAGGAGATTGCCCAATCTGCATTGTTCCTGCTGTCAGATCGGGCAAGCTTCGTGACGGGTTCTCCGGTCGCCGTTGACGGTGGTATGGCGACCCGCCTGCTTTAGATATCTGCCGTTGGTTGCTTCGTAACCAACGGCGGTCTCCATCCAGACAAGATAGCTCGCCCAAAAATCCATATCGTGGTGAACGCCATCTTCGACGACTTTCGCCAGGGTATCGTCACCGCAGACTGAATATTCGGATTGGACTTTCGCTGCTCGCCACCTTTTTGATCAGGTAGATGGGCTTTGTTGCGCAAATCGGAGTTTGAGCGCAGTTCCCCCTTCCCCGGACAGACTTATCCTATATCTGCGGCTCAACTGAGGATGATGCCGCGCTGCCTCCGAGGTCCGCTCTGAGCCCTTCCTGTGAGTTCACTGTTCTTGCTGCGAGCGCACGCAGCGCAGATTTTTCTGCTGTTGCTGAATTTAGGCGGTCGCAACGCGGCGAGAAAACCGGCCGTTTAAACATATCGCAGCAAATCTGGAATCATCAATTCATAGGTCGCGGACAATGCAGAAGATCGGCATTCGCGACCCGAGGTCCACCTTAGTGAGCATCGCGAAAGCAGGGAAAGCGCCACAACGGGATCCGAAAATTTGATGCGGTTATTCTCTCAGCCTAGCTCAATGTGGAAATTAGAAGCTAGTATCATGCGTGAAGTCGTGGCGCATGCTCTTCCCTATCGTCCACCAAAGCTGAAGGGAGTCCCTTTCAGGTAAGGTTGGTGTTGATACCATTTTCAGGGTGTTCTTTTGGGATAGAGTGAAAGCGGTAATTTGTAGAGAAAAGGGCACCAATGGATCGACGTGAGAGCGCATTAGACGCAGCCAAGAAGACAGTCTTGTCGCATCAGCGGCACATAGACACTGCACCGAAGTTTGCGCTTGCTGAAGGGCTTTCGGTCGAAACCAGCGCGAATTGCAGTTTTCAGTTCACTGCACCGTTCCGGGAATGCGTCGGCGCCGAAGATGCCGACAAGAATTTTTGGGGCCCATTGCGAAGTTCGTTTTCTCCCCTTCAACGCAGACCGGACATATTTTTTGCAGGCTACAATCACCTGAGCGATGAACCTGGCGTTTGGGTTGCTTCTATGGGGCACCTTCTTGGTCTGTTCGATCAGCCGTTTCTCGGAATGCGTCCGACCCGACAGTCAACAATGCTCAGATACGCAGAATTCAGCATGGTCGTGGACGGCAAGATAACCGAAACAACGATGTTCCTGGATGTGCTGAATCTGATGGCGCAGGTGCGGGCCGAAGCACTTCCGCCGTCGACCGCCGCGACGATGGTGACGCCCGGGCCGCGCACGCATGACGGCCTGCTTTTCAACAGCCAACCTTCGAGCGAAGGCGAAAAGACTTTGAAGCTGTTTCTCAGGATGATCGACCGTTTGCTGGCGGAAGATGTTCACACAACAAACACGGATCTGTCGTTGGATTGGAAGGAAGACATGATCTGGTGGGGGCCAGGCGGCATCGGTGCACCCTACACCCAGGAACGCTATCTTGAGCAGCATTGCGTTCCCTTCGAAGAAGGCTTGAAGTGGGGCGACTTTTTCGGTCACCGAACGGAGTTCGCAGAAGGCCACTATGGTGGATTCTTCGGTTGGCCCACATTTGATGTGACCTCGCTTGGGGGATATATCGGGCTTGCCCCGAAGTCCGAGAAGAAGGCGACGATGCGCGTTGTCGACCTCTATCGGCGGGAGGGTGACAAAATCGCTGAAAATTGGAACTTCATTGATCATCTGCACTTTCTTGAACAATTAGGTGTCGATCTTATTGCGCGACAACGCCTGCTGACCGGATTGGATTGAGGTTTTGATATTTTAAGAGAATCGAGTATAGTCGACATCGCATACGTATGCGATGTCGAGCGACCAAACTGCTCGTATCTGCTTCTAAGCTGACCCAACGAGGTCGAACCCAGGGAGAAAAACATGTCTATCATCACTCGTCTGGCAGTTACTTCAACTGCGCTTGGAATGACGGTCGGGGCTGCGTTCGCTGATTGTCCGGTTACCAGCGGAAGCGTCAGAATCCTTGCCAACGACTTTCCAGCGTTGCATGCGGTTGTCGATAACGCCGAAGCGTGCGTCGGAGAGGGTGCGGAATTCTCGAAAAACCACTCAACCAAGCACAATGAAATACAGGTTGCAGCGCTCACGGCCAATCCGGCTGAGTATACGACTAAAATCGTAGCGAACTCGTCCATCGTTCCTTTGTTGAATGATGGGCTGATACGCCCGCTGGATGATCTCGTCGCCAAGCACGGTCAGAATTTGCAACCAAACCAGCTAATTCGTGTCGATGGTAAGATCATGGCGATTGCCTTCATGGCCAATGCACAGCATCTGATCGTGCGCCAGGACATTCTTGACCAGGTCGGCAAAGGGGTGCCGACATCCTACGAAGAGGTGCTTGATGTTGCCGAAGCCATCCGCGCGGCTGGCATCATGGAATACCCTTTCGCAATGTTGACCAAATCGGATTGGAACCTCGGCGAAGAGGTCGTGAACATGTATCTCGGTCACGGCGGCGAATTTTTCAAACCCGGCACGGCTGAGGTGTCCATCAACAACGAAGCAGGCGTCGCGACGCTGAACATGCTGAAATCGCTGATGGAATATTCCAACCCTGACTTCCTGACCTACAATACTGGCGCAGTCGTGCCGCTTTGGGAATCGGGCGAGTTAGCAATGGCTGTCATCTGGGGATCGTCGGTGGGTGGTCTGCTCGACGACGAGGGTTCTACACCTGAAATCGTTGCGGCGACGATGCCTGCCGGTGCGATGACTGTTGCGGGCGGTTCGACGCCAGCGTCATCGCTTTGGTGGGACGGTTTCACCATCGCCGCGAATATCAGCGGTGAAGATGCCGAAGCTACTTTCATTGCGATGGTCAATGGCATCTCTGATGACATGGTCATGGCTAATAACGACAAGGCCGTTTGGTTGATGGAAAGCTACAAACCTGGCGTCGCTGCTGAGGGCGTCGCGGCCGTCGCAGGTGCCGGTGCCGAGCCTTATCCGATGCTGCCCTACATGGGGCTTCTGCATTCGGCATTTTTCCAAGAGGTGCCAGACTTTCTGCAGGGCAACGAAAGCGCTGAACAAACCCTAGCTGACATCGAAGCGGCTTATACCGCTGCTGCAAAGGAACAAGGGTTCCTCAAGTAAACACTCAAATGGTGCGCGGCGCTCTTTCTGCGCCGCGCACAACTTTGCCGGGTTTTCACTATGCCGCACGGAACTTTTGCACGATTTATCTGGCCATCATTCCTGGCAATGATCCTGTTCATTGCCCTGCCGATCGTGTCGGTAGCGATGCAGTCGTTCTTTGTTGAACATGAACAGGTCATGCGTGAGGTCGAGAATTGCGGGCCCTTCACATGTACCACGATTCTGCAGGTCGATCTGGAAGCAACCGACGCGTTGAAGGTCGACGCACCTCTCGGGCGTTATAACGGCTTGGGAACCTACACAAACCGTGGGCATCTGGCCTTTGACGAAGTGAGTGAGATCTGGGCAGCATCTGAATCTTTCGGGGGATTCATCTCGGGGGTTTACAACCTGCCGTTCTACAAGGCGCTTTTCTTCACGCTTGCCTATACCTTCGTCGTCACACCGTTGGTGATCGTCTTTGGTCTATTGATAGCTCTGGGTGTGAACCGCCTTCCAAAAGTCACCAAGGGGCCGACAATCTTTGCCTCGCTCTTGCCGATGATCGTGACGCCTCTGATCGGGGGCTTGATCCTTTTTTGGATGGTAGACGCAGACGGCATCATCGGGGCTACGCTGCAGATCATCTTTGACGATCCTGATCTGAGCCTGAAAGCTTCGGCACCGCTCACTTGGATCATGCTGATGGTCTACGGCGTCTGGCATTCGACGCCCTTTGCCTTCGTTGTGTTCTACGCGGGGTTACAAACGGTTCCCACGGACACTCTCGAAGCTGCGAAGATCGACGGGGCAAGCCGGTTTCAACAAGTCCGATATGTCATTGTCCCTTACATGACGCCGCTTCTGGTCTTTATCACCTTGATGCAACTGATGGACAATTTCCGCGTCCTTGAACCCATCGTGTCCTTCTCGGCCGAAGCCAAGGCCAGATCGCTCAGTTGGATCATCTACAACGACCTTTCGGGGCAGGATAAACTCTTCGGCTCCGCGGCAGCGACATCGATGCTGACAATCCTCGGCGTTGCCATCCTGCTGACACCAGTGCTGATCAAGACCTGGCGCGACTTTAATCGGAGGGCCGTCTAATGGCATCGACGGCGAGTAAATCACCACGTCTGCTCACCTGGTTCGCAACCTCGATGATCATCTTCTGGCTGATGATCGCGATCGGGCCGTTTGTCTGGACGGTCTGGGGATCCTTTAAGGTTCAGGGCGATTTCTTTTCCAAAGCTGATTGGCGGAACGCGATCTACGGCGTCTATACGCTTGCAGAAACCGGCAGCAGTTTCACCGGCAATGGCTATCATGGTGCCTGGATCCAAGAAGAATTCTGGCGAAATGTGCTGAATACGACCGTTGTCGTTGTTTGTACCGTCATTATATCTTTAACCTTGGGAACCTTAGGCGGATACGCGTTGGCGCGTTCCGGATATCGTTACGCATTCTGGCTTTTGATCGCCGCACTCGTGTTTCGGGCCATGCCGCATATCACGCTCGTCTCAGGCTACCTACTGCCTTTCTTCGAATGGAACCTATGGGGGCGGCTTTCGACCACCATTGTCGTTCTGGTCGCAATCAATCAGCCATTCACGCTTTGGATGCTGCACTCATTCTTTCTGAACATCCCGAAGGATATGGACGAAAGCGCCATGGTCGATGGATGCACCCGGTTTCAGGCGTTCTGGCATGTAATCATCCCGGTCATGTGGCCGGGCGTGATTACAACCGGGCTGTTTTCCTTCCTTCTGGCCTACAATGATTTTGCAATTACCTCGATGCTTCTGAGTTCGGAAAACCAGACGATGGTACCCAAAATCGCAAGTTTCCTTACCCAGATACGCGAACAGGGCAACGTGATGTTCGCCGTTTCAGCGGTGGTGAGTGCCATGGTGCCTCTGTTCTTCCTGGTTTTGTTCTTCCAACGCCAGATCGTTAGCGGGCTAACTGCCGGCGCGGTGAAAGGGTGAGGCGATGGACCGTCTGACACTCGCCTCCGCACCGCTGATTTTCACATGGTATCTGGGAGATCGTCTTCAAACCTAGGGTGTGTCGCGCCGTTAACGCAACGCCGCAACCCAACAGCCACCTCTAGATTAAGGAAGATCCATGTCAGTAGACCTGCAATCCGCCAAGTCGCTTGTTCAAGCGTATTTCACTGCCCGTGACAAAGGCGCCCCCGGGGCCGAAACCGCTGCTGCTTGCGCAGAGTACCTGTCCCCTGCGCACGCCTACCGTGGTATGCGCCCATTTTACGATGTCGAAGGGCCTGAAGTATTGGCCGACACCGTCTGGACACCGCTGAAGAATGCCATGTCCGCCATCCAGCGGCGTCCCGATATCTTCTTCGCTAGCCATGCCGATCTTAACCCGGGTGCGGGAACCTGGGTTGTCGAAATGGGCAATTTCCTGTGCGATTTCACGGACGACTGGCTGGGCATATCCGCCACCGGAAAAACCACCTATTTGCCCTACGCGACGATGTCGCGGGTCCAGGACGGAGCCATTGTCGAAACGGTCGAGTTTCTGGATATTCTCGCCATCTTGAGCCAGGCCGGCCGGAACCCGCTGGCGAAACACCAGACCGGGGGCATGATGATGTCGCCGGGACCAATGACCCACGACGGGCTTCTGCATGACCCCCAGCCCGGGGACCTGACCCAGAACACCTATGATCTGACCCACGCCATGCTGACCGATCTGGCGCTGAGCTATACGTCGCCCGGCGATCATCTGGTCCGGTTCTGGAACACGGACATGAACTGGTTCGGCCCGGCCGGCATCGGAGCCAGCCTCTCCATTCCCGGCTACCAACGCGGACACACCCTGCCTTTCGAAGCAAAGCAAGACGTGGTGAAGATCCACGATTGGGAACTTGCACTGGCCGAAGGCAACATTGCCGCCTTCATGTGGTGGCCTTGCCTGACCCTTCGCAACACCGGCGATTACCTCGGCGCGCCTGCCAATGACGTGGCTGCCGAAATGCGCGTCGTGGACCTTTATCGCCGCGACGGCGACAAGCTCGCCGAGAACTGGATATTCATCGACATCCTGCATTTCCTTGCCGAACAGGGCGTTGATCTTTTGGCCAATACTGGAGAGACCGAATGACCCAATTCATGCCCGATCGCTCGAAATCGCATCATCCGGCCGCCGCCTTGTCGCGGGGTCACATGCCCACGTCGTTCGACATATCTCTCAAGAACTACACCAAGGGCGGGGCGCACCGGATCCCGCCCTATCTCGGGCCGTCGCAGTCGCTTGGCGGGTTCGATCCCGAGTACCGCAACATCGTCGACTATATCGTCCGCATCACATATCGCATCTGGGAAACCGAGGCCCGTGAAGTCGAATATATCGAAGCGTGTTACTCCGACGATAGCCTTGTCTATGACGACTATGGTCTGCAGCACGGCAACGCCAAGATCGTCGGCGACACGCACCACACCACCGGCGCAATCCCCGACATTATCCTTAACGCGGAAGAGGTGATCTGGGCTGGCGATGACACTATCGGATTTCACACTTCACACCTGACGCGCATCAAGGGCAAGAACACCGGGCCGAGCAAATACGGCGACCCGACCGGAGCTGAGGTCGACGTCATGGTCATTGCCAACTGTGTGGCACTTGGCAACGACATTTTTCTTGAGCACGTGCTTTACAACACATCCGCCATGCTCAAGCAGTTGGGCCTTGATCTTTGGGAAGAGGCGGACAGGCTGGCCGTCGATCCTTTCCCCGGCTGGCCGCGTAGCGCCGAAACTTGGGCCGATCTGCGGTCCGGTGTGCGTCCTGAGCGCCCGTTGAGCGTTGGCGAACCTGTTGAGGGGTTCGACCCCGATGCTTTTGCCAGAGCCATCCATGACAGCCTTTGGAATGCCGATGGGGCGGCACTGGATGAATGCTATGCCGCCGATGTGTCATTCGAAGGGACAACCGATCGCAAGTTTTTCGGGCGGGACGCTTATCGCGCCTACATCGCCGAACTGCGTGAAGCCTTCCCTGACATGAAACACCATGTCGACGAGGTCTACTGGATGGGCAACGATGACGACGGTTATCTGATCTCGACCCGTTGGAGCGCCGATGCCACCCATACCGGTGGCACTCTCTACCGAGACCCCACGGGGCAGAAATGCCAGATCTGGGGCATCACGCAACAGCGCGTCAAGAATGGCGTGGTTCAGCAGGAATGGCAGCTTTTCAACGAGTTGGACCTGATGATCCAGATCGCCATGGCCCGCCGCGATGGCTGATTATCAGGACGCCAAGGCGCTTGTCCGCTCCGCCAATGCGGCTATTGATGCGGCAGGCACGGAAAGTGTTTCCGAGGCGATGACACCTCTTTTCGCCGCCAATCTTGCGTGGCGCGGCATGTACCCGTTTCATGAGCAGATCAGTCCGGAACGCGTTGCTGACGTCTTCTGGCGGCCGTTGAAACAGGCCATGGGGCCATTGCAACGGCGGCCGGACATTTTCTTTGCCGGACGGAACGAACTTGACGGGTTTTCCTCGGTCTGGGTTGTCGAAATGGGGCATCTGATGGGCACATGGGATCAGTCCTGGATCGGGCTCGCACCCTCCCGCAAGCTTTCGTTTCTGCGCTATTGCGAGTTTCACCGCATTGAGAAGGAAAAGATCGTCGAAACCGCCTGCTACGTCGATATCCTGAACCTTTTGGCGCAATCGGGACGTCATCCAAGCGCGGGCACAACCGGATCGGTCCTGTTGACGCCTGGACCTGCGACGCATGATGGCCTTTTGTACGATGCGCATTCGGAAACCGAAGGCCGGGCGAGTGTCGGTCTGATCTCTGACATGGTCACCGATTTGCGCGCGAATAAAGTTGGCTCGCCCGAAGAGCACATGACCCGTTTCTGGACGCCCAATATGTGCTGGTTCGGCCCCGGCGGCATCGGCGCCAGCGCATTCTTCGATGGTTATCGGCGCGGCCACTCAGGACCGTTCGAGGAGGGTCTGGAATACGTTCGCCACACCGAACATGTCGCGCGTTTGGGCGAGGGCAACTACGGCGGGTTCTTCGGCTATCCCAGCCTATCCTTACGGTCGAAGGGTGGGTTTCTTGGTCTACCGCCTGGCGAAGTCGAAGCCGACATGCGGATCGTTGATCTCTACCGCCGCGATGGCGAAAAACTGGCCGAGAACTGGATCTTCATCGACATCCCACATTTCATGGCCATGCAAGGAGTGGACATTCTGGCAGAGCTTGGGCGCGAAAGCTGATCAGGTTCTGTTTGCCACGGTGCCGCGCTCGACCAGTTCTGGCACGATGCTCACGTTACCTGCTGTGTCGTTTCCGGCTATCGCAGCTAGCATCAGCGAGACGGATTGGTCGATCATCCGGTTGATCGGCTGGCGCAATGTCGTCAGATCATACTCAGGCATTGCCGCCATTGGAATGTCGTCAAAGCCGACAATCGACACGTCTTGCGGCACCGTGAGTTTCAACTCGCTGCGAATTACGCCGAGTGCTTCGATCGCCATGTAGTCGTTGGCGATGAAGATCGCATCTGGCCGCTTTGGCGCTGGTCTGTCCAAAAGTTTGAGCGCAGCAGAGCGCGTCTCAGCCAGATCAAAATGCCCGGCAGCATGATCAAACAGGCTGTGTCCCTGATCCGACAGCTCTTGCTCAAATCCCAATTGGCGGTCGCGCCCGGTCGAAGATTCCGCCCAACCGGACAGCAACGCAATCTTCTGGTGTCCAGTTTCAATGAGATAGCGCGCTGCCAAGCGTCCGCCCAGGACATTGTCTGACGACACGCAAGACACACCTTCCTCAACCTTTATCCGGTTGAACATAACGACTGAGATACCTTGATCCTGGCAATGCTTGCAAAGCGACGAAGACAGTTCGACCGATGCGGTGATAATCCCGTCAACCTTGTATTCCAGCAATTCGGATACCGTCTCTTCGACCCCGACTGCGGTTTCCGGCATCATGAAAACCATCGCGTGATAGCCGTTCTTCTGCAATTCGATACAGAGCTTTTCCAGTGCCAGCGCATAGAATTGATTGTCCAGATAGCTGAACAGCAAGGCGATGATCTTCGAGCGCCCAGTGATCATCGACCGGGCAAGAGCGTTTGGCCTATAGCCCAACTCCTTGGCCGCATCGAAGATTCTCTTCTTCGCTTCCGCCGATACGCCGGACTGAGTGGGTACACGAGAGAAGGCGCGGCTCACGGCGGATTGCGACACGCCCGCCCGTTTGGCGACGTCGACCGAAGTTACTGAATTCTTCCTGGCCATGTTCCAGATGCCCCGAATTTTTTGTTCCATTTGCCCCGTAATCAACGGAGAATCCGAGGATATTTTCTGCGTGGGCCGGAAGACTTTCCACGATCCTATCTCTACCGAATGACCCAGGTCAATTGACGGATAGGCAGTATGTTTTGAAGCCTTCACCCCGTCTCGACGTCCGCTCATTTCAGTCCTTCTAAGCGGCAGAGGTTTCGTTTCGTCTTGGCGCTGCACATCCTCAAACCATTGGGTGTCCTGCAGACATGACATTCTGCCGCGACCGTATCCGCGACACACGCTGCTGCATTGCCTATCATCGCCATGGAGGCCAAGGCCCGTCTTCAACATCCACAATGTCGGCTTATGCGTTTCGAGGCCATCGGCGCAGTTCGCCCTTGGACCTCCAAGCCGCCGAAAGCGCTCGCAGAAGATGCCCATTTGAGTGGTTGCCCTAAACGGGCGTTCAGCCCTGCTTGCACTATCGCCCAGTCAGCACGGTGCTGATGACGGGCGTGGAGGGAGGATCGGAGGGCAAATCATGCCAAGAGTCCAACTTCCCGCAGTTACCCCCATGTGCAAAGCCTGGAACAAAGGGCGCATCATCAGACAGAAACATCCACTGCTGCCAAAACAGGTTTGGGCGATCCGTGCTCGATTCGAGCTTGCAGGCAATCTGCGCGACCTGACTTTGTTCAACGTCGCCATCGACAGCAAGCTTCGAGGCTGTGATCTGGTCAAGCTAACCGTGCCTGATCTTATCAAAAACCATCGCGTCCGGGAACGTGTTTCGGTGATCCAGAGCAAAACCAAGCGACCCGTTCAATTTGAACTGTCGGAAAACACGCGAAAAACCGTTCTGGCCTGGGTCAGAACTCCAGAGATGCTTGCTTGCCTGTTCATGTTTCCAAGCCGGTTTCACGACCGACCACACATCTCGACGCGTCAGTACGCACGGCTTATTCGCGACTGGGTGAAGGCGATCGGGCTGGAGCCGAGTGGATACGATTTACACTCGCTCCGCCGCACAAAGGCGGCCGAGATCTATCGTAAGACGGGCAACCTTCGCGCGGCGCAACTGCTCCTTGGCCACACCAAAGTCGACAGCACGATGCGTTAACTTGGTGTCGAATTGGAAGATGCTCTGAGCATAGCCGAGCGCATCGACATATGACCTACCTTGGCGAGCGGTTCTGCCGTTCGCCATCTCATAACGCGATAAACGGCGACTTCGGCGATATGAGTTGCAAAACAGCGATAGCCATGCCGCAGATGCGAGGTATTTCTGCGTCAGCAATAGCTGCGACTGCACAAGTCCGGTTTGTCCCGCCCAGCGTAAGTTCAGTCAACCTTTGATTTTGCGCTCGCAGCGAACGGCAGGTTCGACGGGCCGCGCCGCAGCATGGAGACTATGGGGTGAAGGTCCGCAACGGGCCGTCCCTTCGAACGGCCCTTTAGTCTAGATTTCAATGGCTTCGGCAATGGCCAATGCATCCTCAAGTTCGACGCCAAGGTATCGGACCGTGCTGTCCATCTTCGTATGACCGAGTAGGAGCTGAACAGCTCGGAGGTTCCCTGTCTTCTTGTAGATCTGCGTGACTTTAGTTCTCCGCATTGAATGGGTGCCATACGCGCTCGCCTCAAGACCGATCGATGTGACCCAATCTCGGACGATCCGTACATATTGGCGGGTCGAAATGTGCAGGCGCTCATGAAAGCGCCCAGGCCAAAGGTACTCGGAACCGACCATCAGCTCGTCCTCCATCCACTTTTCGACAGACGCGCGCGTTCCTTCGGATATCTCGAAGCGCACAGGTTTTTGCGTCTTGCTTTGAAGGACCGAGGCTCGTTCTTTGATTTGGCCTGAAGCCATGACATCGACCACTGTCATCTTCACCAGATCACAGCCGCGGAGCTTGCTGTCGATCGCCATGTTGAACAGGGCGAGATCGCGGCGGTTCTCGGCCAATTCAAGTCGAACCCGTATCGCCCAGACGTGTTTTGGTTTCAGTGGTCGCTTCTGGCCGACGATACGCCCTTTGTTCCAGGCAGGGCGAAGTGCGCGAATGGCTGGTAGGTTTGGTGTTTCCATGACTAATCCTCCGATCCGCCATGCCCTCCCAAAACGACAACCCGACGTTGACCGGAGCATTTTATCACGACACGCTGCGCTGCCTCCGAGGTCCGCTCTGAGCCCAGAGTACCGAATGCTGTGCCGGGCACGAGCGGCAGGACTGCGCAGAAAGTTACCTTTGTAAAGCTTGAACGGATTCCCGCTGCGGGCATTTGCGCCGATAGCGGCGAGCGGCAGGCCGGATGCTCAGAATTGCAGTATTCTGCATTGCTGCCAAAGCCCTCGCTTTGCTGTCTTGCTCGCGACTGACATACTGGCTCAAGCATTTAACCAGTGGTTTCCGGCACCCCCAGTCTGCGCAAGTCATCCAGCCATCGGTTGAGGTAATCGTCGCTTTCGAACGGAGCTTTCCTTGCCTCTTCGATGCTGTAGTTGGGGTTGTCTGCCAAAAATTCGTCGGTCAACGTTTTTGCTTCTTCTTCTCGCCCCAACCGCAGGAGTATCGGCGCAAGGGTGCGTCTTAGGCGATCCGGGACCTCGTTCATCTTTTCAATCGAAGCAAGAGCGCCTGCGTAATCTTCTGCAAAATACTGTGCCCATCCCAGATTCCACAGATACCAGTCCGGATGATGCGGGTTGAGGCGGATCGCTGACCGCATCCGTTCAACGGCTTCATCGGCTCGTCCGCTATAGACCAGAGGGTCAGTTGAGTTCACGAGGGTACCTGCAGAATTCGGGTTTAGCGAGATTGCCTTGTCATACAGCGTTACCGCCCGTTCGAGATCGCCACTATACATCGTCACATAAGCCAGAACGGCGTAACCGGCAAAATCGAGGGGTTCCAGATCAATGGCCTTTCTGGCCATTTCAAAGGCAAGATCGAGCGATTCCTCGCGTGAAAGACCCTCGCTCCAGCCAAAGCGATAGCCGAAGGAATGCGCCCACGCGAGTTCGGCATATGCGCCCGCGAAGTTCGGATCGAGCGCAATCGCCTGCTCACTCAGTCGCTGGGCTTGAATATTGTCCGCCTCGTTAAATCTAAGCGAGTGTTCCTGAGCACGTGTGGAGAGTTCATAGGCTCCGAGGCTTTCTGTAGGCTGATGCTTTAACCGGTCATACTCAGCGAGATTGATACTCGTGCTTAACGTCGAAGCGACGGTACGGGTAATCTCATCCTGAACATCAAATATGTCCAGCAGATCACGGTCGTATTGTTCGGCCCAGAGATGCTTGCCGGTAGCGGCATCGATCAATTGCGCATTTGCGCGCAAGCGTTCACCTGCGATCTGAACACTGCCATCGACGATATATCTCACGCCGAGTTCCTGCGCGATCTGCTGCACTTCAACCGGCTTATCCTTGTACAAAAAGGTCGAATTGCGCGCGATGACAAAAAAGTCTGAGAACCTGGACAGCGCCGTCAGAATGTTCTCACTCAGGCCATCGCTTAGGTAATCTTGGCTCGGATCGTTGTTCAGATTGTCGAAAGCCATGACCGCGATGGACGGCTTGCCAGGCGCAGGCAGATATTGGTCGCCATTGGCGGAAGATATTGCGGCGGGGCTCCAGGGCTGCCACCATGCCGCTACGCCCAAAGCCAAGGCGAGCACGACACCGATGGCAACTGCCACCCGACGTTGTGCAGGCTTTGCTGCACTCCGCACAATGGGCGATACTAAAGCCGTGGCCTTTTCATCAAGCGCCAAACTGAATGCGTGCAACGGCTCCGCCATGTTCTTGACCTGATGCATTCCCGCATCTTCAATGTTGAGGTCGAGTTTGTCCTTAATCTGATCGAAGACGTTGACCGACATGCAGATGCCCGCAGGTTCGGCCAAGCTTTCCAGCCGGGCGGTGATGTTGACGCCATCACCCTGAATGTCGTCCTGATCAACCACGATGTCGCCGACATTGAGCCCTATGCGATATTGAACCTGAGCATCTTCCGGTAAATCCTTGTTCTCGATCCCGACGAAGTACTGCATTTCGACGGCACAACGAACGGCCTCAACAGCGCTGGCAAATTCAATCAGCAGCCCATCACCCATCAATTTTACAATGCGTCCGTTCCGTGCCGATACACATGGCTCGAAGAGACGTTCGCGATGCGCTTTGACTATCTCCAGAGTACCGGCTTCATCATTGCGGATGAGGCGGCTGTAACCAACGACGTCGGCGGCAAGTATCGCGGCGAGGCGGCGCTCCAAATTCATACCTCCAAGATTTGAAAACAGGTTAGGCAGAACGCCGCAACGAATCCAGCAACTTTGAGACCGCTGATACGTTCCCCTGATACTCCCGTTGACTGAGCAACCGCTGACGGCAGCTATTCCGCTGTTTTCCAATTAACGACCGGAGCGGTGATCTGCACTGCCGCATGATCGCAAAGAGCCCATTCTGACAAACGCTGCGCGCCCGACGCATATCGGCTCCTTGGCAAAATACCAAATCTCGCGTTCGGTCAACTTGTTGACGCTCTGCCTCTCTTGCGCGTTCTTCGAATCCATACTTCTGCAAGTAGGAGGTTGGGGACCCAACTCATCGCTACAGCGATGAAATATGCCGTGCCTGTTCCCTGACTGTCGCCTGCCAGGACCGGCACCCAGAAGCTGAATGTCACGAAGAAAAACGCCAGGAAATAACTTCGCAACATCCATTCACGGTGGAGAGAAATATTGCGTTTCCGGATCATCTTGTATGCGAAAATCGTGGACAGAAGCCAAAAGAATCCCAGCAGGAAAAACGACAATCTCGCGGCCCAGCTCACATCGAAGAATGCAGCATTGAGTACCGCCGCGATGCTCGCCAGACATGCGCTGTAGACATAGATGCGGCCACCCCAGCGATGCGCGCGAATGAAACGGGTTCGTATCGCAGGGTTGAACTGCATTATCCCGGCGATCAATGCGATTCCGCCAGCCAGAGCATGGATTTGAAATGGCAGCGGCAGCGCGCGCATCTTGTCAGTTTCAGCAAGGCCAATACTTGCTGCGATAGCGAAAACCCCATACGCCACGCCGGTAGCCGCAAGGATGCACCATGCGCCCCACATTTTCCAACGCCATCGCATGAAATGATCTTTATTCATGGCCATCTCCGCGCGCGCCTATCATCGACTTGCCTGCACCGGCCGTGAGCATTGACCCAGCATCCAGTTCGAGGATTTCGCAGGACCCTGGCCCCCGCACGTGGTCGTCACCAGACACCAGACCAGCGGCAACCGACCCTGCGTAACCAAGCGACACAATTGCAACCGCCGCCCACACGCACTTTGACCGAAACTGCAGGCCGATCAATATGGCGAGAGTGAGCCCCAAGCCGATCTCGAGTACCATGAAAACCCGACCGTAGTATCGAGGTTCCCAATAGGAAACTGGTGAGCGGAAGATCCAGTCCGTGAAAGGCATCCATTGCGCGCGCGCATCGTCATGGTGCAGCAGAAAATCAATCCCCACATGCAGCAGTGCAGAGCTGGCGAACACGATCACGATCAGCGCGATCCTGCGTGGCCAAACGGCAGGCAGGATCAGACCGGTGAGGCCCAGGGCGATAAGGGCGAGATACAAGGGGATCGAGTTCAGCAGCATCTGAAGCGTTGTCCATGGCTGCTCCCAGTACCGATAATGAAACACTTCGCACCCGCTGGCCCCTTGCTGCCGCTCGACCATGAACATCGCCCAGACATCGGTATCAGGCACTAACGCGCCCATCAGACCAGCCGGAGCAACCGTAGTGCGTCCCGGCCTCGCGAAGATTGCGGCTCCGATCAGTAGATGGGTTTGCGTGAACATGAGCAGCATCACCATATTGACAATTAAGTTGTCATAATTCATAATGACACCTAAGTTGTCAAATAGAATCCCGGAGCCCCCGCGTGACGCAGCAAAACAAAGAACTCACCGCGCTGATCAGAGAAATAAGGACAGCGTTCAACCGGCTCAAATCCGTTGCCGAAGCTCTGCACGCCGATCTGGATATCAATCCGTCGATGCGGGCGGTCCTTCAGGCATTGATCTTCAAGGCGCCACAAACGGTGCCCGATATCGCCAAAGCCAAAGGTGTCTCGCGTCAGCATGTGCAGAAAAACATGAATACCCTGTTGGAGAAGGGTCTTGCCCACGCGCAGGACAATCCCGATCACAAGAGATCAGTACTTTATTTGCCCACCCCAACCGGCATTGATCTTTTTGCCGAGATGCAGGACCGGGAAGACGCACCGATGGCCGCGTTGGCCGAGGCCACGGCAGCGCATGATGTCGCAGCTTCGGCGCAGCTGTTGGCCAGTCTCAACGACGCGCTTGAAATCATGATGGAGAAGGGGAGCTAACATGATTCAGCACTCGAAACGCCACAGCAAGACCCTCGGCATCGTCATTGTCGCACTATTTATATGGGGTGTCGCCGCCCTGTGGTCGTGGAATGCTTTTGCGGTGGACCTTCTGGGGTTTCCCGAGATGGCGTATCGCCATGCGCTTGCCCTCGGCGTTCTCGTTCTTTCGATTGGCGGGTTGCTGGCGATGCCCCTGTGGATGTCTCGCGCGGGTAACGCGTAGTGTCGATGAAACCGAAGATCGTCGCACAGTTTCGGCATCCATCGGGCCTGTTGGGTGCGTTGGCGGGACGGATCATGGCAGCGCGGCAATCGAACCGTTTCCGAAATGACAGAACAGTCGATTTGATGGCTCTGTCGCCCGATAGCCGCGTGCTTGAGATCGGCTGCGGCCCCGGTCTGGCCCTCGCAAAATGTGCCTCTGTTGTAACGTCAGGGCGGGTGGTCGGTCTTGACCATTCCGAGGTGATGATCCGGCAGGCTCGCAATCGGCTAAGAGAACAGTGTGCCGCAGACAGAGTCACGTTGATCGAGGGCGGGATCGACCGCCTTGCTAACTGGCCGGGCGCATTTGACCGCATCTTCTCGCTGAACGTCATACAGTTTCAGAGCGACAAACACGGGTTTTTTGGTGCAGTATATGAAGCATTGGCTACTGGCGGGCTTTGCCTGACCACCTATCAACCACGGCTGGACGCGGATGGCCCGGGTGCTGCGCGACGCATGATCGCCAGCATCGAGGAAGCGCTCCACGCTGTTGGTTTCGAGAACGTGACCGAAATCGAGATCTTTGGCGGGGCCACTCCGGCGATTTGTGTCATCGGCCAGAAGAACGATCCTTACCGAAACTAACCAAAGGAGATCTAACACTGCACAAATTTATGGAATTGGAGGATCTTTCTTCAGATCTGATGATCCGGCTAGACTAGCAGAATGGTATGGGACCCATCTATCAATCCCCTCAACTCCGGCTTCGCCCACCATGCAATCCTGGATCAGCGAGCGCAGCGTGACAATCTTTTCGACGTTCCCGAAAGACAGCGACTACTATCCCGGAGACCGGGGCTTCATCCTGAACATTCTACGTCGCGGACTTTGATGCGATGTTCAAAGAGCTGAATGTTGCCAGAATCGAAAGCGGCGCCGAAGTCGAGATGGGGGATTGGAAGGTTTGCTCGCATTCACGATCCGGAATTAGATCCAATCGATCTGTGGGAACCCATTCTGAGGTGTTGTCACATTAACCGTTGTTTGGTTACTCATGCTTGGAATTGGTCGTAGGTGGCATCGATGAATCCATCGTCCATCACCTACAAGCGTCGCCGATTTCCTCCTCGGATCATTACCCAGGCTGGGTGGCCTTATGTTCGAGCTTGCGTGAAGTTGACGCGAGGCTTCTGCAGCGCGGGGTCGATATTTCTTACGCGACCCTCCGCCGCTGGGTCATCAAGTTCAGACCGCTGACCGTAACACTGCGCGCAGAATTTTAACCTGAGCAGTACTGAGCGCAAAACGATGGTAAATCCAGGCGGCTTAGGCGATGATCTCTCGCGGAAAAACGATAGCCCTTCAGGCGCGGCATTTTGAACGGCATCTTTATGCGTGAGCGGTAACCAGTTCAGAACGCGCAAACAAGTTGGCACTATCCATTTGATGCCTGGAATGTCGCCTCCCAAGCAGCTTGAAATCTGAGCACGGGCACTTCTTTGTGGACTGGATGTTAACGTGACAACACCCAAAACCCCCCTATCTCGCGCTGTGCTACATGTGTGGTCACGATAAGAGCGATCGCCCATCCTGTCACAACGGCAGCCGCGGTGCCAAACCAAACACCGGTTTCGTTAAAGCCCAGCAGCCAAACAAAAACCCAGACAAAAAAGGCTACCCCAAACCCCTGCCGATACAGGCTGATCCACACCGTCCAGATCGGTCTTTTCAAAGCCTGCAAAAGAGAGTTGATCGAAAAAAGCATCATATAGAAAGGCAGTATCAGGCTGTCGACGCGCAAGTAACTCACTCCAACGCGGATGACTTCGGGGTCATCAGTAAACTGCCGCAGCAAGGGTCTTCCAAATATCCATAGAGTAGGCGCTGCGATAGCTGTCATGATGAAGCCAACTTTCCAGCAATAAAATACTGCTTCCCTTACTCTCGCGTATTCATGGGCTCCAAAATTTTGGGACGCAATTGGTAGCAGCGCCCCGGTTACACCAAGCACCGGCAAAAGTAGAATCTGTTCAAGTCGAATTGCCACTCCATGGCCCGCGATTGCGTGTTCCCCAAAGATTTTCAGGGCGAACTGCATGACAAAACCTGACAGCAACATCACCATGAAGGATGTGGCTGTTGGTAGAACCTGGACAGATATTTCGGCAAACTTCTCCAAACGTGGGGCAAAGTTTCGGAATCGTATGCGCCTCATCCTTCGCCGTCCGAGTACTTGCCGGACCATGAAGACCATGACGCCGGTCTGACTGATGACGGTCGAGACAGCCAAACCATCGAAGCCTATGCCGGGAGCCAGACCTGGAATGCCATAGATCAACAGCGGGTTTAGACCGATATTGACAAAAAATGCGACCACGAGTGCGCGCTGCATCGAAACCGCATCGCCGTGCGCCTGTAGGATACCGTTGCACCCAAACGCCAGCAAGAACCCAGGCAGAGCCAAAAGCAACCAATAGAAGTAACGCAGCCCCGCATCACGATATGCGCCCGGCTCAGACACCAGCCGGATCAGAGCTGGACCATACCAGTGCCCAGCCAATGCCAATAGGCCGGACGCTATGAGCCCATAGCTCATTCCTTGCGCAGCCAGCCGACGGGCTTTGCGATGATCGCCGGCTCCCAGAGCGTTTCCAACAAGAGCGCTCATCGCGGCCCCAAGCCCAACGCCGACCGATATGGCAATAAAAAACGCCTGAAACCCCAGTGCCAACCCGGCCTGTGCGCTGGTGGACAAAAGCCCAGCAAAGAACATGTCCACGACGTTGTAGAGGGTGTTGAACAGCATTCCGACTGCGGCAGGAATTGCCAGTGTTCGAAAATGCGCCGAGATCGGTCCGCGTGTCAGATCAAGTTCGGCTGGAATGGCCATATCAGCAGGTCATTACGGGCGCTCGGCCTGCACGGTCAAAAAGACAAATTCGGGTGTCAAAACTTCTTCAAACCCATGGTTCAGTTCGGCATCCACGCTGATACTGTCCCCCGCCGACAAAGTGAACCGGGCCTCACCATAACGATAAACCGCCTGCCCCTCGATCGCCTGAACAAAGACAACGCCGTGACCCACGTAGGTTGGTGGATGGCCCTCGTCACGCAGCAGGGTTACACGGCGCGCCTGAAACCTCAGATCTTTTCGGGAATGTAGCGCGAGATTGACATACTCATGGGAATGACCGCTCGCCAGCCGGGTGGATTTCAATCCCTGACCGTGACGGACGAGGGTATAGTCGGTGTGATCCGTTCTTGCTTCGCGAAACAACGAGACGATGGGCACTTCAAGCGCCTCGGCCAATGCGGCCAATGTGTCGATCGAGGGCGAAACCAATCCATTCTCTATGCGGCTGACCATCGCCGCAGATATGCCAGACTGTTCGGCAAGTCGGCGGGCTGATTGCTTCCGGCTTTGGCGCAGCTCTTTTAGCGACGCGCCGATGGCGCGATCAATTTGTCTTCCCGGAGTGTCACCTTGCATGATACATCCTGTCACTCGTCGGCGTAGTAACCCACGACGTCCCCATCCGTGGTGACGCCGAGACCGTTTAGTAAACGGTTGGCATAGTTGAAATAGCTCACAATCTGGTTGATTTCGAGGATCTCGCCGTCCTCCCAACCTTCATCTTTCAGTGTGGTTGCATCCGTCTCAACCATCGTTCCGGGTGCTAGGGTAAGTTTCTCGGCATAGATCAATGCAGCAAGGTGTGCCCCTTCAAAAGCATCCTGCGGTTGGTGGGCTTTTAGCGCAGCTTCAATTTCATCGGCGCGCGCATTGTTATCAATCAGGTGCCGAGCGTTTGCCCAGTGGTTGGCATAGGAGTAGGGGCAGTTGTTCAGGGTCGACACGTAAGAGCTGATGACTTCCTGAAACCACATCGGTATGGAGTTTGCGTGATCGTGCAGGCACGCTCGGTACAAAATAACATGCCCTTTCATTGTGTTGGGCCGCAGGGAATGCACGCGCATGACATTATCCACCGTCCCGTGCGGCGTGCGTGCCATATCCAATGTGGCCTTTAGCTGATCGTCGGCTTCTTCGTCAGAAATCATCCGAATCCAGGCAGACATTTATGTTTCCTCCCTTGGTCGTCAGCTCAATTTTTAGGCAGTCAAAACCTGCCCGTTGAGTTTTTTATTGACGAATATTGCATATTAAGCAACCATATTAATTAGCGTGCAACAGATTTGAGGATTCTATGGCCTTGCCCGATTGCTCCACTCAATCGCATCGCCAAGCCAACGGCTGCTATCTGGGCAATCCCCGGATCGAGCCACGGCAACAGAATTTCCCGACGGATTTTCGGGGCGGTAGCTTTCTCACCTCTGATTTCATCCACTCACGAGGACACCCGAAAGTGTGGTCTCCCGAAACGACAGGCCCGTCATGAACCAACCTTCTCCCATGATTGAGGTAACCAACCTGGATAAATTCTATGGCTCATTTCATGCGCTTAAGAACATTGATCTGAGTGTTCATCAGGGTGAAAAGGTGGTGATCTGCGGCCCGTCCGGTTCGGGGAAATCCACGTTGATCCGCTGTTTCAATGGTTTGGAGTGGCACAATTCCGGGCGTCTCGTGATCGATGGGATCGAAGTATATGAAGGCATAAAGGAAATCCGCGAATTACGGCAAGAAGTTGGGATGGTCTTCCAACAGTTCAATCTGTTTCCGCATCTGACTGTTCTTGAAAACCTGATGATCGGACCGATGAAGGTGCGCAAGGTATCAAAATCTCAGGCCGAAGAGACTGCGCGCAATTATCTGGACCGGGTCCACATTCCTGAACAAGCAGATAAATACCCGGCTCAACTATCTGGTGGACAACAACAGCGGGTGGCCATTGCCCGATCCCTGTGCATGGAAACCCGGATCATGCTTTTTGATGAGCCGACCTCTGCCCTTGATCCCGAAATGATCAACGAAGTGCTGGATGTGATGGTTGAACTTGCTGAGACCGGTATGACCATGGTCGTCGTCACCCATGAGATGGGATTTGCCCGTAAGGTCGCTGATACGATGGTTTTTATGGAAGCGGGGCAAATTGTCGAAGTTTCGCCGCCGGAACAGTTCTTTACCACCCCCTCAAGCGAACGCTGTCGCTTGTTCCTAAACCAAATTCTGGAACACTGATATGAGCGATTTGGGCATATCGGGACCTACAGGTCAGGCGCTGCCGAAACCGCCGGTCATTAAGAGGTTTTTTGGCTCAGTACCCGTATCGATCGCTATCTATACAATCATCGTAGGTTTGATTGCCTATGGCTCTTATGCTGGTGCTCAGGGCATGGGGTATAATTGGCAGTGGTACCGCGTACCACAGTTCCTTTACCGCAATACCGAGGTTGGGTTCGAGTGGGGCGAAATTCCTATTGGTCTGGTCGCCACTATTCAACTATCCGTCACGGCCTTTTTGCTGGCAACCGTTCTGGGGTTGTTGTTGGCGCTATTGCGGCTGTCCGGACTGGTCGTGGGTTCAGCGGTTGCGGTTGGCTACCTTGAGCTTATCCGAAACATCCCGCTCTTGGTTCTGCTTTATCTCTTTTACTATGTGCTGGGTCCGATCTTCGGGTTTAATCGTTATACCGCGAGTATCTTGACCCTGGCGGTGTTTCATTCTGCGTTGATATCTGAGATTTTGCGGGCGGGGATCAACGCCATCCCCACGGGTCAGTGGGAAGCGGCCAAATCCATCGGGATGAGCCCCTTTCAGGTATATCGTTACATCATCCTGCCACAATCGGTGCGGTTCATGCTCCCGCCGATGACCGGCGAGGTCGTTCATCTGATCAAATCATCAGCAATTGTCAGCGTGATTGCGGTGGCCGAACTGACCACTTTCGGACGTAACATCATTTCTGACACCTACATGAGTTTCGAAATCTGGTTCACCATCGCATTGGTCTATCTGGTGGTGACCCTGATCCTGTCGATCGGCGTGAGCTATCTGGAGAAGAAATATGCCGTCGACCAATAAACCTGAACAAATTGTCGGACAACAAGGAGAACCAATATGAAGCTTTCTCGCAGAATGCTCGGGGTAGCCCTGGGTGCGGTCGTGGCGACTGGACTGGCGACCTCAAGCTGGGCACAAAGCGCGACCCAGGAACTGTCCAGTGAAAGTGTGATTGAAACCATCAAGCAGGACGGGGTGATCCGGATTGGTCTTTCACTGTTCGTGCCATGGTCGATGCGTGACAATAATGGTGAGCTGATCGGCTTCGAACTGGATGTCGGGCGCAAATTGGCCGAAGACATGGGGGTCGAGGTCGAATTCGTTCCAACCGCCTGGGATGGCATCATTCCTGCGTTGGTGTCGTCCAATTTCGACGTGATTATCTCAGGTATGTCGATGACCGCGCAGCGAAACCTGACCATCAACTTTACCGATCCTTACGCCTATTCAGGTCTGGCCATCCTGGCCAACAAATCGATGACCGAAGGCATGACCCTGGAAGATTTCAATAAACCAGAGATCACTTTTGCCGCCCGCCGCGGTGCGACCCCGGCTGCGGTGATCGCACAGAACTTCCCTGATGCAACCTTGCTTTTGTTCGATGAGGACGGGGCCTCGACCCAGGAAGTTCTAAACGGCAACGCGCATGCATCAATGGCTGCGCAACCGACTCCAAACCGCGAAGCGGGGCGCAATCCTGAAACGTTGTCCGTTCCGTTCGAAAATCTCTATGACCCGCGCGGTGAGGCCTTTGGGGTGCGCAAAGGTGATCCGGATGCCATGAATTTTTTCAACAACTGGATTGCACAGCAATGGCGGTCCGGTTGGCTGGAAGAGCGTCACAACTATTGGTTCGCCACCGAAGAGTGGGCTGATCAGGTTGCGCAGTAACTAAACTAACCGGGGGCGGGTGCACCGCCCCCGAGATTGACGCGGAGCGCGCCCGGTGCAGAATTTCATCAAGAAGCTCAGATGGCCCGACTACCTGATCATGGCGATTTTGATTGCCTTTTTCGGGTATATCTGGCTGTCGATCGAAGGCACGCTCAATTACAAATGGCGCTGGGAGCTTATTCCTGGATATATCGTCGGCTGGCATTCAAGTCGTGAAGAGTACTTTGCCAACCTGCTTTTGCAGGGGCTAGCTGCCACCGTCCGCATCAGTATCTATTCCGGCATTCTGGCCCTTCTGTTGGGCACTATTTTGGGCGTTGCCCGGTGTTCAGCTAATTTGACAATCCGGATGCTGGCCCGAACCTACCTCGAGTTTTTGCGCAACGTGCCACCGGTTGTTGTCGTCTTTATCTTCTTCTTTTTCCTGTCCCAACAACTGATTGACGCCCTGAATCTCGAACGCTGGGCGCGTGGGATCGCGCGACAAGAGAACAACCAGGTCTGGACTTTCTTTTTTGGCGAAATGCGGCGTTTCCCTTCGCTGGTTTCCGGAGTCATCGTTCTGGCGTTGTTTGAAAGCGCCTTTGTCGGGGAAATTATCCGGGCGGGTATTCAGTCAATTCCGAAAGGCCAGCGCGAAGCCGCGCGTTCGATCGGGATGAGTCAACTACAGGAACTTCGCTATGTAGTCCTGCCTCAAGCGTTGAAGAAAGTGGTCCCGCCGCTGGCAAACCAATTTATTTCGCTGATTAAGGACAGCTCGATCTTGTCACTGATCTCAGTACAGGAACTGACATACAAGACCGTCGAACTTGTTGCGTCCTCACGTATGATCTTTGAGGCCTGGATCACGACAGCAGCTTTCTATTTTATCGTCTGTTTCGGCCTCAGCCGTATCTTTGCCCGCTTCGAAAAACGATCGGATAAACGATAGGTCGGACGACCCGAATGATACGTCTTTATGATTTCAAGTTATCTGGTAGCTGCCACAAAGTCCGATTGTTGTTGTCGATGCTGAAGCTTGAATATCAGCTCATCGATATTGATCTGCTGAACTGTGACCAGACACAGGAAGAGTTTCTGCGGATAAACCCGCTGCACAAGGTTCCTGTTATCGATGATGACGGATTTGTTCTGCGCGACAGTACGGCAATCATGTTGTACCTGGCACAGAAATACGACGCTGAGAATTGGGGACCCAGGACACCGGAAGAACACGGCGAGATTCAGCAGTGGCTCTCATTCTCGGTCAATGAGATATTTCACGGCATGGCAACAGCCAGAGCGATTGTTATATTTGAACGGGATATTGATCTTATCGGACCGCAATCACTGGGCGAGGCGTCGCTGGAGATCATGGAGCGGCAGTTGTCAGACAGCCCTTGGCTGACGTGTGGCAGGCTGACCCTGGCGGATCTGGCCTGTTACCCGTACACAGCGTTAGCTTATCAAGGCAACATTCCATTGTCCCCGTACCCGTCGGTTCGAAATTGGATCCGACGGGTTGAAGCATTACACGGATATGTGGCTATGCCCGGAATACCCGCGCTTGCCTAACGCACATGGCTGACAGGTATGTGGACACATTCATAGCCTGACCTGAACCATTCCATTTTCGACCCGAGTGTCAAAAATGCGCATTGCTCGCGTTGCGGGTGCTGACACGGGTTTGCCGTCTCGTACATCGAACGCGCCCTGATGCAACGGACATTCAATCACGTGTCCATCGAAGTAGCCGTCACATAAATCAGCGCCGCCATGGTTACAAAGCGCCAGCGAGGCATAAACACCGCTTGGCGTATCATAAACGGCAATTAGCCGTGGTCCGATCTCAACGCGCGTGACCCAGTTCTTTTCCAGCTTCGCAACATCGATCAGGTCGTGCCATGGTTTCTCATTTCCCATCGCTCAAACCTCTGCCGATTGCTCGGGTTCACGCTGCAAAATTTGCCGCAGAATGTCACGATGCGCTGCCAAATAGCCGCCTCTTTCGACAAAAATGTGATCCTTCAGCTTTTCATGCAAACGCGGCAGCGAATGGAATGGAACCGATGCAACGTAATGATGTTCCGCGTGATAGTTCATGTTCCAGCACAGAAAGGCCATCGGTGTTGATACTAGATTGGTGCGGGTGTTTTCCGACATCTGAGCAACCGTTGGTCGTCCCACATGTTCGGTCATTCGCACAAATCGCATAACTGGTTCCCCCAGAAACAGTGGAATGATCCAATACCAGATCAGGCCCCACCAGCCGGTCAGAGCCATGGCTAGAAAAATGGCGGTGTAAATGGCAAGCATCCTGCGCGCGTCCCGAAAAACCGCTTTGTGCTCGACCTTGGGGATAAAGCGCAACTCTGTCTCGTTCAGTCGTCCGCGGGCATGTCGGAACACTTCGGTGAACTTACCGCGCCAATAGGGCAGGGCTGAAAGGTAAAGAAGATACTGTCCAATCGTCTTGGGCATAGGGATAAGTTCAGGATCTTCGCCGGTGAGTTGGGTATAGGTATGATGGTCGCAATGCTCGTACCGGAAAAACCGGTGCGGCAGAATGATGATCAGCCCACAGATCTGACCAACCAAATCATTCAGCCAGCGTGTCCGAAACACTGTGTAATGGACACATTCGTGCTGCAACGAAAAATGATGCACCAGGACAACGCCTTGAAGGAACATTGCCGGCCAGATCAGCCAGCTGTTCCAGGCAAGTGTTATCAGCGTCGTGGTGAACGCAAGCAACAGGATCCAAAGCGCCAGATGGCGCAATCCCGGTCCGTTTGAACGTTGCATGAATCCTTTGAGTTCTTCGCGCGTGAGTTTTCCTTCGGCCAAGGCCTGAGTCAGCGGCGTAACGATAGCTTTTGACATATGGGTTCCATAATTTTGCCGGTGCGGGGGACTTTGCCCTCTTCGTACATACCGGCACCGGAGACGGGAGTGCTCCGCACCATAAGACCAACTTGATCGGGTCCTATTAACAATAGATCATCCTATCTGGGCGCGATTCGATCAAGTTAGGAATGATCAGATAACCGCACGCAATCCGATATTCGGATCAGGATCAGCAAACAATGCCGCCGCGCAGGAATGGCGATCGAGAATTGACGGTCCAGCAGGCAGCCGTTCAGCGTAAAAAACACCATTGTCCCAGTAAGCCTCGCCGTCGATCACAATGGTCGGATCGATTACGTTCCAGCTGATTTCACCGGGGGCATAAGCACCACAAGTGTGGAAATGCAGAATACGCGGATTGCCAAAAGCAGACCCGCCCCATCTTTCGTAATTTTCTCGCATATCCCAGGGATATCCGCAGCCTGGGTGAATCCCAGCATGCCATGAATGTACGAAATTACGATCTATGTCGAACTGCCCGGCAACCCGATCATAGTGGGCCTCAGCTCTTGCAACATTAGCAGGGTCGCCGTCAAACCGCGTTAGCTGGCCATTTTCCATGATTGCAAAAACCGGTTCGTCGAATTCGATAGTATAATTGTCATAATACCTCGACCCGGTCCCGGTAAGAAAACTGACGGCCACCCTGCCAGAAAAACTATGTGCTGGAACCGGTGTAAAGACGGACATTGGAAAGCGCAGGATCGAGGTATCCCCAGTGGGCTTCAGATCCATAATCGGGTGTCCACTTACATCAGTACCCAGCGGGCAGGTGATCCGGACTTCGTCTGCCGCATCAAGCACCGCATTGACGTCTGACTTGAGGTCCAAAAACGCATCGTGGTGGCCGTTCGAAAACCCCGAGCCCAGCAGTTCTTTGTTCACCGCAAAACTGACAATAATCCTTTTGCCCCGCGGCATGTCCGAAAACCGCAACTGATCGCCCAAGCGCGCCAAGAACAGGATGATGTCTGCAGCCCGAAATCGGACAAGAAGGTCGGGCGAGAGATGGGGGTTGTCAGGGTTGAAACCCACATCAACCGCATCAACAATTAGCCCTAGCTGCTGTGCCGCCTGGCTGACGATGTCTACACAATTTGAGTCGAAATACCCGAACTGCGGAGGCTCGTAGGCGATTAGCAACCGGTCGCCCGCTGTTGCATGGGCACAGTTCACCAGAAGGTTTAGCGCTCCTCGCCCGGGCGTTGTGTCGGACATCAGTACCCCCAAAGATTTGATCTTAGAAATCTAGAGCCCTGTATCGACTCTAATCCATTTGAAAGAAGTAATGCCTGACATTAGGATAGCTAATATGATCCTGAATTTGCCATATTCGGCGCTTCGCGCTTTTGAGGCGGTCGTCCGCCATTCCGGCTTTTCGCCAGCAGCCGAAGAGCTGGGTGTAAGTCAAAGTGCGGTAAGCCAGCATGTAAGGTCGCTGGAGGAATGGCTTGGCAGAGAATTGCTGGTGCGCGGTGCGCGTCAGTCACGTCCCACACGCGAGGGCGAACAGCTGGCTCTGGCTATATCCGATGGATTGGGGCGTATTTCTGACGTCTGCGCTCAGTTGCGGGATAAAACTCGCAGCGACCGAACAATAGTCATTTCATGTCTGCCGGGCTTTGCGTTTAACTGGTTGTTTCCGCGGCTTATTCACTTTGATTTGGCGCATCCCGACCTGTCGATTTCGATCGCTACAGATACCGGGCAGCACCCCTTTTCTGGTGCCGATGCGGATATCGGCATTCGGTATGGGCTGGGTGAGTACCCGGGGTTGCAGGCCGATCTGTTGATGGAAGAACGGCTTTTTCCTGTCTGTGCTCCAGCTCTGTTACCCGATCTTCATGGCATCAAAGATTTGTCTCGTCACACACTGCTTGTGGATGAAAACCTACGTCATGGTGCGGCTAACCCGACGTGGGAATTCTGGGCCCGGCAATGTGATCTTAACTTGCCGACAGTGCTGCGTACACGTCGGTTGGGGCAGTCGAATATGGTTGTACAAGCTGCAATCGAAGGGCTCGGCGTAGCGCTCGGTCGTGAGCCGCTCGTGATCGACGCACTCTGTGATGGCCGATTGGTGCGACCGTTCCCACATTTGACGCAATCGCCTTTGTCCTACTGGCTGGTGCGGCGGCATGAGACGAAGGATAGCCAAAAGGTCAGCGAATTCCTGAACTGGATTCATGCCGAAGCCAAAGCGCAACCCGACATCCCGCTGCTCGCAAACGAGTCAAATTAGTAGACCTTATATGTCCCATTACCAATCCAGCATGGCGAAGTGCGGGGAAATTACCCCATATTGGCGCAAGCTAGATATTGAACGGAGAGCGGGATCATGTATCTGAAAAACTGCTGGTATGTTGCCGCATGGAGCAAAGATATTGGTCGCGATTTGAAGGCCGAGACCTTTCTGGGCGAAAACGTCGTGCTTTATCGCCAGCAGGATGGCGCGCCGGTTGCCCTGGAGGATGCGTGCCCGCATCGCAAGCTGCCTTTGTCAAAGGGCAATCTGATAGGCGATCTGGTCGAGTGCGGCTATCACGGTTTGACTTTCGACTGCTCGGGCAAGTGCATAGACAGCCCCACCCAGCGTGGGATGACCCCACGCCGTGCGGTTGTCAAATCTTATCCGGTGGTTGACCGCTATCGATTGCTCTGGATCTGGATGGGGGATCCGGCACTGGCAAATCCTGATCAGATTTTCCCCGTAGAGAATTTCGATAACACAACCTGGGGCATGACGGATGGTGGCGTGATGGATATCGATTGCCACTACCTTTGGGTCTGTGACAACCTGCTTGATCCCAGCCATGTGGCTTGGGTGCACGTGAGTTCGTTTGCGGGGGCAGGGACGGACGAAGAACCATTGAACGTGGAAAAGACAGATCGCGGTGTAATCGTGTCGCGCTGGATTGAGAACAAACCGCCTTCACCTTACTATTCCAAGCTTGTGGCGTTCGGGGGCGAATGCGACCGCTTGCAACATTATGAGATGTGCATGCCTGCCATCGGGTTGAACAAGTCCATTTACACGCCGGTTGGAACCGGTGGGTATGACAAGAGTCCGGTTGCTGAAACCTTCATCAATATCTCATATAATTTCATGACCCCGATTGATGAGGATCGGACGAGGTATTTCTGGTTCCAGCATCGTAATTCCCTTGCCGACGATGCCGAAGTGTCAACCTACATGAATGACGGTGCGCGTATGGCATTTCTTGAGGATAAGGATGTGCTGGAGGCAGTCCACAAAGGTATGAAGAACGCCACCACGTCGAATATTGATTTGGGCCTCGATGCGGGCGCCAAACAATTCCGACGCGTTCTTGACCGTGCTATCGAGGCCGAGAATACGTCACAGGAGGCCGTCGCGCGGAAGGCCTGAGATCTTGGCAGAGGGCTGGGAAATCCAGCCCTCTGCCGCAGATTTACGCAGTTTCGTAGATGACGGGGAACCGTCCACCGGCAAACGGCGCGCCGGGTTTAAGACTGTCATCATGCAGCCATTCGGTGACGGAATCGCGTGGCTCATAAGTTGCTCCGTCAACGGCAAATCGGATTGCATACCCTCGCCTGCGACGGGTGGTGGTTCTGTTACCCATAGCAGAATGCACGGTCATCCCGTCAAAGGCCAATGCATCACCGGGCTGCATATTCTCAAAATGGAAGATGTCGTAGTCGTCGCGGTTTGCCTCAAAATCTGGCATATCGATATAGTCGGGATTGTCCTGTTCCAGATAGTGTAGAAAACCACCGAGTTGATCGGTTTTGAACGGACGGTACTTGGCCCCCCACGCATGTGAACCACGTACAAATTCCAGCGCTCCATTGTCCGGGTCGACCGGGTCAAGCGCGATCCACATTGTCATGATCGGGCCGGATACCGGCCAATAAGGCTGATCTGTATGCCATCCGGTTTGAGTCTGCGTTCCCGGCTCCTTCACGAATATTTGGTCATAGATCAGCGATGTCCATGGGCTGCCAGCTACCTGAGACACGCGCTGGCCGATATCCGACTTCAGGCAATAGTCCTGAAACACACCCGGCGTTTCACGCATATTCTTGTAGGCGAAATAGCGGTCGCCCTTTTTGATTTCGGTATCTACAGCGTGTCGCAGTTTGGTCAGCCATTCGTCAGATAGGATATCCCTTAGCAGCACGACACCGTCGCGTGCATAGGTATCCTGAACCGTCATAGTTTCAGTTGATGTTGTCATTGCTTTTCCATCCATAGATTCCACCCGAGATTGAGGGCGGTAAAAAAACAGGCGCTATGCGCCTAAGTTCTCATGGAGTTAGGATGTTGGAGAGCTGCGACAGTTTATGATGAAACAGGGCCATTTCGACCGGGTTGACCATTTTCCGGCTAGGTTTCGGTGAAACTGTTTGATGCGAACGTGCATGACGCACCCTACCCGAAATAACCTGACCAAACCAGCAAATACCACAACAAGTCATGCACGCGATGTGCGCGATGACTCGTTCAAATGCAGCGGCGCGCCAAAACGGGGATTGCATTCAGGTAAATTTATTTATTGACGAACGTTGCTTATTAGTAAATATAATTACCAACATGCAAAAATACTCTGTGTTCTCACTCGCTCGAAACGCGCTCTCTGGCCATCGCAACTGGCCCTTGGCCTGGCGAAGCCCACCCCTGAAAGACCAGTATGAAGTTGTCGTGATTGGGGCAGGGGGTCACGGTCTGGCCACTGCCTATTATCTGGCCAAGGAATTTGGCATTACCGACGTCGCCGTGCTGGAGCGAGGCTGGCTGGGCGGCGGTAACATCGCGCGCAATACGGTGACAATCCGTTCAAACTACATGCGGGACGAGTCGATCCCGTTCTATGTCAAATCAGTCGCAATGTACGAAGGGCTTACGCACGAGCTGAACTTCAATATGATGCACTCAAAGCGCACCATGGTAGATGTCGTACAGACCTGGCCCAAGCTGCGAGAGCTTCGGCGACGGCAATTGGTCATGGACATCTACGGCTCAACTTACGAGCAGATCAATACAGACGAATTGCGCCGTCGCATTCCCGCGCTGACTGGCGGAGGACCTGATGCTCGGCTGCCAATCATTTGCGGCATGGTACATACCGATGCGGGTGTGAACCGGCATGATGCAGTGGCCTGGGGATATGCCCGCGCGGCGGATGCGATGGGGGTCGAGATCCACCAGCAGACCGCAGTGCAATCGCTGATCCGAGGTGCAGACGGCGCGATCGACGGTGTCGAAACCAATCGCGGAACCATTCGAGCCAAGAAAGTTGTCGTAGCGGTGTCTGGACATACCACAACGTTGACGGAAACCGCCGGGCTGAAGCTGCCGCTGCGAACTATGAACCTGACAGCTTTTGTTTCCGAGCCAGTCCAGCCGTTGGTCGATGTGATCGTGAATTGCCCCGACAGCGGGTTCTATTTCAGTCAATCTGACAAGGGTGAAATGGTAATTGGCGGCGCGCCTGACATGGGCCAGAGCTTTCGCCGGGACATCAAGCAAAACGTGTTCGAAGATACTGTGACGACGATGTTGTCGTTGTTCCCGTCATTCAAAAAGCTCAAGCTGATGCGACAATGGGGCGGGCATCTGGATATCGCGCATGACGCCTCGCCTATCATGGATCAGACCGAAGTGCCGGGGCTGTTCATCACGGCGGGTTGGTGGGGTGGCTACAAGGCGATCCCGGCAGGCGGTCTGACCCTAGCCCATCTGGTTGCTAAGGGTCAGCCTCATCCGCTGATGTCTTCATTTACCCTCGACCGATTCCGTCATCTGGATTTTGTGATGGAAGCCGGCACCACAACCGCCCGATAGAGAGGACAGGACCATGTTGCTTATCCCCTGCCCATTCTGCGGCAAGCGTAACGAAAGTGAATTTATCTTTGGCGGCCCTGTCGGTGCCGATCGGCCTGATTCAAATGCCGTGAGCGCCGCGGAATGGGTTGAGTACCTGACTGTAGCACCGAACCCGTTAGGACCGGTGCAGGAAAAATGGTGGCACGGGCGAGGTTGTGGTGAATGGCTGACAATCTGGCGCGATACCCGAACCCATGACATTGTGGAGGCACCCGATGGCTCAGAGTAATCGTCGTGCCTCGGGTGGGCGTATAGATCGCACCTGCCCAATGACGTTCCGGTTTAACGGAAAAACCTATGAAGGTTACAAAGGAGATACTCTGGCCTCGGCCTTGCTGGCCAATGGGGTCCGTATCACAGCCCGCAGTTTCAAATATCATCGCCCGCGCGGCATCGTTGGTCATGGACCTGAGGAACCGGCGACTTTAGTCGAGCTGGACGGTGAAGATTCATCGGGTAACCGTCCGGCAACAACTGTGCCGCTGCGCGATGGGCTGAGCGCCCGCTCAGTCAACTGCTGGCCTTCGCTCGAGTTTGATCTTGGTGGCGTTAATCAGCTGTTAGGACGTTTCATTCCAGCGGGCTTCTACTACAAGACATTCAAGTGGCCCAACTGGCATCTGTTCGAACCATCTATCCGCAAAGCCGCGGGGCTGGCGGCAGCACCCGCGCAACCTCCTACTTCGGGCCACTTCGAAGCGCGTCATGCCTATGCCGATGTGTTGATCGCTGGTGCGGGACCTGCCGGATTGCAGACCGCGTTGGAGGCGGGCAGGGCTGGCAAACGTGTGTTCATTGCTGATGAGGGAACAGAGGCAGGTGGCAGCCTGTTAAACCGGGATCTAAATATCAACGGGCGATCCGCATTGGACTGGGTGGCTGAAGCTGTTGAAGAATTGCGTGGGATGGGCAACGTTATCCATCTGCAAAATGCAACTGTCTGGGCTTATCGCGAACATAATCTTTTGATTGCGAATGAACGGGAACCCTTAGAAGCCAATATTCTGGAGCGGAGCTGGCGGGTGCGTGCAGACGAGGTGGTTGTCGCCACCGGGTCCACCGAACGCGCCATGGTTTTTGCAGACAATGATCGGCCGGGCGTCATGCTGGCTTCGTCAGTACAGGCTTATGTCAATCGTTGGGGTGTCACTCCGGGACAACGAGTTGTTCTTTTTACCAACAACAACAGCGTTTACGCAGTTGCAGCTGACCTAATGGCAGCAGGTGTGTTGGTCGTCGCAATCCTAGACAGTCGCGATACAGTGCCGCAAGCCGCACTGGATATGGCAAAGGGCGTCACCGTTCATACAGGCACCGTCGCCGCAGGTGTGCGAGGTCACAAGCGGGTGCGCGCGGTACGTGCGGTATCCGTCAGTACTGGGGCGGAGACCTGGATCGATTGTGACCTGCTGGGCCATTCCGGCGGTTGGAACCCAACCGTGCATCTGTGGTCTCAATCCAGAAGTACTCTGCGGTTTGATGAGGAGTTGTCCGCTTTCGTACCCGATCAGGCCGCCCAAGCTTGCCGCGCTGTCGGAGCTGCCGCAGGAGAGTTGACGCTTGACGGGATTATCGAAGGAGGTTCGGACCTGCCCTATGCCATCGAGCCGCTATGGCGCGTAGACGTCGCGGGGCAACGTGGAAAGGCATTTCTGGATCTGCAGAACGATGTGGCGGTTAGCGATGTACACTTGGCCCTGCGCGAAGGCTATGACAATGTCGAGCACGTCAAGCGATATACCACCGGCGGCATGGGCATCGACCAGGGAAAAACCGGTAATATCAACATTATCGGTACTGTTGCGATGCAAAAGGGTGTGCCCTTGCAGGATGTCGGAACGACAACCTTTCGCTCTCCCTACACACCAGTTTCCTTTGGCGCGATCGGAGGCTTGCGCGAGGAGACAGTGCTGTTCCCCTACCGCCACACGCCGGTCACGCAGTGGAACAAGGACAATGGTGCGGTGATGTACGAAGCTGGCGCCCGTTGGCAGCGTCCTGGATACTTCCCCAAACCTGGAGAAGGGTTGCAGGAGGCTGTGAACCGCGAATGTCGTGCGGTGCGCGACGGTGTAGGCGTCTATGACGGCTCCCCCCTCGGCACATTCGAGCTGAAAGGGAGTGATGTCCCGCACTTTCTCGATTTTCTTTACTCAAATGTCATGTCCAGCCTGAAACCCGGTGACGGGCGTTATGGTCTCATGCTGTCTGATGACGGGCTGATCCTGGACGACGGGGTGGTCTTTCGGCTGGACGAGCACCGTTGGATGGTCTCAACGTCGACGGGTCATGCAGACGCGGTCAACCAGCACATGGAAAAGCTTCTTCAGACCGAGTTTCCCGACTGGCAGGTCATGATCACTACTGTGACCAGCCAATGGAACAACGCCACCATATGCGGGCCCCATGCACGCCATGTCATGCAGGCGTTGGGAACAGATATTGACCTGTCGTCTGAGGCCTTTCCTTTCATGTCTTTCCGCGACGGCACCGTGGCTGGGATCCCGGCCCGCGTCGTGCGTGTCAGTTTTACTGGCGAGCTGTCATTTGAGGTCAACGTCGCGCCGCGCCACATGGCTGCACTGTGGAACAAAGTGATCGAGGCGGGCGCGCCCTTTGGCATTCTGCCAGTGGGTTCGGAATCCAGCCACGTTCTGCGGGTCGAAAAGGGCTTTCTGTCACTGGGGCATGAGGTGGACGGCACTGTAGATGCCCACGATCTGGGTATGGGATGGGTCATGTCGAAGAAGAAGCCTGACTATTTGGGTAAGCGTTCGATTGAGCTGCGTCGTGAAGGTGGCGGCACCCGGCGAGAACTGGTTGGTATTCTTCCTGAAGACCCCAATCGACAAGTGCCCGAAGGTGCACCGCTCACCCCCGGAGGCCGAAAAGAAGCCACCGAGGGGCTCGTCACCGCCTGTGTCTGGAGTGTGGTGAACGACCGTTGGGTCGGTTTGGCGTTGCTGGAAAAAGGGCACGCGCGGCATGGGGAATCCGCCCATGTGCGCCTGAAAGATGGGGTGATCCCGGTCACCATTACCAAGCCGGTGTTCCACGACCCCGACGGCAAATTACTGAGGTCCTGAGATGAGCTATGACGTACAGATCACACGCCAGATTCTGAACGCACTGTTCGATCTCAAAGGGGCGTCGGCAGCGATTGAAAACTGGGTGGGGGACGCTTTGCCCCGTTTGTCCGATAAGCCTAATAGACGAACAGAGAAAGATGCGATTGAGCTGTATCACATCGGGCGAGACCACTGGATCGCCCGTGCTTCGCTGGATTTGGAACAAACGTTGAGAGCTCAGCTCAAGCCTACCGATTGTCCCGCCAATATCAGTATTGTGCAGATTTCGGATACTCTGGCCTTTTTCAAAGTAGTGGGTCCGCAGGCGGGCGAAGTGATGGCCATTGCCTGCCCGTTGGATCTGCATGACACTGCATTCGGCAAAGACGCTGTCACCTATACTGAACTGTTTGGCCTCAAGGCATTGGTGATGCGATGCAAGGATGGTTTCGAATTCGCTGTCGAACAGAGCTTTAGTGACATGGTAGAGGACTATCTGGCTCGCGCCGTCACCTGAAGAAAGGGATGCCATGACCCGCACACATATCCACAAGTACCAGACCCGCTATCACGCGCAGGCGACCTATTCCAAAGCGATCCGGGCCCGAGGTGATTTTGTGTTCATGCAGGGACAGGTTGGTACTCTGCTGGACGGAACATTGATTGGTGAAGGCGATCCGGGCGTACAGGCAGATCAGGCCTGCCGCAACATCCAGCGCTGGATGGAAGAAGCCGGGGGCAGTTTGGCGGATGTCTGCAAACTTACCGTCTATGTCACCGACATCTCCTATCGCCCCGCCGTTTACGAGGTGATCAATCGCTGGTTTGACGGCGTGCACCACTGTTCGACCGGTGTTGTCGTGCAGGGATTGGCTGATCCATCGTTATTGGTCGAAATCGATGCAATGGGCGTCATAGACGACGAGTCCGAAGCATCCTGATGACCGAGGTACAATTTCGGCGTCGAATGACATTGATCTTCACTCTTTGAAAGTGTCGGGTTGGGTGTGTTCATTTTTGCCCACGGATCGCCATGCTGACGACACTGACTTCCATCCTGCCGATCTTTCTGATCATCGCTTTGGGCTTGGCTCTTCGAAAGGGCGGCATCCCCAGCACCGATTTCTGGAACCTGAACGACAAGCTTGTCTATTGGGTACTGATGCCTTGTCTGCTGTTTACCAAAATCTCGCTGTCGCCACTCGATAAATCCGCGCTTGGCCTTTACTCGGTTACCATTCTGGGCGGGTTTGTTGCGGCGCTGATCTTTGCCTTCATAAGCGCGCGCCTTTTTGGGTTCGCGGCGCCGCAAGGTACGTCGATACTACAGGGAAGCGCCCGGCATAACTCATTCATCGGGCTGGCGCTGGCGGCAAATCTTTTTGGTCCCACAGGATTAGATATCGCTATTCTTGCGACTGCGATACTGGTGCCGACCACCAATATCGTAATGGTGGTCATGCTGGTCGGTGCACTGCAACGCGACAATGCCACCAGTTTGCCTGTAGCAATCCTGCGCGAGCTTGCCCGCAATCCTTATGTTATTTCGATATTGCTTGCGTTCGGCGCCAACCAGCTGATCGGTGACCGGATCCCGGTTTTACATGATGTAGCAGACGTTTTAGGGGCCGGGGCTTTACCGATTACCTTGTTGGCCGTAGGCGCAAATTTGAGAGTGCGCGCTATGGCCGCCAGTGTGTTACCGCTGATCCTTGCGTTCTTAGGCAAGATGGTGGTCTTCCCCATAGCGGTACTGGTGGTCGGGTTGGCGGTTGGATTGCCCCGGGACGTGCTGCAAATTGCTGTCGTTTATTCTGTGGTGCCAACTGGTGCATCCTCGTACACGCTGTCAAAGCAACTGGGTGGCGATGCCCCTTTGATGGCAGCGATTGTCACATTGCAAACCCTGATCGCCGCAGTGAGCATCCCTCTGTCTTTGGCAATACTGCTGCCGCTGGTCGGTTGATACAGCATCCGGAGAGCGGGATTTATGCTGCTCGGCAGGATACCTGCAGAATCCCGTGCACCCATTGGGCGATGTCCAGCAATCGCTTATCTGCTCCGTACGGGCCGATCAGTTGTATACCTAGCGGTAGACCAGAGTGATCCGTACCAAAAGGCAGGGCGATTGAGGGCACCTGAAGCAGAGTCCACATCCGCGAGAACACCGGGTCACCTGTCGCGCCAAGCCCTGCCGGTGCCGGACCAGGAGCTGAGGGAACCAACAACGCATCCACGTCGCGGAACATTTGATCCAGCATGGTTAATGCACGGTTACGGGTCTCAACCGCAGTAAGATATTCGTCTTCCGTAACCAGCAGCCCATCGGCTATTAAATCGTGGAATTGCCGGCTGATACCGGGGACGCCAATTTGGTACTCTGTTTTGCGAAGGCGGGCTGCCTCGTACCCCATGACGGTTATTTGCGCCTGTGTAAGCCGGGAAAATATCGGCGGGTGCGTGATTTCACCGGATTCCGCACCGGTCGCGGCAATGGCTGCCAGCGCACGGGTGCAGGTGTCGCGCATCTCTATCGATCCGTCGGCCCAATGGGGACCACGCATCAGGCTGACCCGGGGCAACGCAACGTCGTATTCAGGTGGCGGTGTCAGTTTTGCTCCACGCAAAACGGCATCTGCCAACGCCAGATCACGCGGATCTCTTGCCAGAACTCCCAGCGTGTCAAGGCTGCCTGACAAGCCCATAACCCCGCTCAGATCATAGTTACCGGTTGTTGGTTTGAGGCCGCAGATACCGCAATAAGCGGCCGGCCGGATCAAAGAGGCAGCTGTCTGCGAGCCAAATGCGAGCGGTGCCATGAAGTCGGCGACCGCAGCGGCAGACCCGGAGGAAGAGCCGCCGGGGGTATGTCCAGGACTTGCCGGATTTGCAGTATTGCCCGGTCGAAAATAGGCAAACTCGGTTGTGACCGTCTTGCCAACTGGGATCGCCCCTGCGTTCAGAAAAGCCTGGACGCATGTCGCGTTTTTGTCTGGTTGTCGATCGGAATAAAGATCGCTGCCCCAACCTGTTGGCAAGGCTTCTGTGTCGATAATGTCTTTGATAACAAAAGGTACGCCATGGAGCGGCCCACCGATTGGAAGTGTATCGGCAGCGTGAGCAAGCTCCATGGCGTGATCCGCATCGAGGTACTGAAACGCCCCGATCGCAGGCTCCCGTTGCGAAATTCGGTCCAGATGTGCTGCCATCACCTGAGACGGTTTGACTTCACCCTTGCGGATCAACCGGGCCAATTCATGCGCGCTGAACCTGTTTAACTCCGTCATTTCTCCAACATTTCCATGGCCACAGCGAAGGGGGTGACCGGCATGTCATAAATACCCCCTCCCAGCCGGCCAGCTTCGCCAAGCTTGTCGAGGATACCCAGACCAATTACCGGCCCCGACCCTTCGGCCACCGCGCCACGTGCCGTGCTGCCTAGTTGAATATCTAGTGTTCGAAAATAAGGATGTGTCCCTACGGATAGGCCGGAACTGCGTGCTTGAGCGTTGTCGGGGAGAAAGGCACCCAGACCCTTTTTCTGATCTGGGCTCAATTCGATGGCCATGGCGCCGAGTCCGAAAGCCTCAATTACGGCGCTGTCACCGATTGCTCCTAATGCCCTGTCCTGGGGCACATCGACTTCGAATTTCCCTTTTGGTGGATCGGCTTGAATTGTAAACCATTGGCCGGGCAAGCCCGAAATCTGGATGCCAACCTCGTGCCCGTTGCCACCGGCAGCAGTGACAAAACTTGAACCTTCGACACCTTCGGCCAACTTCATCATGCATTTTGTGGCTGCCATCCAAAGATTGAGGAACAGCGACGGCGAGCTAGCCATGAAGGCCAGCGCTTCTTCGTCTTTGATCCCGCCAATGGTACGATCTTTCAGTTCGGCGACAAGCGCGTCTGTTGCAACGGGTGTTCGTCCATGGCAGTCGTCCCCCCCTACCAGGCCAGTCACGGCCAGCGGCACAAGTGCGATACCTTCGGCGAGCCCATTGTCCAACACATCCACAAATCGGGTGTTGAGCCAGCGGATGTGCTCCAACACTGCCATGGATCGTTGACCCAGCCGCATCGCTGGACGGCTGCCCGCATTGATCGGTGTGAACACACGTTGCTGCCCGCGCCAGGCATCATAAATTGTGTGTAGCGGCATGTCTGCCGAGACAACAGCGGCCAGAGGAGTGACAAGATCGTGATCTTGAGCGGGTTTCAACTCGATTTCACCATTTAGGATCATCGCCTCGGCCTGGTCGAAATTCCGAGCAAGCCCCTGCCAGACTGCGGCGACGCAAGCTGAATTAAGGATCGGGGCCGTGATTAGATTGGGATCGGCAAAGGCGGGCCCTGCATGAAGCAGTGTGTTTTCCGCAAGCCCCAACGCGTCGGCGGCCGTGTTGAACCGGTTCCAGACCGGCTGTGTTACCATTGCCCTGTCAAATGCGAGTTGATCCGCAGGATGCAGCATCAAGGATCCTCCGGCGGGGTGATCCATGTCTCCGAGAAATATAGGAACGCGGTGGTCGTTTCGTAGCTGGCCTGTACCCTTGTTCCCAGCTTACCTGGCAGCCATTTGCCATTGACAATAATCTGTGCCGAATGCGCCGGCACGAGTAGCGAAAACATATTCTGTTCGCCCGAGGCAACCTCATGCGGCGACAGTTCCAGCGCCCGTGGCGGTTGGAGCCCCTCCCAGACGAGTTCGACGGTCAGGCTCTCACCTACTATTGTCTCGGTATAACGGTGGCTCATCGGATCGCCGGAGGTTCGCACAGCTTGTGCGCCGATTTCAGGCATGGTGGCAAATGCTGGTGCATCGGCAAATGCAGCCAGTTTGCTGATGAAGTTCTTTTTCAGGAATGTGGTTAGATCTGGATTGTCGCTGAGGATCACATTTGGAGCCTCTGGCGGTCCTTCAACCTGATCAGGTGTCCCATAAAGCAGCAATAACTGACCCTGTCCGACAGGCGACCAGGCAACGCGAAAGAACAAAGCCATCGCTGTGAAATCGCCATTGTCGTCTTTTAGCAGAATGCCCGGGTTTTCACCTGTCCAATCTACGGTGCCCGGTGTGACTGGCTCGGTCAATGGCATCACAGATCCTCCTGTGGCGTTACCCAGGTTTCCGAAAAGGCTAGAAAAGCCGTGCTCATGGTTCGGCCAAAGAACTGCCGATCGGCAACGATGCCAGGCAGGGGCGTACCGTTGATCACGACCTGTGCGGATTTTGCTTCCAGAAACACCGAATACATTTCATGCTCTTTGGTGGCCGAGTTTTCCTTGGTCACTTCGACCGGCAAAGGTGCACCCATGTCGTGCCAGATCATTTCGACCGTGACGCCTGATCCACGTAATGTTTCTGAGTAACGTGCCTTCAAATTGCCAGGACGCTTTTCGACACTGTCGCAGTCGAGCCAGGTCATCGCCTCTAGACCCGCTTTGCCGACGAAGGTCGGCATTTTGGTCACCCAGCCATCCACGATCCAACGCATCAAACGCTGGTTGTCGGTCATGATCAGATTTGGAAAATGTGGCCAACCTTGCGCCCGATCCGGTGCACCTAAGATGACTGCCGCGTGACCGCGACCATAAGGCGAGAGCACAACGCGGAAAAACAGTGCCAGAGTATCATACTGTTCCTGATCAGCGTTCTGCTTGAGGTAAATGCCTGGGTTTTCACCTGACCAGTCAACCCGGCCAGGGTTGTGAGGGATACGCGTGGTCATGACCAACTTGCCTCGTATGTTTTTAGTGCCTCAATGATGAAGGCTTTGCGATCATCGCCCTGCAAGTGATCGCCGGACATGTAAATCTCGGCCACCTGATGCGAGATCTCCTTGAGAACTGCACCATCGTCGCGCCCCTCCTGCACGGGAATTCTCAGCATCGTATCACCGGCGTAGGTTGGGATGATCTGTCCGGAGAAATTGTCAGACGGTTGTGCCGGACGTTCTCCGTTTTGCAGCGCGCGGATGGCATTTCGCAGCAGCCGGCGCGCCTTGGCCACCCCCCGGTCGGAAAAGCTGAGATTTTCGCGCGAATGGATATTTTTGGGTCCCTGACTGACCCAGGCATCATAGTCGCCAGGGTCACGTTGCCGCATTTCATATGGGCGATCGGGATCCTGCCCATAGAAGTCGGTCTTGCCAAAGCCCACTTTGCTTTTGTCAGTCAGGCCCTTCGGGTCATCGTTGGCATCAGCGTTGCGGAAATGACGCCAGGCAATGACCATGGTGTTCGTGTCGTCAATGGGTGTGATCCAGCGCGACAACCCGCAACGCCCAAAATAGCGCGGCCCGTTTGGCACCGGGAAATGTCCACCGTTCTGGGTAAATGACGGCAGCATATGATCATGGATACGGATCCAGACGATGTCATCTACACGCCGCACATTGGTGTAAAAATCACCAGTGACACTGGCATGAAACTCAATCATCGGCATTTCGGCGAAGGCGTCGATGAATTGGCTGCGCACGGCCAGCGTATGAAGATAGACCACATGAAACGGATCCCAGGCGTTCTCCATGACCTGAAGCCAGTTGCAAGGGGATTTGATCAGGTAGGGCACCAGCTCGTCACCCTCATCATCGAAAGTGTCCATTACAGGGAAAGGAGGTTGGGCTTCGGGTGGACCCATATAGGCAAAGGCGAGCCCTTTGTATTCGATCACAGGATACGCCCCCAAACAGGCCTTTTTCTTGACCTGTGATGCGGGCGGTTCGCAGGGGGTCTCCAGAATGGTGCCGTCAAGCCCGTATTTCCAACCGTGATAAGAGCAGCGAATGCCGCCTTCCTCCACGATCCCGAACTCTAGGCTCATGTTGCGGTGGCAGCAATGCAAGTGAGTCAGTCCCAGCTTGCCTTCTTTCTTCTCGCGAAACAGTACAAGGTCTTCGCCCAGAATGCGTAAACGATAGGGCAGATCACCAACCTGATCTGTCATTGCCACCGGCATCCAGAACCGGCGCAGATATTCACCGCATGGCGTGCCTGGGCCAACCTCAGTCAGCTCCGGGTCAGGTTTCTGAGCCCAAACTGACTGCTTGTCATGGCCTCTAAAATCGCCTTTGGGGGCGTCGAAATGGTCATTCATGGCGTCCTCCGTACGTATTGGTGCTGACAGATCAGGGAAACGGATCCGGGACCGGCGCTGCGCCGGTCCAGACGGATTTGATCTGACAGAAATCCTTGATCGCGTCCGGGCCAAGTTCTCGCCCATATCCGGACTGCTTGACCCCGCCAATAGGGCTGGCGGGATCGACGCTACGATAGTGATTGATGTAAACGGTGCCTGCTACGATAGCTTCGGCCACTCGCTCGCCTTTGGCGGGATCGGTGGTCCAGACACCGGCGGCCAACCCATAGTCGCTATCGTTGGACAGCGCGATGGCCTCGGCTTCTGTATCAAATGAGGTAACCGCCAGCACCGGCCCGAACACCTCTTCGCGCCAGAGCTGCATGTCGGGCGTCACATTGTCGAAAATGGTTGGGCCAACAAAAAATCCGTCTCGCCCAGCGGCAGTTTCAAGCCCGTCCAACAGGCAAACAGCCCCATCCGCCTTTGCCCGTGCAATCATTTCGGTCACTTTGCGCAGGTGCGGTTCATTGGCCAGCGGAGCAATCTGGGTCTCAAGCTCCATCGGATCACCAAGACGAAAGTCGCGCGCCCGTGACACCAGTTTTGCCAACAAGTTTTCTTTCATGCTGGCTTCGACGATTAGACGTGACCCGGCGACACAGGTCTGTCCATTAGACAGAAAAATACCAGAGAGAATGCCGTTGACGGTGTTGTCCAGATCACAGTCTGCAAACACAACCTGCGGTGATTTTCCTCCTAACTCCAGCACTGTCGGGACCACACCCGCCGCGGCTGCTTCGGCGACTTTACATCCTCCGAGATCTGACCCGGTAAAGGTCACCTTGCGGGTCAATGGATGGCGAACGAGCGACTCGCCAACTTCATAGCCGAGCCCAGTCACTACATTAAGGACGCCAGGCGGTAACCCAGCCTCATGTACAAGCCGGGCAAATTCCAGCGTTGAGGCCGACGCCATTTCCGATGGTTTGACAACAACCGTGTTGCCCGCCGCCAGTGCCGGAGCCAGCTTCCACGCAAGGATCATCAAAGGAGAATTCCAAGGTGTTATCGCCACAACCACGCCATATGGGATGTAGTGGCCTACGCTGCTCACACCGAGGACTGTATTTGCCTGTTGTTCGGGCTGCATTTTGCGAGCTTGTGCTGCGAAATGCCGAAACCAGCTATGCAATCCGGCAAATTGCCCCCGTACTTCGGAGATCCGCTTGCCATTGTCGCGGATCTCGGGCTCGACCAGTTCCTGCCAGCGGGTCTCCAAAGTATCGGCAAGCTGATCAATAACATAGGCCCTGTCATTTGGGCTGGTGTTGGCCCATGGGCCTTCCCGAAAGGCGCGGTCGGCATTTCGTATGGCTTGATCGGCTGTTTCAGCGCCACATCGTGCGATCTTGCTCCATTCAGTGCCGGTGGCCGGGTTAACACTCGGAAGTGTTTCAGCGGCCCAGGGTAGAAATGACCCGTTGATGAATGGCGTATAGGTCCGCATCTATGGCCCCTCGGGCAGAGGTTGCGCCACCAAGGTCAGCAAATCGCCCCGGCGCACCACACCGCGATTGCCATGGGCAAGAACAAGACCCGAAGCTGGAAACCTCAGATCCAACGGTGCGCGATCCGGTTCGGCCGGAAAAAAGAGCGTGCCAGCAGATGCTCCGGCCTCGACATATTGTCCGGCGGAGCAGCGTCGATCAAACAGGCCATCGGCAGGGGCGTAGAGACTGTGCGTTGGGTCCGCGATTTCTACGCAGTGCGTCGGGACAGATTCCGAGGATCTGCTGGGTAGAACACCCAGATGACGCAGGCAACGCATCAGGCCAGCCTCAGCAAGATCGGTCACATCAGGGTCGACACCGCCGCCACCGCTCAGTTCCGCCGCGATCATAGGGATCTTGGCCCGAGCCGCGGCGGAGTTAACAGATCGGTTGTCGTTGTTCGCACCGAGTACCCAGATCAACGGCAACCCAAAGGCCCGAGCCAATTCCATATTGGCTGCAGTGAGCTGCGCATCGTCTGTGCGTGCAGCCAACGCGCAGGGTTCGAACACTGATGCCTTGCCTCCGGAATGCAGATCAATCACGGCATCTGCCCGCGGGATCATTTCAGTTTCAATAAAATGGGCAAGCATGGCGGTTGGGCCGCCGTCTGCATTTCCGGGGAATGCGCGGTTCAGGTTTTGACCATCTAGCGGCGAAACACGCGAAGAGGCGTGAACCGCCGGCGCGTTCAGAGCTGGGATCAGGATGACCTGTCCGGTCAACTTTAACGGATCAAGTTGCGCTGCAAGCCGAAGGATAGCTGCTGGACCTTCGAATTCATCACCATGAGTTCCCCCAAGCATCAACACGACAGGCCCCGGCTGTCCGCGGATGCTGATGACCGGAACGGGGTAATACCCAAGGGGCACAGCATTGTCGGACCATTTCAACAACAGATCACCGGTATTCCGTCCCGGTAAGTCCAGATCCGTTGTGAGATGAAGCCTGCTGTTAGAGGTCGCGTGGGGATCAGTCATGTGAGTCCTTAGGGTGGCATTCTGCACATCAATATCATAACATTAAAGAAAGTGAATTGCTAAAAATGACTAGTTATGTGATATGAAGGAAAATCACAACCCACCCCGCCTATTGGTGCAGGAGGACATGAATGACCGTTGCCCTCGCGAAAGCGGGAATTGACAAGATCAAACCCCATATGGTGAGCGAGGCGGCCGATATCGCGCCGCCCTCCGCAGTCCTGCTCAATTCAAACGAAAGTGCGTTTGGTCCCAGTCCGATTGCCCGAGACGCGGCACGGGCTGCCGCCAGCTCGATTGAACGTTATCTGGAAAATCCGGATCACATTCTTGCCCCGGCAATCGCGAGCCATTTCGGACTGGATGCGGCGCGCATCACAACAGGGCAGGGGTCCGACGACTTGCTGGCGCGGCTGGCGCGGGCATATCTTGGACCCGGTACCGAATTGATCCGCAGTGCAAACGGCTATCTGAAGGTCCCGAACTACGCCTATGCCAACGATGCCGAGGTTGTGTCGGTTGCAGATGATCATTTCAAACCATCCGCTGACCGTATGATCAATGCGTTGACCGATCGGACGCGGGTGGTTTATCTGGCCAACCCCGAAAACCCGGCAGGTACTTACCTGAGCGGAACTGAAGTTCGCCGCCTGCATGCTGCACTGCCGGACAACGTCTTGTTGATCATCGATGCAGCTTATGAAGAATACGTCGACGCGCCGGATTATGAACCCGCCCATATTTTGGTCGAACAGGCGGAAAATGTCGTCATCTGCAGGACGTTCTCCAAGATTTACGGATTGGCCGGCGCGCGCGTGGGTTGGATGTACGGGCCCGATGACATCATCGATGCTGTTCGTCGGGTCGGTTTGACTTTTCCAGTGGCGTCGTCCTCTGCTGCAGCTGCGATTGCGGCATTGGAAGATGAGGCGCACACACGCTATGTCCACGATGCGAACCGTAGGGGCCGGGACTGGATCAGCGCCGAGATGCAGGCACTTGGGTTGGGCGTAATACCCAGTCAGGCAAATTTTGTTCTGGTTCATTTTCCCGATATGCAAAAATCCGCAGAAGCGGCCACAAGCGCGCTTTTGCAGCAAGGGGTCGCGGTGCGGCGGTTCGCCTCGTCCGCATACGGGGACTATTTGCGCATAACTGTCGGACATATGCGCGATCTGAGGATTGCGCGGGACGGTATTGCAAGATTTCTGGGCGGAGGCGCGTGATGGTCGCTTCGTCTAGGGTGGCGGCGGATGTGCCAAAGGTGGCGCATCCTTCTGGTGCAGCAATTCTGGCACAAATTAAGGCGGCGCATGTGCGTGAAATTGTGGCCCTGCCTGATATTGTTACCAGTGATGGGTTGCTATGGCCAATTTCTCGGGATCCGGAATTTCGGCTGACCCGCATCTGCAAGGAAGATGAAGGTGTCAGTATCTGTGGGGCTATGTCCTATAACGGAACCCGTGCGCTTTTGATGATGCAGCAAACAGGATTGATGGATTCTCTCAATGCAATCCGGGCTATCGGGGTGGATTACGAACTACCGGTCGTGATGATGGTGGGTCTGCAAGGGAAAGAGCCGCATATACACCCAGATTACTCGGCCTCTTACGGGGTCAGGATCGTCCGTCCGGTCCTGGATGCAATGGAACTGTCGCATTCGCTGATCGAAGAGCCCGGAGATGAGGCGCATATCTGCCAAGCCGTTGAGGCCGCCTATACATCGTCAAAACCTCATATTTTCCTGATCGGGCGCCCCCCGGAGACACCATGACAATGCACCGAGATGCGGCGCTCGAGGCGCTGATCCCTCATGTTCGCGACGACGATATTGTGGTCGCAGTCTATCAAAGCTGTTTCGACTGGCTGGCGCTGAACCCACGTGAACTGAACTATGTCGCAGTCGGGGCGATGGGGCAGGCCTCATCTCACGGATTGGGGCTGGCATTGGCCAATCCAGATCGGCGCGTGATTGTTCTGGATGGTGATGGCAGTCTGTTGATGAACCTCGGGGCATTGGTCACAATTGCCAGTGCCGGGGCAAGAAACCTGTATCACTTTCTATCTTTCAACAGGGTGTACGAAGTGAACGGAGCGCATCCTCTGCCTGGGGCGGACATGGTTGATTTCGCTGCTATGGCCTGGGCTGCAGGGTACGCGGGTGTGCAACGTTTCATGGATATCGACCGGTTTTCTGAAGCGGCACCACAGGTTTTATCTTTGTCGGGCCCGCAGTTCATTTCGATGGAGGTAAAGGCAGGCGCGTCCTATCCCCGCGACTATGCCTATATCCACAGCGCGCAGGCGCGATCGACTTTTCGGGCGGCTCTCAATCGGCGTTGAGATCTGATTGGACGATGTTCAGAAAAGACTTTCCAACGGCAGACAGGGTCTTGTTCTTTGACCAAAATAGAACAGCCCGGAAGTTCAACGGCGCGGCAAATGGTATAGCCACGCAACCTGGAATGGTCTTGAGGTAGTCCAGACTGGCGCCGACGACAGAAACTCCCAAACCACGTGAAACCAGCCTGCAGATAGAGTCGGTTGTGCGCGTCTCATACTGCATGCGCCGTGCAATCCCTTTTGCTTCGAAAAATTGGTCGATTTCATAGCGAAAGCGAGAGGAAGGCATATAGGAAATAAAACTTTCATCTGCCAGATCCCTCGCCTGGGCAAGAGCATTGTCGGCCAAGGCGTGATCCACCGAAACCACGCAGCACACATCACTGTCTTTGATCACAAGGCTTTCAAATGACGGATTCGCCGGTTGGGTTGTCGTGATGCCAAAGTCATAATTCTGGGACACCATCCATTCGACTGCATCATCGCTGGGGGCGATTTCCATTCGGGCCATCGCATGTGGGCAAGTGGCAGCAAATTTCCCTATCAAGTCCGGCGCGAGCTGCGAAGAAACGCCAGGCGTAATCACAAGATTGAGGCGCGCGTGGCCAAATTTCCCAATAGCTGTGGCAGAATCCTTAATATGTTCCATACCGCTAACGGCTTGGCGCACCTCTTCAACCAGTAATCTGGCCTCGTCTGTGGGTATCAGCACACGGCCGACACGCTGAAAAAGTGGAAACCCAACTTCTTCTTCGAAATCAGAGATCAGCCGGCTGACTGCAGGTTGAGAAATACCCAACATCGCTGCGGCCTCGGTCACAGTCCCGGTCGAGACCACCGTTCGAAACGCGTCAACTTGTCGGAATGTGATGTTCATTTGGCCTCAGTGGTTTTTGCCTTGTCATTTAGGGTGTCAGATTCGACCCATAAGATATGGTTATTCGAAATTCAAAAATCTGGCCAGCATGCGATATCACTTAGTTGGCGCCAAATTGGGTTGTGTATCTGGATTTCCCTGCTATTGCTGACGAGTAGAGACGGCTATGAATTCGATCTTTTGCGAGTGGATTTTACGGAAACCATGTGGAAGCTTGGCATCAAAACTCAACGTATCTCCCGCTGACATATCAAAGTCTTCGCTGCCGCAACGATAGATTGCCTGGCCTTCGATTATGTATATGAAGACATAGCCTTCATGCTGATAGCCGGGCAAATTGTCTGATTGTTCTTTTGAAATACTGATCCGTGCCGACTGGAACGTCCCTTGGGGTGCGCTGTGCTTGCCCAACAGAAGGTAGTTATGCGTGTGCCCCTGAGTGATACGCCGCGCCTGGAGACCATCCCCGGCACGCGCGTGATGCACATCTGCTGCCGCATCTGAGCGTGCAAACAATGCCACCAATGGCACATCAAGGGCATCCGCCAGTGATTGCAGCATCGCAAGCGAAGGTGAGACATTACCATTCTCTATACGACTGATCATCGCAGTGGACACCTGTGCCCGAGTAGCCAGGTCACCCAACTTAAGTTCACGCTCTTGGCGTAACCGTTGCAGTGTCTGACCTATTTCACTTTCAGTGCAGTTTTTCTTTTCCACTATTTTTGCTGCCGATCATGGAATTCAGGATATGGATACAGCGCATCCGGGATGTCAACATCAGTGCCCTAATTCGAAAATGCGTCAAGGCTCGAGTATTCAGAACACTTTTTGGATTCCCGATACCAGCAGATTGTTCAGCTGACTGGTCATTGTATTTGGGGCTTGGTCAGGTTGTTGATCGGAAAATGTTGCAATCTTTTGACCATCGACGCATTCGCAATTAGCGCGTGAATGACTGCTGGTCATATCAAGTCGAAAGCCGGTTCATGATTTCCTTTAAAGGCGCGCAATATCCGAAGGATGTATTACTGTTCTCAGTGTTCTTTCCCTCCGCTACAGTGTTTCCTATCGTGATCATGAAGAAATCTCGACCGTCACTATCATCTGCACAAATCAGCCTGCATTGTTGGCGGACGCGGTGACACGTCAGGTGGAGCAACCCGAACTTCAGCGGTTTGAGATTTCGGCGGCGCAGCTAGCAGCCAACTATAACCAAGCTTTGGAACAGGGGATTGAGGTTGACCCCGACCAATGGGACGCCCTGAACGCCGCCGCTTGGCCCATTCTCGTTCGCTCGGATACGCAATCCCGCTCAGGCGCGGGGCCCATGTGAGGCTTGGGATATGAGCCAGCGCTTGCTCCGTTTGCAAACAAGAAATGCCGCCCCGATTGGGGCGGCGTCGGACCGGAACTCGTTCAGCATGTATTCCAGGTGAATCGGCGCTGGGTCGCCAAAGAACCTTTTGACCCTACGCGCCATGAGCCAGGGGTAGTGCACAGAGCCAAGGTCTGATGTGCGTCAATCCTGCCGGTTATGTTCGCGGTAGCTCGGACATTCTGGCAAGGATGTCCACGCCCTGCTGTTTCCAGAAATGCAAAAGGTCGATGAATATCCAGTTCTCGGCCAGCTTATCCCCGTCTCGCCGATAGATATCTATCACCCGAAATTCACCGGCTTTGTCAGTTGCAGGCATTCCCATGAACCCGCCAGTTGGACGGGCTGTGAAGTTCGGCCAGCCAAAAAAACCGCCATAATGACCCTCTGCCAGGCGGCATATGTGTTTGGTTTTCGACCGGTCAGTGAAACCAGCACGGAAAGGGCCTGCATGCTGTTGGGCGTAGCGTTCGATCGTGTAGGTCGCCCCGATCCCGGATGGCCCCCACCAGATCATGTCTTCGGACCATGTGCGCCGTAGCTCGTCCTCAAGGCTGAGGCCGCTGTTCCATTGGCCCAGATCGGAGATCATAGAGTTGATGGCTGCCAGGGTCCGCTCTCCTTCCGCCTCAGGTTGCGGACCGACCATCAGGCCGTCATGGGTCATGGGCCCCGGCTGCACGAGCTGCGCGGCTGTCTGAGGCGGGAACGGCTGCAATCCGGCCTGCATCATGAAATGAGGTATGTCGAAATACATCGCGGTTTCAGTGATTTTTCCGTTTTCGACCTTGTTGAATTCGCAATAGCGCAGAAATGTCATTTTGCCGTTTGGCGAGATACCTAGCCAATCTTTGTCGAACAGCCCCATGAGATGGCCCATTGATACAACCCAGACCGAGGTGAAACCGTCCATCTCGTTTTCTCCGGCCATGAATATGTCCATGCGGCGCTGCATTCGGGTCAGGCTTTGTTTCAGCGGAAGCCAGAACTGGGTACCTACGTCACTGGGGCCATGCAGTTCGTCAAAGGGATGGAATCCGCGCCACAGATAGTCATCGGCGCAATATTTCGAGATCACGTCAGGGACCGCTGATTCTTCAGCTCGGCTCAGAGCTTCATAAAGATCCAGAACAATATTTTTCTCGGCTTCGTAAGGCATATTCTTTTCTTTCAGTGCTTTACCAGGAATTGAGCACAGGTTTTCAGTATAGTGAAACGTAGATTTGCAAACGCATGCAAAAAAAGCTTGCCTGATGTTCCATCAGATGTCTATGCTCTTGCAAACGTATGCACGAAAAGTGCACATGGGAGGACAGAATGGCCGAAATTCAACTTCGCAGTGTTGGGAAACGTTGGGGATCGTTTGTGGGGGTGGATAATTTCGACCTGACTATTGCCGATAAAGAGTTCCTGGTTCTTCTTGGCCCATCAGGCTGTGGCAAGACGACGACCATGCGCATGATTGCGGGTTTGGAAGACGCCAGCGAGGGCGATATTCTGATAGATGGCGAGCGTGTCAACGACATGGAGCCCAAGGACCGCGATGTCGCCATGGTGTTTCAGTCCTACGCGCTCTATCCGAACATGAATGTTTATGAGAATATCCGGTTCCCGCTGAAGGTGCGCGGCATCGACCCTTCCACGCATGACGAAAAAGTGCGCCGCGCTTCGGCCATGGTCGAACTGGATGACTTTCTGCATCGCAAACCGGCAGAGCTGTCGGGCGGCCAGCGTCAGCGCGTCGCTTTGGCCCGCGCCATTGTTCGCGAGCCAAATGTCTTTCTGATGGACGAACCGCTGTCAAACCTTGACGCCAAGCTGCGTGTTTCGACGCGCGCGCAGATCAAGAACCTCAGCCACGAGCTTGCCGTGACCACGATCTACGTGACTCATGACCAGATCGAAGCGATGACCCTTGCCGATCGTGTGGTGATCATGAAGCAGGGTATCGTGCAGCAGGTTGGCTCTCCGACCGATATTTACGATGCGCCCGCAAACACTTTTGTGGCCAGCTTTATTGGCAACCCTGCAATGAACCTTATCGATGGTCAGGTTCAGGATGGGGTGTTTCGGGCTCAGAATACTGAGGTGCATGGGCTGAATGCGTCGGACGGCCCGATTACGCTGGGCTTTCGCGCCGAGGACGCCAATGTCGTGGAAAGCGGCGGCGAGATTAACGGGCCCATCTACACGCAGGAGCTTTTGGGCGACAGCACGATGGTCTCGGTTCGGATCGGTGGCGCGCTGGTTTCGGTCAAAGCCGACAAAACCTATCGCGCTGAAATCGATGATCAGGTTTCAATCCATATCCACACCGATCACTGCCACTTGTTTGATGCGCAAACCGGAACGCGTTTGGAGCGCTGAACAGAAAATCCAAACCCGCATTGCCGGGTTTAATGCAGGTGCAGACTTCGAAGATGCACCCATCTACCTAGGGAGGAATACAAATGTTTCTGAAGAAAATAGCATTGGCTGGGTCCTTGGCCGCCTTTGCCGCCAGCGCAGGTTATGCCTGTGAAATTAACGGGCGCGTGAATATCGTTGGTAACGAATTTGCGGCCATTCAGGCCGTCGCAACCGGCGCGAAAGAATGCACAGGCGCATCGGTCGATTCAAACCTGACCTCCGAGCACCAGACCATCAACGTGGCTGGTCTGTCCGGAAACCCGTCTGAATACACCAGTGCCATCATCGCCAACAGCTCGATCGTGGCGTTGATGAACGAAGATGTTATTCGGCCGCTCAACGATCTGGTGGAACAGCATGGTCAGGACCTGCAGCCAGGTCAGTTGATCAAGATTGGTGATGACATTATGGCCGTGGCGTTCATGGCGAATGCTCAGCACCTGATGTATCGCAAGGACGTGTTGGAACAGGCCGGTGTCGAAGTGCCAACGACCTATGAAGAATTGCTCGAAGCTGCCAAAGCCATTCGCGAGCAGGGCATCATGCAAAACCCGGTTGGCGGCGCCTATGCGTCGGGTTGGAATCTGGCACAGGAATTCAACAACATTTTTCTTGGCTATGGCGGCAGCCACTTCAAAGCCGGAACAGCCGAGCCCAACGTGAATTCTGAGGCTGGTGTAAATGCGCTGAACATGATGAAGGCTTTGTCGGAATACATGAACCCCGACTTCCTGACCCACGATTCCAATGCCACTAATGCCGAATACCGTGCTGGTAACGTTGCAATCATGAATATGTGGGGTTCACGCGCATCGCAGCAAACCACGACCGAAGGCGTGCTTCAGGAAGTGATCGACGGTCATGCGATCGGCGCACCACTGACAGTCGGCGGCGGGTCGACGCCGGCATCGACCCTGTGGTGGGACGGCTGGACCGTCGGCAAGAACATCTCGGATGAAGAAGCCGAGGCTACGTTCATCGCGATGAAACACGGTATCCGTCCTGACATGCTGAACGATGAAACCACGCCGCTGGCGGTATGGTTGATCGAAGGATACGAGCCTGGTGCGGACGCCGAAGGCGTGTTTGAGGCGGCCAAAATGGGCACACCGCCTTATCCGATGTTGCCTTACATGGGCCTGATGCACAGCGCGCTAGGCAATGAACTTTCAGACTTCATGCAAGGCAAGGAAAGCGCTGAGCAGGCGCTGGCCGATGTCGAAGCCGCATATCGCGCCGCTGCCATCGAACAAGGTTTCCTCCAGTAGGGCCTGACTCGTGCGGGCGTCTGTAAGGGCCGCCCGCACAAACCAATTCACGTGGGGATTGCGACATGCGCCATAAGACCTTCCTGTGGTTCTTCCTGCCCACCGGGCTTGCGATGCTGCTGTTCATCGCGATGCCGATAGTCTCGGTGGTGACCCAATCCATTTTCGCGCCTCATCCAGCCGTTTTGTTAGAGGTCGAAAGCTGCACCCCCCTGATTGGCTGCACGACAGAGACCACGATTGATCAAGAGGCAACAGCCGCCCTTCGCGCCGAGAAACCACTGGGCCGATTTGTCGGATTGGACATTTACCTGGACCGTGGCCACCTGGCGATCCAGGAAATTGGCCAGATCTGGGCTGTGAATGAAACCTGGGGCGGTTTCTTCTCAAAGATCAGTAATTTGCCCTTTTACAGGGCAATGGCTTTTACGCTGACATTCACGTTTGTTGTGACGCCGCTCACAATCATTTTGGGGCTGGTGATCGCGCTGGCAATCAACTCCCTGCACCGAAATCTCAAAGGGCTGCTGATCTTTTTTTCGCTTCTGCCGATGATCGTCACTCCGTTGATTGGCTCGCTTATCCTGTTCTGGATGATTGACAGCCGCGGGGTCATCGGCAACGCCCTAGTATATCTGGCCGGGGATCCGGATTTTAGCCTGAAGGCCTCAACCGGGCTGATGTGGGTGGCGCTGATGGTTTATGGAGTTTGGCACGCCGCTCCATTTGCATTTGTCGTGTTCTATGCGGGGCTGCAAACATTGCCCCAGGATCAAATCGAGGCCGCCCAGATAGACGGGGCAACCCGCTGGCAACAGGTCAAGTTCGTGGTCGTTCCTCATCTCATGCCATTGGTCACATTTGTTGCGTTGATTCAGTTGATGGACAACTTCAAGGTGTTTGAACCGATAATCGGGTTCAGCGCAGGTGCGCACGCACAATCCCTTAGTACATTCATCTTCAACGACTTAGGCGGTGAAACCCGGCAGCTTTCTTCCGCGGCCGCGACCTCTGTGATCACGATAATCGGAGTCGCCATTCTGCTGTCACCCGTGCTTGTCCGCACCTGGCGCGACTTCAAAGGAGCAAGATAATATGGCCAGCCGCGCACAAAGAATGCCTAGAAGTCTCCGGATCGCCTCGTCCTTATTTGTGATCCTATGGTTCGTTCTGGCCGCTTTCCCGTTCCTCTGGACGGTCTGGGGTTCGTTCAAAGTAGAGTTGGATTTCTTTTCGATCGCCGACTGGACCAATGCCATCACCGGAGCACGGACCGAAGCCGTCTATGGCTCGCCCTTCACAACCACAGGGTACGAGGGTGCCTGGATACAGGAAGAATTTTGGCGGAATGTTCTCAACACGGGGATCGTCTGTTTCTTTGTTGTCACCATCTCGCTCACAATCGGAACGCTGGGGGGCTATGCCCTGTCTCGGTCGACCTACAACTATACGTTCTGGCTATTGATTACGGCACTTATCTTCCGGGCTATGCCACCGATTACGTTGGTCTCGGGATATTTGCTGCCTTTCTTCGAATGGAACATCTGGGGGATCCTTCCAACCACGATCATCGTGCTTGTGGCGATCAACCAGCCGTTCACTCTGTGGATGCTGCATTCTTTCTTTAAGAACATCCCAAGCGAGCTGGATGAAAGTGCCAAGGTCGACGGATGCAACCAGTTCCAGGCATTTCGTCGCGTGATCATTCCGGTGATGTGGCCAGGGGTGATCACCACCGGGCTGTTCTCGTTCCTTCTGGCCTATAACGATTTTGCCGTCGGGGCGATGCTGCTGTCCGAAAGCAACCGCACGATGGTGCCTGCCATTGCCGCGTTTCTTGGTACAACGCAGACTGAAGGTAACGTGATGTTCGCGGTTGCGGCTGTGGTTTCAGCCACAGTTCCACTGTTCATTCTGGTCATGTTCTTCCAGCGACAGATTGTGGGCGGTCTGACGGCCGGCGCTGTGAAAGGCTAACTCTGATGGGACGCACTCATCCTCAGTCCGTATCTGCCCATGCGCATACAGCCAGACTGAATGTGGCTGCGCGCAGGACCCGGCGGCCGGGACGAATTCCATTTGCTTTGATGCGCGCGGGACCTTGCGGGGCGCTTCTCCGAACACGCCCTGAACAGACCCCATTGAGACAGAGAAGATGAAAAACCTCGACCGTAAACCCTTTCTGAAATTCACCGAAGCACAACGCCATCCTGGCAACTTCTGGCCGGCATTTGACGCTTTCTTCGCCCCCGGTGCACATGTCAACGTGGTGCATCCCTTCAATGAGGTCGCGGGCGGCCTCGGGCTGCACGATCACGTCATCGCCCCGCTCGCCGCTGCCTTCGACGGGCTTTTTCGGCGCGATGACATCGTCATGGCCGGCGAATTTGACGGGCAGGACTGGATCAGCGCCACCGGCTATTTCGTTGGTCGGTTCTCGCGCGACTGGCTCGGCATCCGGGCCACAGGCGAGCTTGCCAATCTGCGCTTCGGCGAGTTCCACCGGATGCAGGACGGCAAGGCGGTGGAAAGCTATATCTTCCTCGATATTCCAGAGCTGATGCTGGCCGCTGGACAATGGCCGATCCCTGACAGCCCGGGCAAGACCCGCGGCTTCACCGGCATGATTCAGGGCCCTGCCAGCCATGATGGCATCTTGACCACTCCGCAGGATCCTGCGGAGGGTGCCAAGAGCTATCGTATGGTCACAGAAATGCTGGCCGGGCTTGCTACCGAGAACGAGGCTTGGCGCCCCTACTGGCATGACAACATGGTCTGGTACGGCCCCGGCGCCTTCGGTTCTTTCGTCGGGATTGAGAGTTTTGCCAGCTTCCAGGTGCCTTTCGAAGCCACCTTTGAAGGCTGGTCTGGCGGCACTGCGGGCAACGGTATGACGGCGCATTTTACCCGCTATGGCGAAGGTAACTACGTATGCTCGGGCGGTTGGCCCTCGTTAACTGGCGTCCAGGTGAAACCTTTCCTCGGCCAGTCCGCAAGTGGCAAACGCGTCTTCATGCGGGTCTGTGACTGGTGGCGCCGCGAGGACGATCTGCTGGTCGAAAACTGGGTTTTCGTCGATGTCCCGCATGTGCTGTTGCAACTGGGCTATGACCTCTTTGCTGAAATCGCCGAGCAGGCTGCATGAGCTGCTCTGCCAGACATAACGCCGTTGCGCGCCATCCGGCGCTCAACCGGATGCCAAGGGATTTTCTGACGGCGGATTAATCCTCGCCCTCCACACAGAAGATTCCTTGGTAACCATAAAAGGAAGAGAAACATGAAGGGCTCCCGCCCCGAACAGGCCGTGCTGACACGTGACACGGACATGAGCAAAACCGACGAGACCCGCGCCGTAATCGAGGGGATGGTCGATGGTTTGAACGACCACCGTATCGAAGACATCGGCGAATTCTTCGCCGAAGGGTTCCGCTGGCTTGGCAACCAGGGTTGCGGCACCAAGACGGGCCTGAAGGAATTCCAGGAAAACTGGCAACGCCCGTTCCAGGCTGCGTTTTCCGACAAGACCTGCATCGACGAGGCCCGGCTTTATATGGGCGAGTGGGCGGCAGCTTTTGGCCGCCAGGAAGCAACCCATTCTGGCGAATTTCTGGGGATTGCGCCCACCGGCAAGCGCGTCGAGATCCGTTACATGGATTTCTGGAAAGTTGTCGACGGCAAGATCGTCGACAACTGGGTGAATGTCGATTTTGCCCATGTCGCCTCGCAGCTTGGCATCGATCTGTTCCAGGGCAAAGGGTGGGAAACATTTGACCGGGGAGAAGAAATTCCGCCCCGGCCCGAAAATTGAGGATTAGGACAATGGCTATCGAATATCTGAAAAGCGGCAAACCCGAGGCCGACCGGGCCGAAGATGACGCCAAAACCCGCGCTGTCGTTGAAACGACTCTGAAAGACATCGAAACCCGCGGTGATGCGGCAGTGCGTGATCTGTCGGAAAAGTTTGACAATTACTCGCCGGAAAGCTTCCGCCTGAGCCAGGAACAGATCGACGAGCTGATCGCCTCATTGACCGAACGCGAGCTGGCCGACATCAAGTTCGCTCAGAAACAGGTGATAAACTTCGCCCAGGCGCAGCGCGACTCAATGCTGGATATCGAGGTTGAAACCTTGCCGGGCGTCATCCTCGGCCACAAGAACATCCCGGTGCAGTCTGTTGGCTGTTATGTTCCTGGCGGTAAATTCCCGATGGTTGCGTCGGCGCATATGTCGGTTGCGACCGCTAAAGTCGCGGGTGTGCCTCGCATCATCGCCTGCACGCCGCCGTTTCAGGGCAAGCCCAATGCGGCCGTGATCGCTGCCATGTATCTGGGTGGGGCGCATGAGATCTATGTCATGGGTGGTATCCAAGCGATTGGTGCCATGGCGATCGGTACGGAAACCATTGATCCGGTCCACATGCTGGTCGGCCCCGGGAACGCCTTTGTGGCAGAAGCCAAACGGCAGCTCTTTGGTCGCGTTGGCATCGACCTTTTTGCGGGCCCGACCGAGACCATGGTCATTGCCGACGAAACCGCTGCCGATGCCGAACTTTGTGCGACCGACTTGTTGGGGCAGGCCGAGCATGGCTACAACAGCCCGTGTGTTCTGGTCACCAACTCGCGCAAGCTGGCCGAAGAAACGCTGAGCGAGATCGACCGTATCCTCGGTATCCTGCCTACCGCCGGAACCGCAAAAGTCAGCTGGGAGGAGTATGGGGAAGTCATTGTCTGCGACACTTATGACGAAATGCTGCAAGTTGCCGATGATATCGCCTCTGAACATGTGCAGGTGATTACCGACCGTGACGACTGGTTCCTGGAAAACATGACCAGCTATGGCGCGCTGTTTCTTGGGGCGCGGACCAATGTTGCAAACGGTGACAAGGTGATCGGCACGAACCACACGCTGCCGACCAAAAAGGCTGGACGTTATACCGGCGGTTTGTGGGTCGGCAAGTTCATGAAAACTCACAGCTACCAGAAGGTTGTTACCGACGAGGCTGCGGCAATGATCGGCGAATTCGGCTCACGCCTGTGTATGCTGGAAGGCTTTGTCGGCCATGCCGAGCAATGCAATATTCGCGTCCGGCGTTATGGGGGTATCAACGTACCTTACGGCGAAGGTGCGGCTTATCGCGAGGCTGCAGACGCGTCCTCATAAGAGTGAGGTCATTGCTGCAGAACTTGCGCTTGGAGTTTGCCCGGGCGCCATGGGTTTTGAAAGAAAAGCAGAGAAAACAATGCGAGATTTCGCAATGGACACACATTCTACCCATAAGGCCCTGATCGCGCCATTGCGCGAAGCCATGTATAACTTTGACGAAACCGGCGTCCGAGCTGCACTGCAGGCGGTGATTGCGCCCGATGCCGTCATCCACATGCCCCATCCATTCGGCGACCTGACCGGGCCGCAGGAACTCTATGATGCCTGCTACACACCGCTTTTGAAATCCATGCCCGATCTGGAACGCCGGGATTGGATTGTGATGGGCGGGCCGACGCAACATGGTGATGATTGGGTCTGCTGTGGCGGCCACTACGTAGGCACCTTCGTCGCCCCTTGGTTGGACATCTCGCCGACCGGGCATCTGACCCATATGCGGTTCCACGAATTCTACCGCTTCGAAAATCGCAAAGTTGTCGAAATCCAGGCACTCTGGGACATTCCCGAAGTGATGATGCAGGCGAAGGCCTGGCCGATGGCCCCGTCTTTGGGGCAGGAGTTCTGTATTCCCGGCCCGGCGACGCTGGACGGTATCGTGCGGGGCCCCTGGGATGAGGCAAAATCGAAGGCCTCCTGCGAGCATATCGTTTCCATGCTTGAGCATCTGGAAAAGCATCCCAGTCAGGGTGGCCCCGAAGTGATGGAGATGGAAAGGTTCTGGCATCCGCGCATGAACTGGTACGGGCCCGCCGGGATCGGCACCGGGCGCGGCATTGCAGGGTTTCGCAACTGGCACCAGATCCCTTTCCTGAGTGGTATGCCGGACCGAGGCAAATACGCCGACGAGATCACCTTTCATTTCTTTGGTGACGGTGATTATGCAGCTGTTACCGGCTGGCCGGACATGATCCAGACCATCACTCATGACGGCTGGATGGGTATCGCCCCTTCTGGCCAGCGCATCACTATGAGATCGTTGGATTTCTGGCGATTGGAAGATGGCCTGATCCGGGAGAACTGGGTGTTGGTCGACCTGCTGGACGTGTACCGGCAACTGGGCGTAGATGTCTTTGCCCGCCTGCGCGAATTCAACAAAGCGCGTGTCGCAGGTGAAATTCCATACCCAGTCGGCGAGGTCTGATATGCTCAATTTTCCCAGTACCCCTAGTTTCAGTCTAGGCGGCAAACGTGCGCTAGTCGCCGGGGCATCGTCGGGCATAGGTCTGGCCTGCGCCGTAGCGCTGGCAGAGCATGGGGCCGAGGTCACATTGGCGGCGCGCCGCGCAAGTGCGTTACAAGAGATAGCCGATCAGATGACTGCCAAGGGTTGGTCTGCCAAGGTGCTTGAGATGGATGTCACCGATGTAGCAGGAACTGCCGCGGCTGTCGCCGAAAACGGGCCGTTTGACATCCTTTTGAACTCGGCAGGGTTTGCACGTCATAGCAAGGCGGTCGAAACGGTGCCCGAAGATTTTGACTCGGTCATGAACGTCAATGTCCGGGGGGCCTATTTCCTAACCCAAGCCGTTGCCAAAGGGTTGCTTGAGGCCGGGCGTCCCGGATCGCTGATAAATATCTCAAGCCAGATGGGCCATGTCGGCGGGCAGGAACGCGCGGTCTATTGCGCCTCCAAGTTTGCGGTCGAGGGCTTTACCAAGGCGATGGCGCTGGAATTCGGGCCCGCTCAGATCCGTGTCAACACGATTTGCCCGACTTTCATCCTGACGGATTTGTCCCGGTCTACATTCGAGGACCCGACCAAACGGGCCTGGATTTTGGACAAGATCAAGCTGGGCCGCCCGGGAGAGATTGAGGATATTATGGGCGCGGTAGTGTACCTGGCATCAGAGGCGTCGGCTTTGGTTACAGGAACAGCAATGTTGGTGGACGGAGGCTGGACGGCAGACTGATGGTTACTCAGAAGGTTACATCGTTGGACGTTGCCCGGCTGGCCGGGGTCAGCCAATCCGCCGTTAGCCGGGTCTTTACGCCTGGTGCATCTGCCTCGCAAAAAACGGTCGCGAAAGTGCGCAAGGCAGCGGATGAACTGGGATATCGGCCAAATTTTCTGGCCCGTGCGGTGGTCTCGGGCAAAAGCCGGATCATTGGACTTGTGGTCGCCTATCTGAACAATCAGTTCTATCCTGAAGCGTTGGAAAAGCTGACAAACAAGTTGCAAGAGCGCGGCTACCACGTGCTGGTCTTCATGGCGTCGCATCAGGCCGGCAACATAGACAACGTGATCGAAGAAATACTGGATTTTCAGGTTGATGGGATTATCGCGGCTTCGGTGGCTTTGTCGTCGGATCTGTCGGATCGTTGTCTGGCTGCCGGTGTGCCGATGGTGCTGTTTAACCGGGTTCAGGACGACCCGGCCATGTCGGCGGTCACCTCGGACAATATCGCGGGTGGGCGCAAGGCTGCCGAATTCCTTTTGGCCGGGGGGCATAAAAAGATCGGGTACATCGCCGGTTGGGAAGGCGCGTCGACCCAGCGCGACCGCGAAGCAGGTTTCAGGGCCGCCTTGCATGATGCGGGGGCGGAACTGCATGCGCGCGGCGTTGGGAACTTCACCAGCGAACAGTCGCGGGCGGCAACGCTGGAGATGTTTGCCTCGGACCCGCCCGACGCCGTTTTTGTGGCCAATGACCACATGGCTATTGCAGTGATGGACACCCTCAGATTCGAGTTGGGCCTAAGGATTCCCGAAGATGTTTCGGTTGTCGGATACGACGACGTGGCTGTGGCCGCCTGGCCAACCTATAGCCTGACCACTGTACGACAGCCTGCAAACCGTATGGTTGCCGAAACCGTGGACATTTTGCTGAGCAAAATCGAAGGGCCCGATGTTGGTCCGCACCGATTGGAAATAGATGGACCGCTGATTGTTCGCGGTTCTGCACGTATACCTGAAGGATGGAAGACATGAAGGGATTTGACCCGAAATTCAAAGATTTTCCTGACTATATTATTGGGATCACAAAAGAAATCTGGGAAGATCGGGGCATTGCCACGCTGCACCATTACTATGCGCCCGATATCGTAGTTCGATCCCCGGGGTCAGTTGTCGTTGGCAATCAGGGCGTCATTGCCGCTACCATGGCAACGCTTGCCGAGTTCCCCGACCGCACATTGCTGGGTGAGGATGTGATTTGGTCCGGCACACCGGAAGATGGCATGCTGTCCTCGCACAGGCTTTTGTCGACTGCGACCCATCTGGGCGACGGTGCCTATGGGAAGGCTACCGGGAAAAAGCTGGTCTACCGTATCCTTGCCGACTGTCACGCCATCAACAACCAGATCAACGATGAATGGCTGATCCGCGACCAGGGTGCGATTGTTCAACAGATGGGTTGGGACCCAAAAGAATATGCCCGCGATCTGATTGCCCGCGAAGGCGGCCCAGAGGCTTGCGCCCAGCCTTACACGCCGGCGAATGATCAGCCTGGACCTTACAAAGGGCGTGGTAATGACAATGAATGGGGTCAGAAATACGCCGACATTCTGAACCGGGTCATGTCTGCAGACCTGAGCGTGATCAGCGCCGAGTATGACCGCGCCGTGCAATCGGAATATCCGCGCGGCACGACTGGTCACAGCTGGGCTCCGGTCGATCGCTTTTGGATGGGACTTCGCGCCTCTTTCCCGAATGCCGAGTTCAAAATTCAACATCAGATTGGTCGCGACGACCCAACGATGCCGCCCCGCGCCGCGATCCGCTGGTCGCTGCATGGCAAGCATGATGGATGGGGTGTGTTCGGCACGCCGACTGGGGCCGAGGTCTTTGTGCTGGGTATTAGCCACGCCGAATTCGGCCCCTGGGGCCTGCGCCGTGAATACACTCTGTTTGATGAAACGTCGGTCTGGAAACAGATCCTTTTGAAAACCGGTGATCTGTAAATGTCGCACCGTCTCTCAAATCTGGAGGCTGGGCAGGCCCTGCGGCGTTTTCACGCCCACCGGGCCAGCCTGCGTGCCCGGCGACTGAACAACCGCCCGCCTGGTTTCGGAGTTTGACCGCAGCGAACTCCAACCAAAAGGAAGACAGAAATGAGTACCATCCAAAGCCGCATCGTCCGTTATGGCGAATTGAAACCCTGTAAAACCGCGTTCATCGACGCCCATACCCCGGGGTCAGATCAAAAGGAAAACTTCACCATCGTCGGCGGGGGCGTATCCGAAAGCCCCGATCAACACGTCCACATCACCGATAAGATCGGTTTCAACATCGGTGCTGCGGGCCAACCGCCGAGATGCCGGAACTCTCTGCATAGCCACACCACGGCCGAAGTGTTCTTTGTTGCCAAAGGCCGTTGGCGGTTCTTCTGGGGCAGATACGGATCGGCTGGTGAGTTCATTGCCGAAGAAGGAGACATCTTCAACATCCCGACCGGTATCTTCCGCGGGTTTGAAAATGTGGGGCAGGACTACGGGATGATCATGGCGGTCCTTGGCGGTGACGATGCCGGGGGCGGGGTCACCTGGGCGCCGCAGGTTATTCAGGATGCGCAGGCCCATGGCTTGATGCTGGGAAACAATGGGATTCTTTACGACAGCAAAAAAGGGGAAACGCTGCCGCATAATGTACAGCCCATGCCCTTGCTGACTGAAGAGCAGTTGAAAGCCTATCCCGAGGTCCCCGTCGAAAATGTGATTGGCAATTACGTGGCCCGCTATTGGGATTTGATGGCGCTGTCATCAAACAGGCCTGCCGTTGTGATCGGTGAAAACGGCCTGATCAAGGACAAGCCGGGTTTCGAGGTTGATTTCCTTGGTCGCGGCTCGTGCGTGTCTGATCCGGTTAAAGCCGAAAAGCCTGTGGTCTTGATGCCGGCCAGTGGCCACTGGCGGATTACGATTGAGGATGTTGAAACAACCCTGACAAATGGGGATACCGCACTGGTTCTGCCCGGCGAAAGCTATGGCGTCACGCCTTCGATGACCGGTGACGCGGGGCTCTATCGCGTTACCGCAACCGAAGATCCGGCCGGTACAACTTGGACAGGTGCATGAAACAAACTGCGCTGCCTTCCGGGCGGCGCAGATTAGACTTGCAGAGGGAGAAGAAGGAATGACCCGCATTTCAACCACACATGTCGGGAGCCTTCCGCGTAGTCAGGAGGTCGTGGATTTCATCTTTGCGCGCGAGCGTGCAGAGCCATTTGACGCGGAAGCTTTTGATGCCTGTATGACCTCGGCAGTGTCCGAGACAGTGCGCAAACAGGTCGAAGCCGGGGTCGATATCGTATCGGATGGCGAGACGTCGAAGATCTCATACGCCACCTATGTCAAAGATCGCTATTCTGGTTTTGACGGGGACAGCCCGCGCAACGCGCCAGCAGATCTGAAGATGTTTCCCGGCTTCCTGAAACGCCTGGCTGATGATGGCGGTACGCCACAATATGCGCGCCCAATGTGTGTGGGTGAGGTGCGGTCAAAAGGGCAAGGTGAACTGCAAAAAGACATCGACAACCTCAAGGTCGCCATGGCCGCGCATGGTGTCGAGCGTGGTTTTATGAACGCGGCCAGCCCGGGTGTCATCTCGCTTTTTCTGCAAAATGATTTCTACCCCACGCGTGAAGCCTATCTGGCTGCACTCGCCGATGCGATGAAGCAAGAGTACGAAACCATTGTGGGGGCCGGTCTGGATCTACAGCTGGATTGCCCCGACCTGGCCCTGTCTCGCCATATGCTGTTCTCTGACCTTTCGGACGAAGAATTTGTCAAGATCGCCAATTTGCATGTTGAGGCCCTGAATCACGCATTGCAGGACGTTCCCGCTGCCAAGGTGCGCGTCCATATTTGCTGGGGCAATTACGAAGGACCGCATTGTTGCGACATTGGAATGGACAAAGTATTCGGCACGCTGATGTCGACCAAATCCCGCTATGTCCTGTTCGAAACCTCGAACCCCCGTCATGCGCATGAATGGACGGTGTTCCGTGACCGCAAAGCCGAAATACCAGAGGACAAAGTGCTTGTACCTGGAGTTGTCGACACCACGACAAATTTTGTCGAACATCCGGAACTGGTCGCCCAACGTATTGAACGGTTTTCGAATATTGTCGGCTGCGAAAGAGTGATCGCGGGCTCGGATTGCGGATTTGGCACTTTTGCCGGATTTGGTGCGGTTGATCCCGATATCGCCTTTGCCAAGCTTGGATCTCTGGCCGACGGGGCTGCATTGGTCGCATGAAACCACTTGTAATGTTGCCCGGCATGATGTGCGACGCCCGGCTTTTTGCCCCGCAGGTCGCGGCGCTTTCGAGCAGCAATCCTGTCCTCTACGCGCCGATTGGGGGGCATGACACGGTGCAGGCTTTGGCCGCCGAAGTGTTGTCTTATGCGCCCCCGCGCTTTGTCCTTGCGGGTCTGTCCATGGGTGGCATCGTTGCGATGGAAATAATCCGGCAGCAACCGCAGCGCGTCGTCAGCGTGGCGCTGATGGATACCAACCACTTGGCCGAACGGGATGACGTCAAAGCCAGGCGTGGTCCACAAATCGCTTCTGTGTCCAGTGGGGGCTTGGGCCGGGTCATGGCCGAGGAGATGAAACCAAACTACCTGACCGATGGCCCGAACCGCGAGGCAATTCTGAACCTGTGCATGGATATGGCCTTGGGTCTTGGACCGGATGTTTTTATCAACCAGTCCAAAGCATTGCGAGATCGCCCCGACCAAAGCGATACCTTGCGCGGTTATCCCGGACAGGCCCTGATCCTGTGCGGGAAAGATGATGCTTTGTGCCCGGTTTCGCGACACGCCCTGATGCATGAACTTCTCACGAATAGCCGTTTCGAGGTCATCGAGCAGGCGGGGCATTTGCCTACACTTGAACAACCCGAACTGACGACAGCGGCTCTGTGCCGTTGGCTGGAGGCATTATGAAAAAACCCTTGCTGGACCTTTTGAAATCCGTCGACACCCCCACCGTTTGCAATGCGATAGAAGTGGCGCAAGGCAAGCGTGGGTTCGACAATTTCACGCGGGGCACAATGCTGTGCTCGGATCCCGATGCGGGGGCAATGGTCGGTTATGCCAGAACGGCAAAGATCGCGGCGGTGAACCCTCCCGAAGACCCTCCCGAAGTGATCCGTCAGCGCCGGATGGATTACTACCGGCACATGGCAACGGGCACAGGCCCGGCTGTTACGGTTGTCGAAGATTTGGATTTCCCGGACTGCATCGGTGCTTATTGGGGTGAGATCAATACCACGGTCCACAAAGGGTTTGGCATCAGCGGTGCGTTGACCAACGGCGTGATGCGGGATCTGGGCGATTTGCCGGATGGGTTTCCGGTTGTGTCGGGCTCGGTCGGTCCAAGCCACGGGTTCGTGCATGTCAAAGAGGTTGGCACCCCGGTGACCATCTTCAGCCTCTCGATCAAGGACGGGGACCTGGTGCATGCGGACCGGCACGGCGCTTTGGTGATCCCGCCCGAAGTGGTGGACAGCCTGGAACAGGCGATCCGTAAATTGCTTGAAACCGAAAAGCTTATTCTTGGCCCAGCACGCGCGTCAGAGTTCGATTTTGAAGCCTTTGAACAAGCATGGGCGGCGTTCGAATCCTCGCGCACGTAGTGCAGCAACAACCGCGCGGCCCAGCTATAGACTAACCCGATAGCGAGGCGATGTGATTCTGAATGGTCCCGTCATTAGCGATGGCGATCGTGTCGGAAATCGCGGCTGGATCACACCCATCTCATGCCCAAATCCGACAGATGCCTTTGAACCCGTCCAGGATAGTCCGAGACGATGGCATCAACGCCCAGATCAATCATCCTGCTGATTTCCGCCGGTTCATTGACCGTCCATACGGCTACGCAAAGCCCAAGTTCTTTGGCAACCGCGACGTCCTCAGATATCACATCTGCGAAATACGGACACCAAAGCGCGCCGCCCGCTTGCTTGACCATTTGCGGGATTTTTTCGCTTTGGCCTCGAAAGTCCGGACAAACGGCCTTGGAGGAATCCTCGCCAACGTCATCGGCATTTTCGGGAAGCTGCGTCAGGTAAGATGACGGCATGCCAGGTGCCTGCCGCTGACAGACTTCCAACAGGGTCCAGTCAAAGCTGTGCAGCAACACGCGATCGGATAGGCCAGCGGCCCGAACCTGCTGTACCACGCGTTCGACAAAGCGGTCCAGATAGGCCGCGTCATGGGCCAGATCCGGATCCGATTTCAGTTCGAGCATCAGATTGGCTTTGCTGTATTCCGGCCGATTGATCAGATCCAGAAGGTCCTGCAGCTTTGGCACGCGAACGCCGTCCAGTTGGGCCTGATCGGGGAACCGTCGACCATAATCCGAGTGTCCGTCCAAGCGCCCGATTTCGAACTGTTGAATCTGGTCGAAGGACAGGGACGAGACTTTGGGTTCTTTTCCGGTCAAAAACTGACCGCTGGCATCCCGAAAGGTCGGCGCGTGCAGCCGATGGTTATGGGTTATGACAGGCACATCATCCGCCGTCAGCACCACGTCAAACTCAAGAAGTGGAACCCCGATGGACAGCGTAAAATCGAAACCGATCATGCTGTTTTCGGGCAGGACGCCGCGTGCCCCCCGGTGCCCTACTACACGGATCAGGTTTTTACCGCCGCGAAACGCCTCGACCTGAGGGAAAGGCATCAGCCCTCGAGCCTTATGCCAGAGGTAGGGTCAAACAGATGCATATGCTCTGGCGCAACAGAAAAACGCATATTGGGATGACGGCCTTCGATCGGATGAACACCCGGAAGGCTGATCGTGATTGCCGCGCCAGAGCCTGACACCTGACCGTGCAACAAAGTATTCGCCCCCAGCGGTTCGGCTATCTGAACTATGACATCGAAGGGCCCGTTTTCATCAAGGAACAGATGCTCTGGTCGTATGCCCAATTTGAACGGGCCATCGGGCCCGCCTGATGGGCCAATCTCGTTATCGTTGATCCTGATCTTTCCGCCCTGGCGCTCTGCATCAAAGGTATTCATCGCCGGGCTGCCGATGAATTGCGCAGCGAACAGCGTCCGCGGCGTCTCATAGACCTCAAGCGGGGTGCCGATTTGCTCGGCAACACCACCGTTCATCACGATCATTCTGTCGGCCATGGTCATGGCCTCGACCTGATCATGGGTCACGTATAGCGAGGTGATACCCAGCTTTTCTTGCAGTTCGCGGATTTCCAGACGCATTTGGACACGCAGCTTTGCATCCAGGTTTGAGAGCGGCTCATCAAACAGGAACACGGCAGGTTCACGGACAATAGCGCGGCCCATGGCAACCCTTTGGCGTTGACCGCCTGAAAGCTGACGGGGCTTGCGGTCAAGCAGCGGCTCAAGCTGCAACAGCTTAGCGGCCTCGGTCACCTTCTGGTCAATCTGAGCCTTGGGCAATCCGGCGATTTTCAGACCATAGCCCATGTTCTGGCGTACCGACATATGGGGGTACAGAGCATAGTTCTGGAACACCATTGCAATGTCCCGGTCCATCGGCTCCTTGTCATTGGCGCGCTCTTCGCCAATCCGGATTTCGCCGGATGTCACAGTCTCAAGCCCGGCCACCATCCGCAGCAAAGTGGATTTGCCGCAGCCGGAGGGGCCCACGATCACGATAAACTCGCCATCCGCGATATCGACGTCGATGCCATGAATGACGTCCGTCGGGCCAAAGCTCTTTTTGACGTTCTCAAGGGATACTGTTGCCATTTCTTATTTCTCGCTATCGACAAGGCCGCGGACAAAAAGCTTTTGCATCGACACCACCACAAGGACCGGTGGGATCATTGCCAGGATCGAGGTCGCCATGATCGTCGGCCAATGGGCAAAATCATCGCCCGAGGGGAACATCTGTTTGATGCCCATCACGATGGTGTTCATCTCGGGGTCGGTCGTGATCAGCAGCGGCCAGAGATATTGGTTCCACCCATAGATGAACAGGATCACGAACAGGGCCGCGATGTTGGTTCGGCTCATCGGGATCACGATATCAATAAAAAACCGCATGGGGCGGGCGCCATCCACGCGCGCGGCCTCGGCCAGTTCGTCCGGGATGGTCAGAAAGAACTGGCGGAACAGGAACGTGGCGGTGGCCGAGGCGATCAGCGGAAAGATCAGCCCCGAATAGCTGTTGAGCATACCAAACCCGGCCACCACCTCGAAGGTCGGGACAATCCGCACCTCAACCGGCAGCATCAGGGTCAGGAAGATCAGCCAGAAAAACGTGTTCCGCCCGGGAAAGCGGAAATAGACGATGGCAAAGGCTGACAGCAGCGAGATGACGATCTTGCCCACGGCAATGCCAATCGCCATCACCAGGCTGTTGAACAGCATCGTTGCGACCGGGACGTTCACGCCTGAGAACAGGGCCGCCTTGTAATTCACCCAGAACTGATCACCTGGCACAACCGGCATCGGGGGCGAGATTATGTCGGCCTGAGTAACGGTCGAGGCCACAAAGGCCAGCCAGATCGGGAAGAAGATGACCAGAACGCCAAGGATCATAAACGCATGGGTCAGCCACAGGCCCGCACCACGTTTCTCGACCATTCCATGTTGTTGGGCCGCCATCAGTAATGCACCCTCTTCTCAACGTATTTGAACTGGATCACTGTCAGCAGGCCGACAACCACCAGCAGGATGACCGATTGGGCCGAAGACGACCCCAGATCCTGGCCCACAAACCCATCGGAAAAGACTTTGTAGACCAGGATGGTTGTGGCTTGTTGCGGACCCCCTCCGGTGATCGTGTGGATCACGCCGAAAGTTTCAAAGAAGGCATAGACAATGTTCACGACCAGCAGGAAGAACGCGGTCGGCGACAAAAGCGGCAGTACGATGGTAAAGAACCGGCGCCAAAAATGGGCCCCATCAATCGCCGCCGCTTCGATGACCGAGCGGGGCACGGATTGCAGCGCCGCAAAGAAGAACAGAAAGTTATAGCTGATGCGTCCCCAGGCCGAGGCGACAACGACCAGCCCCATGGCCTCGGCATCGTTCAGGACGTGGTTCCAGTCATAGCCGAGCTGGCCCAGATACCATGCGACCACACCAACACGGGTGTTGAACATGAACAGCCACAGCACACCCGCCACCGCGGGGGCAACGGCGTAGGGCCAGATCAACAAGGTCCGATACACGCCCGAGCCCTTGATCAGTCGATCTGCGATGACTGCCAGGAACAAGGCCGGGATCATCGAGCACAGGGTCACAAGCGTAGAAAACACCGCCGTCGTCACGAATGAGGCGCGGTAGTATTTATCGCTCAGCAGGAATTCGAAATTGCCCAGTCCGACGAACTGAGACGACAGCCCGAACGGGTCGGGAATGAACAACGATTGCCATACGGCCTGACCAGCAGGATAGAAAAAGAAGACGGCGGAAATGATGACCTGCGGGGCGATCAGCGCAAGCGGCAGCAGCCAGCCGCGAAAAATGACGCGTTTTTCCATTCTATTGACCCACCAAAGTAGAATGCGGGCCCAACGAGGCCCGCATCAGATTACGACTTATTGATTGGCGGATTCGAACCGGCGCAGCAGCGCGTCGCCGCGTTCCTTCGCACTGTCCATCGCCTCTTGGGCGGTCTTTTCACCAGCCCAGATGGCCTCAAGCTCTTCGTCGATGATGCCACGGATCTGGTCGAACGATCCCAGACGCAGACCTTTCGAGTTTGCCGTCGGCTCTTTCGCGGTCATCTGGATGACGGCGATGTCAGTGCCCGGGTTTTCGTCATAGAAACCAGACGCTCGGGTCGCCTCACCTGCCTCGGTAGTGATGGGCAGATAGCCGGTGTTCTGGTGCCAGGCCGCCTGAACGTCAGACGAGGACAGGAAGCTGAGGAACTCGCCGACGCCTTTGTATTCATCGGCCTCGTGACCTTCCATGACCCAAAGTGAGGCACCACCGATGATGGTGTTCTGCGGCTCGGCCGTGACAGCTTCCCAATAGGGCAGCGGACGCACGTCGAAATCAAACTCGGCTTCGGCTTTGATCCCGGCGTATCCCGCCGAGCTTTCGGTGAACAGGGCGCATTCGCCGGACCGGAAGTTCGCGCCACCTTCGTTGCGGCGGCCCGTGTAGATGAACTTGCCGTCTTTGGCCCAGTCACCCATCGCGGTCAGGTGTGCAACCTGGGCCGGACCGTTCAGCATCAGCTCGGTATCCAGGCCGGCAAAGCCGTTATCCTGCGAGGCGAAGGGGACGTCGTGATAGGCTGACAGGTTCTCAAGATGAATCCAGCTTTGCCATGCAGTGACCAACGGGCAATCTTCACCACCGGCCTTGAGCTGCTCCAGCGTTTCCCCGACCTTTTCCCAGGTCGACAGATCGGTGTCAGGATCAACGCCCGCCGCTTCGAACGCATTGCGGTTGACCCAAAGAACCGGTGTTGATGAGTTGAAGGGCAGGGACAGCATGTCGCCATCCGTGGTCGTATAATACCCTTTGACCGAGCCGATATAGGCGTCCGGATCAAATGACGCACCGCTTTCAGCCATCACCTCATAGACCGGTTTGATCGCGCCCTGGGCCGACATCATAGTTGCGGTGCCAACCTCGAATACCATCAGGATCTGCGGTTGTTCACCGGCGCGGAAGGCGGCGATGCCTGCATTCAGGGTTTCCGAATAGTTGCCCTTGTGGCTTTCAACCACGACATATTCATCCTGGCTGGCGTTGAATTCTTCAACCTGAGCTTTCACAAGCTCACCCAGGCGGCCGGTAAAGGCATGCCAGAACTGAACTTCGGTTTGCGCCATTGCCGCGATCGGGGACAAGGCTGTTGATACGGCAAGAGCGCCAAGCAATTTCGTTTTCATGATTCCTCCCATGCATCAAAGGCGATGCTTCGTTGAATACCGAGCGCTACGCGTAATCGGCACACATGACGATTTCACGACGTTAACGTTACAGAAATATAATTCAAGCCTGATTTTCTGGCAAAAAATATAATATGATGTTATGAACTGGCCGAGGTTTGCAGCAAAAACAGGACGCTCCATGAGCCAAACCCTGAGAATTAGGCAGCTTGAGGCACTTATGGCGGTGACCGTCAATGGCTCGGTCACGGCTGCCGCATCCGATCTGGGTGTCAGCCAGCCTGCGGTCAGCAGGTTGCTTTCAGATTTGGAAAAATCGCTGGGGTTTCAACTGTTCGACCGCCGCGAAGGTCGGTTGGTTCCGACGCAGGAAGTTCGCTATCTGCAACCCAGCGTAGAGCGCGTGTTGGAATTGATGCGGCAGATCTCGGATGTCAGTCAGGACATCACGCAACGCAAAGCCGGGCATATTCGCGTCGCCTGCCTTCCTGGCTTCGCCACCAGTCACTTACCAGACGTTGTTGCTGGATTTCTGAGCGACCGGCCTGGTGTCACCATGACGATAGAGCCGGATAGGCCCGAGCGTATCCTGGAGTGGATGATCGGCGAGCAATATGATTTCGGAATCACAGATGGGTTTAATGGCCACCCGGCTGTCGAAAGCACCCATATTGATATCCGCACAGTTTGCGTCTTTCCCGCAGGCCATGCGCTGGAAGACCTTTCGACCGTGACACCGGCAGATATTGCCGATCAGAAGATCATCCACACCCGGCGCGACAGCGACTTTTTCGTGCGCCTGTCGCGTGCATTTCAAAACTCGAATGTCGAACTGAACTCGCATATCGAGGTTCGGCAATTCACGGCCGCTTGCGAATTGGTGGTGAAGGGCGTTGGGGTGTCTGTCGTTAGCGAACTGGACGCAGTACAATATCAGAACAGGGGGTTGAGCTATCGGTCTTTCAGGCCATTTCTGCCTCATACGCTGTCGCTGGTGCGACCGGTTTTGAAGCAACCATCGCTGGTCACGCTGGAATTCATAGAACAGTTCAGCGACAGCCTTGGACCTTTCATCGCCGATCCTTAGCTGGATACAGCCGAAAGCGTTGCCCGATTGATTGCCTGAACGCGGCTTTGGGCATTGGCAAAATTTTACAAAAATCGAATTGAGACCCCGGGATTGCTTTACGCGCCCTGAAACTTGTGGGCAAACTGACTTGGTTCATGCCCAGTTCGACGCGTGGCGGGACCTGCCAGCCAGTGTCACACCACTGTTTCGCAGGGCCTGCACAAGTCGCGTCGACAAACGAAAATGAAAGGTGTCACATGCCATTTTCCAACCCCAGCTTGATGTCCCGCCGTCAGTTCCTTGCGACCACCACCGCCAGCGCCGCGGCCATTACACTTCATCCTTTTTCTGCGGCGGCTGCCAATAATCAGGCGCATTTACGGATAATGGAGACGACGGACATTCATGTGCATGTCTTCCCTTATGATTATTACGCCGACAAGCCTCGCGACACGGTAGGCCTGTCCCGCACCGCTTCGATCATCAACGGCATCCGGTCCGAGGCGACGAATTCTCTGCTGGTCGATAACGGAGACTTTCTGCAGGGCAACCCAATGGGCGATTACATCGCCTATGAGCGCGGGATGAAAGAGGGCGACAGCCACCCGATTATCACCGCCTTCAACACAGTCGGTTATGACGCCGCCACATTGGGCAATCACGAATTCAACTACGGTTTGGACTTTTTGGAAAAGGCGCTTGCTGGCGCGGATTTCCCGGTTGTACTGGCCAACGTCGCAAAGGAACAGGGGGCAAACCCGCGTGAGGATAAAACGCTAGTCAAACCCTATGCGATTCTCGACCGCGAGATTGAAATGGGCGATGGCAGCAAACACCCGATCAAGGTCGGTGTCATTGGGTTTACGCCGCCGCAGGTCATGAACTGGGACCGCAAGCATCTCGAAGGCAACGTGCAGGCCCGCGACATTGTCGAGACAGCGCAGGCTTATGTGCCTGAGATGAAGGAGCAGGGCTGCGACTTGATCATCGCGCTTTCGCATTCGGGGATTGGCGATGCCGACCATTCCGATGGTATGGAAAACGCCTCGGTTGTGCTGGCTGGCGTTGACGGGATTGACGCGCTGGCGACCGGTCACAACCACCTTGTTTTCCCGTCCGAGACATTTGCCGACCGTCCCGGTATTGACGTTGCAAAAGGGACGTTGATGGGCAAACCCGCCGTCATGGGCGGGTTCTGGGGATCACATCTTGGCCTTCTGGACTTGCTGCTGGAGCGCGATGGTAACGAGTGGCGTGTGGTGACCACAACGTCTGAGGCGCGCCCGATTTCGGTTCGCAACGAAGATCGCTCGATCACGGCGCTGGTCGAGGACGATCAAGCCGTGCTGGCCTCGGTCGCGAAAGATCACGACGAAACACTAGCCTATGTGCGCCGAGCGGTCGGCAAGACGTCGGCCCCGCTGCACAGCTATTTCGCGCTGGTTGCGGATGATCCATCTGTACAGATCGTGTCGATAGCGCAGAAATGGTACGTCGAAGAGATGATGAAGGGCACGGAACATGAAGGCCTGCCCATATTGTCAGCCGCGGCGCCTTTCAAGGCCGGCGGTCGTGGTGGCCCGGAGTATTACACCGATGTCCCGGTGGGTGACGTGGCAATCAAGAACGTGGCCGACCTTTACCTTTATCCCAACACCGTCCGCGCCGTACGGGTGAACGGAGCGCAGGTCCGAGGTTGGCTGGAGCGGTCTGCCGGGATGTTCAATCAGGTCGAACCGGGCGCAAGCGACGCGGTCCTGCTGAACCCAGAGTTTCCGTCCTATAATTTTGACGTGATGGACGGCGTCACCTATCAGATCGACCTGTCCCAACCATCGCGGTTTGGACCCAAGGGTGAAGAGGTCAACCCTGGCGCGGCCCGGATCGTGGACCTTGCCTTCAATGGTTCTCCGGTCACGGATGATATGGAGTTCATCATTGCCACCAACAATTACCGAGCGTCCGGTGGCGGATCTTTCCCCGGCGCGATGGGCGACACGGTTGTGTTCGAGGCGCCGGACACCAACCGCGACGTGATTGTCCGCTATATCGTCGAACAGGGCACGATTGACCCCAAAGCAGATGCCAACTGGTCGTTTGCGCCGCTGGACGGCACCACGGTCCTGTTCGAAACAGGCCCGAAGGCGCGTGACTATATGAGTGACGTCAAAGGTGTTTCGATCGAGGATGTCGGTGAGGGCGCAGATGGTTTTGCGGCCTTCCGCATCCAGCTGTAACAGATTGAAAGCAGGCTTATCCCCCTAATTTCTGACCCAATGGTATGGATCGGAGTTGGGGGGTGAGCCTAAATTATTCTGTCAGGCAACTGTCCTGCGAAGCGGCCCGTCCTGGGTCTAGAGTTTGCGTATTCCGTGGAGCGTTAGGGTGCTGACCAAATCAGCGTAATCCTCACGTGCTTTGGTGCCCGCGCCGGAGTTCCACATGTAATACCAGTTCAGCATGCCAAAAACTGACATCGTGGCGCCGCGCAGCTTGTCCTTGTCATCGCCGAACGACTCCGGGGACAGGTCTTTCAATATGTCCCGCACGACATTCACCAGATCCAACTGATACCCGCGCAACAGCTTTTGCTGATCGTCGCTCAGGGCGTTCATGCCGCTGATCTGCACCCGATGTTCATCATCCGCGCCCTGATAGGCGAACAGGATTTCACGCACGGTCTTTCGCAGCCTTTCTTCGGGCGTCAGGCCCGTCAGATCAACCTCGCAGATGCGATCGCGCAGCTCACGCAGATAGGTTTCGAGGATGTCATACAGGATGGCATCCTTGCTGTCGTAATAGTGGTAGATGTTCGCCTTGGAGATTCCGCACTCATTGGCCAAAAGGGTCATCGAAGCGCGATCAAACCCCTGGTCGGCAAACACTTTGGCTGCCGTTTTCAGGATTTGTTCCCGCTTTTGGTCGTGGTCTTTTGCGATTGTCCGGGCCAAGGCTTAATCCTTATCGCGGTTGTCGATGACGCGCTTCGCCTTGCCCTGAGAGCGTTCGACGTCGCCCGGCTCACCTACAACAATTTCTGTTGAAACTCCAACGATGTCCTTGATGCGTTTGGTCAGCATCCGGGCGGCCGCCGTCTTGGACATTTCATCGGTAGATCCCGGAGAGGCTTCGACAAAGACCCGCATGGCATCCATCCGGCCGGATTTATACAGCTCGACCTGGTAATAAGGCGCAAGGCCTCCGGTCGCCATGACCTGTTCCTCGATTTGGCTGGGAAAGACATTGACGCCGCGCAGGATCATCATGTCGTCGCTGCGGCCGGTGATCTTGGCCATGCGACGCATGGAACGGGCCGTTCCGGGCAGCAGGCAGGTCAGATCGCGCGTGCGATAGCGGATCATCGGCAGCCCTTCTTTGGTCAGGGTGGTAAAGACCAGCTCACCAGTTTCACCGTCGGGCAGTACTTCGCCGGTGGCGGGGTCGATGATTTCTGGCAGAAAGTGATCTTCCCAGATCACTGGGCCATCCTTGGTTTCGACGCATTCGCTGGCAACGCCGGGCCCCATGATCTCCGACAGGCCATAGATGTCGACCGCATGCATGTCGAATGCAGCCTCGATTTCCGAGCGCATCGCGTCGGTCCAGGGCTCGGCGCCGAAGATACCAACCTTCAGAGAGCTTTCGCGCGGATCAAGGCCCACCTTATGGAATTGTTCGAGGATGTTGAGCATGTAGGATGGGGTCACCATGATCCCATCGGGTTGAAAATCTGTGATCAGTCCAACCTGCTTTTCGGTTTGCCCGCCACCCATCGGAACGACGGTCGCCTCTAGACGTTCGATGCCGTAATGCGCGCCCAGACCCCCGGTGAACAGGCCATAGCCATAAGCGTTATGCACGATATCGCCCTTGCGCAGACCTGCGGCCCGCAGCGACCGAGCACCCAGATCGGCCCAGTTGTCGATATCGCCTTTGGTATAGCCCACAACGGTTGGCTTGCCGGTTGTCCCGGATGAGGCATGCAGCCGAACCAGTTGGCTGCGCGGCACGGCGAACATGCCGAACGGGTAGTTGTCACGCAGGTCGTTCTTGTAGGTGAATGGAAATTTCGAAAGGTCAGATAACTGTTGCAGGTCATCTGGATGCACGCCGGCATCGTCGAAGCGCTGGGTGTATATCGGCACGTTTTCGTAAGCGTGACGCAGGGACCATTTCAGACGCTCCAACTGGGTGGCGCGGATTTCGTCAACCGAGGCGATCTCGATCGGGTCCAGGTCAGCTTTGTTAGGGGACAGGTCCTCCATCGCGTTACTCCTTCGGTCGCGAAGCTATTCTTGAAAATTCGTGCCACCAATCGCGCGGGACATGCCGCGGAATTCGGCGACCACGTTGCTGTCTTGATTGGTGACGCGCACGTCATAGATGCCGCTGCGGCCCGTAACCGAGACCTCGGTCGCGGTGGCCGTCAGGCGATCCCCCAGCTTGCCGGGGGCGAGATAGCTCATCATCGTGTGCTGGCCAACGGTCGCGTGATTACGGCTGTTGCAGGCAAAGGCGAAGGCGCTGTCGGCCAGGGCATGGGTCACGCCGCCATGGCACATGCCGTGCCCATTACAGTGATGCGCAACGACGGTCAGCGCCAGAACTGCGCAGCCTTCGTCCACCTCGACAAGCTCCATGCCAAACCATTTGCTGGCTTCGTCACTCGCCCACATCGCAGCGGCTGATTTGCTGGCACGTTCCTTTGGTGTCATCGTCATTTACCCTGAAAATTGGGCGCGCGCTTTTCAAGAAAGCTGGACACGCCCTCGGCATAATCCGCGCTTTCGCCGCAGATTTTCATCGCATCAGCCTCGAATTCCAGATGATCGGACAAAGAGGTCGTCGCCGCTGCTTGGATACAGTGCTTGGTCTTGCCCAACCCAAGGGTCGGGCCATTGGCCAGTTGATCAGCCAGCGTACGAGCCTCTGCCAATAGCTGATCGTCGGGTATGGCTTTCCAGATCAGGCCCCAGTCTTCGGCCTGTTTGGCGGGCAGCGGCTGTGCGGTAAAGGCCAGCCCTTTGGCGCGCGCCTCGCCCAAAAGGCGGGGCAGGTGCCAGCTGCCGCCAGTGTCTGGGATCAGGCCGACCTTGGAAAAGCTCTGGATGAATTTCGCGCTTTCCGCTGCCAGAACCATGTCGCAGGCCAGTGCCAGATTGGCCCCGGCGCCGGCAGCGACGCCATTCACGGCGCAGATGACAGGGCAGTCCAACGACCGGATCAGACGCACGAGGGGGGCATAGAAACTGCGGACGGTCTTGCCCAGATCCGGTGGCCCGTCCATTTTCGACGGATCGCGGTCACCAAGGTCCTGACCGGCACAAAAGCCACGCCCGGTGCCCGTCAGCAGCACTGCCCGCGCGCCTGTATCGCGCGCGGAATTCAAGGCAGCCTGAAGCGCATGATGCATGTCTTCGTTGAACGAATTCAGCTTGTCTGGACGGTTCAACGTAATCTCGACCCAGTTCCCGTGATTTTCTACAAGAATCGTATCGCTCATCACTGCCTCGGCCGGTATCGTTTCAACTTTATGATTGCATTAACCGAACGGTTGGTCAATATATAAACGCAAGCCGAATCTGAGCAAATCAAAGGGATGGGTTATGGCAAAATCGCCGGTGGTGAGCGTTGAGCGGAAGGGTGACGTTGCCTGGGTAACGATCAACAATCCGCCAGTGAACGCGACATCCGCTGCGGTGCGTCAGGGGTTGGCCGACGCGGTAGGTGCCATCAAAGGCGCGCGCGTGGCTGTCCTGCGATGTGCGGGTAAAACCTTTGTTGCCGGTGGCGATATGTCAGAGTTCGACGCCCCACCGGTTGAGCCACATCTGCCTGACGTAGTACAGATGATCGAAGACAGTGAAGTTCCCTTTATCGCCTGCATGCACGGTACTGTTCTGGGCGGCGGGTTCGAGATTGCCATGGCTTGCGCTTGGCGCATTGCCGCGCCGGGCACCAGATTTGGTCTGCCAGAGGTCAATGTGGGTCTTATCCCCGGGGCAGGGGGCACCCAGCGTATTCCCCGTCTTGTGGGGATGGAGGCAGCGATTGACATGGCCTGCCGGGGCAAAATCCTGACTGCAGAAACGTTACTAGGGCTGGGTGGCCTTGATCTTGTCACTGAACAGCCTGAGGCTGCCGTTCAGGCCTTTGTGGCCAACCTGCCGCAGCGACCAGTGCCAGTCAGTCAGCGTAGCCTCACCAGCTTTGCACCGGACCTGATAGAGGTTTCGCGCACGGAACTTTTGAAACGGTCAAAGGGTCAGCAGTCTCCGCTGGAAAATCTGACGGCATTGGGGTGGGCAACCGAACCCTTTGCCGAAGCCCTGTCAAAAGAGCGCGCCCGCCATTTGGCCCTGCGCCAAGGTGCCGAAAGCAGGGCCCTTCGCCATGCTTTCTTTGCCGAACGGAGCGTGTCCAAACCTTCTTTGATCAGAGGCGTAACCCCGCGCGACATCAGCCGTATCGCGGTGGTCGGCGGCGGTCTGATGGGGGCCGGGATTGCAACCGCCGCCCTGAATGGGGGGTTTTCTGTCACGTTGATTGAGCAGAACGCCGAAGCCGCTGCGGCGGCCTTGGGGCGTGTTAAGGGTCTGCTCGAAGGCGCTGCCAAACGGGGAAAGCTGACTGAGGCGCAGATGCAGAGCCGCCTGAGCGCCTTTCGCGCCGTTGACAGCTATGCCGACGCACGGGATGCGCAACTGGCCATTGAGGCGGTGTTCGAGGACATATCTGTCAAACAGCAGGTTTTCGCGGAACTCGCCCGGCATATGGACACAAACGCAATTCTTGCCACCAACACATCTTATCTGGATCCAAACCAGATTTTCGCCGGTATCGACAGTCCGGCCCGCTGTATAGGTCTACATTTCTTCAGCCCAGCCCATGTCATGAAACTGCTTGAAATCGTACATTCCGGGCATTCGGACCCAGAGGTCATCGCCACCGGATTTGCGTTTGGCAAAAAGCTGGGCAAAGTGGCGGTCCTATCGGGCATTTGCGATGGCTTTATCGGCAATCGCATGCTGGCCGCCTATCGGCGCGAGGCTGATTATCTTCTGGCAGATGGTGCGCTGCCTTATCAAGTGGATCAGGCCATGCGCGACTTTGGTATGCCCATGGGTCCGTACGAATTGCAGGATCTGACCGGTCTTCAGATTTCATGGGCCAATCGCAAGCGCAATGCTGCAACACGCCCACCGGATGAGCGCTATGTTTCTGTGGCCGACCAGCTTTGCGAGATGGAGCGTTTCGGGCAGCGGTCCAGAAAAGGCTGGTATCGTTATGATGACGGCGACCGTACGCCGATCCGTGATACACAGGTCGAGGCTTTGATCGAAGCCAACTCGGCTGAACATGGCATCACCCGGCGCGCGTTTACGAGCACCGAGATTTCGTCCCGTTTGATGGCGGTACTTGCGAATGAGGGCGCATTGATCATCGAAGAGGGTATCGCCGAAAACGCGATGGCCGTGGATATGGTCCAGATCCATGGCTACGGATTCCCGCGCTGGCGCGGGGGGCCGATGAACTATCGGGATGAAATTGGGGCGCAGCTGTCGCGGGGAATAATGGAGACCGTCGCCTCTGAAAGCCCCGGGTCTTGGAGGATTGCGGGGCAGACCACATCACCATGACTATTGATGGTTACAAAACGGACTATTAACGCAGATTCAATGTATGTTTCAGAGGGAGGAGACAAAACCATGAAATTCAACAGTTTGAGCACGCTATTGGCCTCAGCCGCCTTGGCCGTTTCGGGCACCGTGGCGCTGGCCGCGGATTATACGCTGACCATATCCAGCTGGGCGCCGCCGACCCACGGTATCAACGCGAAGATGTGGCCAAAATTCGTGGAAATGGTTGAAGAGGCCACAGACGGTCAGGTCACCGCCGAACTGAAGTTGGGGATCGCGCCACCACCAGCACAGATGGACCTGATCATGGATGGCGCGGCGGATGCCTCGATCATTTTCCACGGCTACCAGCCGGGGCGCTTTGTCACCACAAAGATGATAGAACTGCCCGGATATGAAGGCTCGGCAGAGGCCGCATCGGTCGCCTATTGGCGCACCTATGACGCACATCTCAAGGCCGCGGACGAGCATCGCGGCGTGAAAGTGATCGCCCTGCATACGCATGGTCCGGCGCAGCTGCATTCCAGCAGCGCGGTGACCACGCTGGATGAAGTGTCGGGCCTCAAGGTCCGTATCCCGGGTGGGGTCGGCGGTGACGTCGGCACAGCGCTTGGCGCGACCGGCATCCAGGTGCCTGCACCGAAAGTCTATGAGACCCTTGCTTCGAAAGCAGCCGATGGCGTTGTCATGCCGTTTGAATCCCGCAAGGGTTTTAAGCTGACCGAAGTGGCGCAGAATGTGTATGAGGTTCCGGGCGGCCTGTATCGCGGATCCTTTGCCTTCATCATGAACGAAGACACATTCGCTGACCTGCCCCCTGAACTGCAGCAGGCGCTAGAAGAGAACGTATTCGGTGAACCGTTAAGCCGCGAGATTGGCAAAATCTGGGATGAGATCGACGGGATTGGCCGTGAGGCGACCGAAGCCACTGAGGGCAACGCAATCAACGCGGCCTCGGCGGAAGATCTGGAACAGTTCAACGCGATTGCCGTTGATGTCCGCGCCAGTGTGATTGACGAGGTCAACGGCACCGGCGTTGACGCGCAGGCGGCCTATGACATGATCGTAAATGAAATGGCTGCCCAGTAACGCAGTCCGGTTGGCGGGATCTCTCCGCCAGCCATTTTCACCAGCCGGGACCCAATCATGCAATCTCTCGTGACTTTTGCGCGTCGCGTCAGCATCGCTCCGACGCTGCTGGCCTGTATCGCGCTGTTCATCCTGATGGTGATGACCTTTTTTGACGTCATCCTGCGGTCTGTCTTCAACGCCCCGATTGAGGCGGCGACTGAGCTGACACGTATTCTCATGGCGATCATGGTGTTTTCGGTTCTGCCGATGATCTCAGCCGGAAAGGGTCAGATCGCCGTCGACCTTACGGACGGAGTATTTTCCCGCTTGCGGCTGAGCCGAGCGCGTGACGCTGTTGTATATATTGTGTCGGGCGTGATGCTCATCTGGCCGATCAAACGCGTCTGGATTCTTGCCGAGCGCGCACGGGACTATGGCGATGTGACTGAATACCTGTCGATCCCGGTATTCTATGTCGGCTGGTTCATCGCCGGGTTCACTGCGATCACGGCCATGGCGATGATTGTCACGGGCCTAATTACTATCTTCTCCCCCCAATCCTTGTCGGAGACCTCTCAATGACCGCCGCACTTATCGGTTTTGCCCTTGTTCTGGTGCTTGTACTGGTGCGTCTGCCTATCGTCTTCGCGATGGGTCTGGTTGGTACGCTTGGGTTCGCCTACGAACGTGGCGGCAGCATCTTTTCGGAGCGCGGCTTGAAGGCGGCGATGTCGATGGTGGGTCGCCAGATCACCGATACGGCACAGGATTACGGATTGTCGGTGGTGCCTCTGTTCATCCTGATGGGCCTGTTCGTGAACAAAGGCGGGCTCGCGCGCGAGCTTTATGCGGTATCCAATGCATTTCTCGGCCATTTCCGGGGCGGCATCGCCATGGCGACTGTCGCGGCCTGCGGCGGGTTCTCGGCAATTTGCGGGTCGTCTCTGGCGACAGCGGCCACCATGTCCAAGGTCGCGATGCCGGAAATGCGCCGGTATGGCTATGCGGATGAGCTTTCGACTGCGTCGATTGCAGCGGGTGGCACGCTTGGCATCCTGATCCCGCCCTCGGTGATCCTGGTCATATATGGCCTGCTGACGGAAACCTCGATTGGCAAACTGTTTGTTGCGGGCATTATCCCCGGTGTGCTTGGCATTCTGTTTTATCTTTTCGCGGTGCGCTGGACCGTCTGGCGCAAACCAGAGGCGGGACCGGCAGGCGAACGCCACGGTTGGGTCGAGCGCCTGAGGGCCTTGCGCTCGGTCTGGGCCGTGTTGCTGCTGTTCTTTCTGGTCATTGGCGGGCTTTATGGTGCCTTCGATTTTCAACCGCTGAACCTGACCTTCAGCCCGACCGAGGCGGCGGGGATGGGGGCCATGGGCGCCTTTTTGATTGCCTTGTCGCGCGGCGGGCTTAGCCTGGGTTCAACATTCGAGGTTTTGAAGGAAACCACCGCGACCGCTGCGGCCCTGTTCTCGGTCCTGATCGGGGCGCAGATATTTTCGAACTTCATCAACCTCGCCGGTTTGCCCGAAGCGCTGATCGCCATGGTCACAGCGTATGACGTTGCACCCTTTGTGGTGATCCTGATGATCCTTGGCATCTACATCATTTTGGGGTGTGTTTTTGAATCCCTGTCGATGCTACTGCTGACCGTGCCGATCTTTTTTCCTCTGGTCACATCGCTGGGATATGACCCGATCTGGTTCGGCATTGTTGTGGTCGTCGTCACCGAAATCAGCCTGATCACCCCGCCCGTGGGACTGAACGTGTTCATTCTGAAGGGTGTGGTCGGGGATGTGTCGACTGGGACGATCTTCAGAGGCGTCACGCCGTTTTGGATCGCAGATATCTTTCGGCTGGCCCTGATCGTTCTGGTGCCCTGGCTTGTGCTGGTTCTGCCGGAACAGATGGGGGCGATGGGCCACTGATGTTTGCGCTGACCAAGCTGCCTGACGGGTTCCACGATGATCCCTATCCTACCTATAGGGCGCTGCGTGAAGATACGCCCGTCTGCCTGCAACCCGATGGGTCGGTGATCCTGTCACGACATCAGGATCTGGACATCATCTATCGGGATACAACGCGGTTCATTTCGGACAAGAAGGCCGTGTTTGGCCCCAAATACGGGGTGGATAGCCCATTGTTTGAACATCACACCACCAGTCTTGTGTTCAATGATCCGCCCTTGCACTCGCGTGTCCGCAAGGTGATGGTCGGTGCGATGAATCCGCGCGCTTTGGCGCAGATGGAGCCGGGTCTGATCGAACTTGTCGACGGGCTGTTGGATCAAATGCAGGCCAAGGGCACAGTTGAGTTGATCGAGGATTTTGCCGGGGCGATCCCGATCGAGATCATCGGCAACCTGCTGGGCATCCCTCGGTCCGAGCGTGAGCCGTTGCGTGAGTGGTCCTTGGCCATTCTCGGGGCGTTGGAACCGCAGCTGACGCCCGAGCAGGAAGATTGGGGCAACCGCGCAGTCCGCGAGTTCAAAGCCTTTTTGCGCGATATCATCGACGACCGCAGGGCCAACCCGGGCAACCCGGAGACCGATGTTTTGACCAGGTTGATACAGGATGACACCGAGGGTGGCCTGACCGAGGTTGAACTGTACCAGAACTGCATCTTCATTCTGAATGCCGGGCATGAGACCACGACAAACCTGATAGGCAACGCTTTGGATCTGTTGGACCGCCACAGGGATAAGCGGACCGAGCTGTTGGTTAATCCAGACCTGATTTCCACCGCAGTTGACGAGTTTCTGCGTCTGGAAAGCCCGAACCAGTTCGGCAATCGCCTGACCACTGAAGAGGTGGAATTTCACGGACATGTCATTCCAACAGGAACCGATCTGCATCTTTGCATCGGCGCGGCCAACCGCGATCCGCGACAGTTTGATTGCCCCGATGACATGATGTTGGATCGCCGTCCCAACAAGCACCACGCGTTTGCGGGCGGACCGCATACTTGCGTTGGTCTGACCTTGGCCCGGATGGAAGGACGGGTTGCCGTTAGCCGGTTTTTGAACCGGTTCCCTGATTACCAGATCACGGAAAGTGCTCAGCGTGGGGGGCGTATCCGGTTTCGGGGGTTCGCCCACCTGCCCGCGCAGGTTTGAACTAGCCGCGCTGCTCGTTCTGAAATTTATTGACCGACCGTACGGTTAATAATAAGATATCGCAAACGCCCCGCGTGCTAGCCCTGCCGCGAGTAAGGAGAGACCTATGACGATCCAACAGATTTCAAGTTTTGCTGCGGGCGAGTGGATTGCGCCGGGGGCAGGTGCTCGCAACATCGCAAGCGCGGTGACGGGAGAGGTGATCGCAACAGCCGGAAACAACGCCTTGGACGTTCAGGGAATGCTGCATCATGCGCGCAATGTTGGTGGTCCTGCGCTGCGCAAGATGACGTTTCACCAGCGGGCCAAGATGCTCAAGGCGCTGTCTGTTCATCTGGGCAAGCACAAGCAGGCGATGTACGATCTGTCCTTCAATACCGGCGCAACCCAGGCGGATCATCTGATCGACATTGACGGCGGTATTGGCACGATGTTCGTCTTTGCCTCAAAAGGGCGGCGCGAGATGCCGGACGGGCATGTCTATCTCGACGGCGAGGTCGAGCAGCTTTCGCGCAATGGCACCTTTCTGGGGCAGCATATCTGCACCCCGTTGAAAGGTGTTGCGATCCATATCAACGCTTTCAACTTTCCGGTCTGGGGCATGCTGGAAAAGCTGGCTCCGACTCTTCTGGCGGGGGTTCCGGCCATCGTCAAACCGGCCACAAATTCCTGCTATGTGACTGAGCTGTGCGTTCGGCTGATGCTCGAGTCGGGCATATTGCCCAACGGTGCATTGCAACTGGTGTCAGGCGGGCTGGGCGACATGCTCGATCGCCTGACCATGCAGGATGTGGTCAGCTTTACCGGCTCGGCGGATACGGCGCTGAAGCTGCGCGCGAACCCCGTAATCCTGGAAAATTCGGTCCGGTTCGTGGCGGAACAGGACAGCTTGAACTGCTCGGTCCTGGGCCCTGATGCCGCGCCGGGAACGCCCGAATTCGATCTGTTCGTCAAAGAGGTTCAGCGCGAGATGACCACTAAGGCGGGTCAGAAATGCACTGCCATCCGCAGGATCATCGCGCCCGAGCCGCATGTGCAGGCCGTTATTGAGGCGCTGTCCGCGCGTTTGGCAAAGACCACCATTGGGGATCCGAAACTGGAAACCACCCGAATGGGTGCGCTGGTCTCGGCCAGTCAGAAGCGCGATGTTTTGGAGAAGGCCGCGATTATAGGGCACGAGGCCGAGTGCGTCTTTGGCAATCCGGACGACTTCGTGGTCGATGGGGCCGATGCGGATAAGGGCGCCTTTCTGCCACCGATGCTGTTCCATTGCAGCGATCCCGATGCCGCGCAACGTGTGCATGATACCGAAGCCTTTGGGCCCGTCAGTACAATCATGGGCTATCGCGATACCGACCACGCGATTGAGCTGGCGAACCGAGGGCAGGGGTCTCTGGTGGCCTCAGTCATCACACATGATGCTGATGTTGCCCGCAAATTTGTTATGGGGGCAGGGGCCTATCATGGGCGGCTCTATTTCAACAACCGAGACTCGATGAAAGAATCCACAGGCCATGGCTCTCCTTTGCCGCATATGGTCCATGGCGGTCCCGGCCGCGCTGGCGGTGGCGAGGAAATGGGCGGTGTGCGCGGTGTGATGCATTATATGCAACGTACGGCGATTCAAGGATCGCCGGACATTTTGACAGCTATTGGCGAGAGATGGGTGCCGGGTGCAGCCGAGGTCAATGCGCCAGCCCATCCATTTACACGCCGCTATCACGATCTGGCCATTGGTGAGACGATCCACACCGCACCGCGGACCGTGACCATGGAAGACATTGAACATTTCGCCGAATTCACCGGCGACACCTTCTATGCCCATATGGATCAGGCCGCAGCTGAGCGTAACCCGTTCTTTCCGGGCCGGGTCGCACATGGATATCTTTTGCTGTCTTTCGCGGCGGGTCTTTTTGTGGAACCGAACGAAGGGCCGGTCCTGGCCAATACTGGGCTCGATAACCTGCGGTTTATGAAACCGGTAGAGGCAGGCGACAGCATCAAGGTGCGCCTGACGGTCAAAAAGAAAACCCGCCGCAATGATGAATATGGCGAGGTGCGCTGGCATGCCACCCTGACCCAACAAGATGATGAGCCTGTGGCCGAATATGAGCTGCTGACCATGGTGGCCTACTAAGATTCTTGGGCCGGATGGTAATTCGATCTGGCCCGATTATACTTGCCGTATGAAAGATTCAGCCCCCGATTGGTTTGAAACCTGCGTTAGCCATCTGACCTCTGAGGGTACGCTACGGGTGTGGTCCGTGCTGGTGACGATATTCGGTGATCTGGCGCAGGAAGAAACAGATCAGATAAGTGGTGCGGTGATCACCGCACTGACCAGCCTTGCCGGGATCAAGGCCGAAGCCACGCGTGTTGCCCTGCATCGGCTGCGCAAGGATGGCTGGATCGAAAGCACCCGCAAAGGGCGCAGCAGCTTTCACCGCCTGACCGCGTTTGGCCGTCATCAGAGTGTGACCGCCGCACCGCGTATCTATGCCAAGGAAACGCCGGAACCCGGCCTCTGGCATGTACTTATCGCCAGCAATTCGGACTCATCGCGCAAGGAACTGGCTGACCTGATGCTGACTGGGGACTACATCTCTCTCAATCCCGCAACGTCGATGGCTCCGGGTCAGGTTCCGGCGGGTCTTGAAGAGCTGATGGGCGTGGAAAGCAACGCTATCTCTGTTCCTGGTTGGCTTCGGGGTATATGCGGGCCAGAGGCGTTGAAAACCGCCTATGATCAGTTCTTGAGATCGACACAGATCATCGGCCAAGAGATGCCGCCCGAGGGGGCGGGCGACCCGATGAAGACGGCCATTCTGCGTGTCCTGATCGTGCATAATTGGCGTCGTATTGTTCTGCGCCATCCCGCCTTTCCTGCAGCGTTTCTGCCCGCTGACTGGAAAGGCGCTACATGCCGGGCGGCTGTATCTCAGTTGTTGGAAAAACTGCCGCGCCCGGATTTAACATCCTTGGAAGCCGAGCTGGACAGCTAGGTTTTCTTTAGCGTCACCTATCTGATCCGCCCGATGCTGGTCATTCGGCGATCAATGCGGGCGTTTCTCTCTCGCTTAATGTTACAGAAAAACTAAAAAGTAAAAAGAACTCGTAACATAAAGCTTGCCTCGAATCGATGGACGCCCTAAAAACCGACCATGCGGTCAATGATACGGATCAGCACCTACAGGAGAACTAAGTGATGGACGCATTCATTTGCGACGCGACGCGCACTCCGATTGGGCGATATGGGGGGGCTTTGTCGTCAGTCAGGACAGATGATCTGGCCGCGATTCCATTGGCCGCCCTGAAAGAGCGCAACCCGCAGGTTGATTGGGCCAGCGTTGATGATGTGATCTATGGCGATGCCAATCAGGCGGGTGAAAGCAACCGCAATGTGGCGCGGATGGCGGCCTTGTTGGCTGGATTGCCGGTTGATGTGCCCGGAACAACAGTGAACCGATTGTGCGCCAGTGGAATGGATGCGGTTGGAATGGCGGCGCGGGGCATCAAGGCGGGCGATTATGATCTGGCTGTGGCCGGCGGCGTCGAAAGCATGTCGCGGGCGCCCTTTGTGATGCCCAAGGCGACCTCGGCCTTTACCCGCAGCAATGCGGTCTATGATACGACGATCGGCTGGCGCTTTGTGAACCCGAAGATGAAACAGGCCTATGGCATCGACTCGATGCCGCAAACGGCCGACAATGTGGCCGAAGACTTTGGTATCAGCCGCGATGACCAAGATGCTTTTGCGGCGCGCAGTCAGGCCCGATGGGCCGCCGCGCACGAGGCAGGTCTGTTCCGGGATGAAATCACCCCGGTCACGATCCCGCAACGCAAGGGCGATCCGATCATTGTCGATACGGATGAACATCCGCGCCCAGATGTTACCGTGGACAAACTGTCTGGTCTCAAAGGTGTCAACGGGCCGGATAAGACGGTAACCGCTGGCAACGCCTCGGGCGTCAATGACGGCGCTGCGGCCATTTTGATGGCCAATGAGGCGGCAGCGTCAAAGAACGGCCTGACCCCGATGGCCCGGGTCGTGGGCATGTCTGTCGCCGGGGTTGAGCCGCGTGTCATGGGCATTGGCCCGGTTCCGGCTAGCCGCAAAGTTTTGGCTCGCGCCGGGCTGAGCATCGAGCAAATGGACGTGATAGAGTTGAATGAGGCCTTCGCGTCCCAGGGTCTGGCGACACTGCGCGAACTGGGCCTGCCAGACGACGCGCCACAGGTGAACCCGAATGGGGGCGCGATTGCCATTGGCCACCCGTTGGGCATGTCCGGCGCAAGGTTGGTTATGACCGCGGCCTATCAGTTGCGGCGCACGGGCGGGCGATACGCGCTGTGCACCATGTGTGTCGGCGTCGGACAGGGCGCAGCGCTTATTCTTGAACGCGTATAGGGGAGATGACGGGACATGTATGCTCAGATGGTTAAGTCCGAGGCGACACAGGAAGATCCTGCAAAGCTTGCTGCCTTTCAGGCGCGCATAGACGCTGACGAAAAGATCGAACCTAAGGATTGGATGCCCGAAGGCTATCGCAAGACGCTGATCCGCCAGATCGGCCAGCACGCCCATTCCGAAATCGTTGGGCAACTGCCCGAGGCGAACTGGATCACGCGGGCACCCACACTGGAACGCAAGGCGATCCTGTTGGCAAAAGTTCAGGACGAGGCCGGGCATGGTCTGTACCTTTACTGCGCCGCCGAAACACTGGGTGTCAGCCGGGATGAGATCACCGAAATGCTGCTGGACGGGCGCATGAAATACTCGTCCATCTTCAACTATCCCACCCTGAACTGGGCTGATGTTGGTGCCGTTGGCTGGCTGGTGGATGGCGCCGCGATCATGAACCAGGTGCCGTTGCAGCGTACGTCCTACGGTCCGTATTCACGCGCCATGATCCGCATCTGCAAAGAAGAGAGCTTTCATCAGCGTCAGGGCTATGACGCCATCCGCAAGATGGCCGAAGGCACGCCGGAACAGAAACGAATGGCGCAGGACGCTTTGAACCGCTTTTGGTACCCATCGCTGATGATGTTTGGACCGTCCGACAAGGACTCGGTGCATTCGACGCAGTCGATGAAATGGAAGATCAAGATGAACACCAATGACGAGCTGCGTCAGAAATTCGTCGATCAGACTGTGCCACAGGCCGAGTATCTGGGCCTGACCATCCCTGACCCAAAGCTGAATTGGAACGACGATCGCGGTCATTATGATTTCTCAGAACCTGACTGGTCCGAGTTCTTCGATGTCATCAGTGGCAATGGCCCCTGCAACACCGACCGGCTGGCCGCCCGAAACCAAGCCTGGGACGACGGCAAATGGGTGCGCGACGGGCTGATGGCCCATGCCGAAAAGAAACGCTCTGGCACAGTGGCTGCCGAATAAGTCGACCCTGAGGAGGAAACCCGATGAAAAACGAATGGCCCCTGTGGGAAGTCTTTATCCGCGGTCAGCATGGTATGAGCCACCGTCACGTCGGCTCGTTGCATGCCCCTGACGCGGAGATGGCCATCAAGAACGCGCGCGATGTCTATACCCGCCGCAATGAAGGTGTGTCGATCTGGGTAGTCGAGGCGAATAATATCTCGGCCTCCTCGCCCAGCGACAAGGGCCCATTATACGAGCCCAGCGAAAGCAAGGTCTATCGTCACCCGACCTTTTTCGACATCCCCGATGAAGTGGGGGCCATGTGATGGACCGGGACACGGCATTTGTACAATTCCTTCTACGGATGGGCGACAACGACCTGGTCCTTGGCCATCGCGTCAGTGAATGGTGCGGCCATGCGCCGGTGCTGGAAGAGGATATCGCACTGGCCAACACGGCCTTGGACCTGATCGGGCAGACTCAGATGTGGTTGGGTCTGGCGGGGGAAATCCAAGGCGGCAAAACCGCTGACGATCTGGCCTTCCTGCGCGATGCCTGGGATTTCCGCAATGTGCTGCTGGTCGAGGTTCCCAATGGGGATTTTGGCCGGACCCTGATGCGCCAGTTCCTGTTCGATGCATGGCATTCCATCATGCTGGGACGCTTGCTCAACTCTACGGATGACCGTGTCGCGGCCATTGCCGCGAAAGCCAGCAAAGAGGTAGCATATCACCTGGAACGCTCGGGCGACACGGTGGTTGGTCTGGGGGACGGAACAGCGGAAAGCCACGCCCGGATGCAGTCGGCTCTGGACTACCTGTGGCCGTATGTCGGCGAGATGTTCACCAGCGACGAAGTTGACGCCGAGATGGTCGCGGCGGGCATTGCGCCGAACCCCGCGGATCTGCGCGCGGAGTTTGACACTTTGGTGCAGCGGATCCTGACCGAGGCGACCTTGACGATCCCGGAAGGCGGCTTTGCCCATAAAGGTGGGCGTGAGGGGCGGATGCATACGGAACATCTGGGTCATCTGTTGACACAGATGCAGTGGCTGCAACGCGCCTATCCCGAAGCAAGCTGGTAACGCCGATGGATCGGGCATCGACCAAACAAATATGGGAATGGCTGGATGCTGTTCCTGACCCTGAAATTCCGGTGATTTCGGTGGTCGATCTTGGCATTGTGCGCGATGTGCAGTGGCAGGACGAGACGTTGAAGGTGACGGTCACTCCGACCTATTCCGGCTGTCCGGCAACATCTATTATCAGCCTGGATATCGAAACCGCCTTGCACGATCGCGGGATCAGTGACGTGCAGATCGAGACCAGCATCGCCCCGGCTTGGACCACCGACTGGCTCAGTGAAAAGGGCCGGGCACGGCTGGAAGACTATGGCATTGCCCCACCACAACCGGCAGGCGGCCCGGATCGCTGCCCGCGCTGCGGCAGCAAAGCGGTCGAGAAGGTCAGCCAGTTCGGTTCGACCCCTTGCAAGGCGCATTGGCGATGCACCGACTGCCTGGAACCATTTGACTATTTCAAGTGCATCTGAGGAGGACCACCGGATGGCACGTTTCCACGACCTGAAAGTCACAGATATCCACAAAACCATTCGCGATGCGGTGGTGGTGACACTGGAACCTGTGAACGGCGCTGCAGATCAGTTCGATTTCACCGCCGGTCAATATCTGACATTTCGTCGCGAATTTGAGGGCGAAGAACTGCGCCGGTCCTACTCGATCTGCGCGGGCAAGGATGAAGGCGTGCTGCAGGTTGGCATCAAACGTGTTGAAGGCGGCGCCTTTTCCGGATGGGCGAATACTGAACTGAATGTCGGCGACATCGTCGAGGCCATGCCGCCGATGGGCAGCTTTCATACTCCGATAGATGCGGGTGCGGAAAAGCAATATCTGGGCTTTGCCGGGGGCTCGGGGATTACTCCGGTCCTGTCGATCCTCAAAACGACCCTCGCACAGGAACCGCAATCACGCTTTACCCTTATCTATGCCAATAAGGGCATCAACACGATCATGTTCCGCGAGGATCTCGAAGACCTCAAGAACCTCTATATGGGTCGCCTCAACGTGATCCACGTTCTTGAGACGGATTCACAAGAGATCGAGCTGTTCACTGGTTTGGTGACCCAGGAAAAATGCGCAGAGTTGTTCAAACTTTGGGTCGATATCGGCCATGTCGACACCGCATTTATCTGCGGCCCGGAACCGATGATGTTGGGCATTGCCGCCGCATTGCGCGAACACGGACTGGATGACAGCCAGATCAAGTTTGAACTGTTTGCCAGCGCCCAGCCCGGACGGGCCAAGGTTAAGCCAATTTCGGCAGAAACGGGTACGCAGGGCAATCAGAGCAGTGCGTCGATCACGCTGGATGGATCCACCCAGACCGTAACCATACCCAAGGACCAATCCATTCTTGAGGCGGCCCTGGCAAACGCTATGGATGCCCCGTTTGCCTGCAAGGCGGGTGTCTGTTCGACCTGCCGCTGCAAGGTGCTTGAGGGTGAGGTCGAGATGCTCGCCAATCACGCGCTGGAAGATTACGAAGTGGAAAAAGGCTATGTGCTAAGCTGCCAGGCCTATCCGGTAACAGACCGCGTGGTCGTCGATTACGACCGGTAGAAAGGGGGCAGATATGTCCGATTCAATGACACTCGACAGCTATCTGGCCGCAGGCGGTGTTCTGACCAACCCATCGAATGTGCCGCCTCGCTATCGGGCCGAGCTGATGAAGCTGATGGCGACATTTGTCGACAGTGAACTGGCCGGGGCTGCCGGGTTTGCCGACATCATCAATCAGGGGCCGGGGATCAAAGAACGGATCGCCGCCGCAAAGATCGTGCTGGAAAAGTCAGATCACGCAAATTGTGTTCTCAGCATCATGGGCGAATTTGGCGCAGATACCGAACGCTATGCCAATCACCATCCTTGGACCATGCGCTTGTCGCGGGATGCGGATATCGGGGCCACCCGGTCCGAGCATGACATGCGTCTGGCGGTGTTCAACTATCCGCTGTCCGGCTGGACAGACGCTGTGGTCATGAATCTGCTGATGAGCCGCGCGGTGGCCGAACAACTGGCCGAGTATTCCACCATCTCGTATCAGCCTCTGGCCGAAGCCTTCCGATCCATCGCCCCGGTCGAGGCGCATCATGGCGAGCTGGCGTTGGAAGGGGCGGTCAAATTGATCGAGAACGGTGCGGCGGACGACATGCAGAACTCGGTCACTTACTGGTGGCCTCGGGTTGCGGTGTCCTTCGGCGGCGATGACCCGAAACGGTTCGAGCTGTTGAAATCAATGGGCCTGCGTCGCAACACAAACAGCGCATTGCAGGACCGTTGGGGCCAGACAATGGCTGCAACTCTGGCAACGCTTGGCCTCAAATCGCCTGCTTGAACGAAAGCGCCCTAGGCGGACACCCTTCTCGCTCTATCCAAAGAGCCGTCCGAACTGAGGGTTGAGGTCCTCAATGCCGGCCAATCGAAGCATATGCCAGGCAAGCGCCTGATTGCTGGAAATGACTGGAATCCCGATCTTTTCTTCTGCCTGAACAATGACGTCAAGGCATCGCAGGTTCGTGCAAGAGACAATAACAGCATCGCAGGGCGCTTGAGCCGCGACCTTTTCAATAGCGTCAAGGATCGACCCTTCTGTGATCCGCGCAACAACGCGATCATTTCCTTCCTCGAACGACCCGAAACCTGCGATTTCGAAACCGGCCTGTTCCAGCTTTGTGCGCATCCCAGCGGAAACTTCGGGAATATAGGGGGTGACGAAGCCCAATCGTCGGGCTCCTAAATGCTGACCGGCAGCGATGATTGCCGCCAACGGATCTGTCACACGTGCATCCGGGCAGACCGTCTTTATCACCTTGGCCACATTCTCGGACCCGATCACGGTCGAGGCCGAGGTACAGCCAAATCCGATTGCATCAAAGCTGAGCGATGGTGGCAAAAGCCGTGCCGTCGCAGGCAGGTCCTGTTCCATCCGCGCCAGTGTGTCGGGTCGGATTTCGGGCACCATCGGAATCCGGCTGTGATAGAGCGCGACACCAGCTAGGCGCATGATCCGAGAGAATTCGTTCTCTAACGTCTCGTCAGTCTCAAGAACAATCACACCTAGATTGGCGCGGGTGCCAATGCCTTCGTCTGTTTCGAAATCAAGCTTCATGATTGGCCTCAGATGATTGGTAGTTCGGGCGCGGCGCGTTTGGTCAAAAGCTCTGCCCCACTTGCACGTATGACGATGTTCTCTTCGTGCACCATGACCCGACCGTCGCCATAGCCAAGCGATGGTTCAAGGGTCAGTACCATATTTTCGGTGATCTCAGTTGTATCCCAACTGGTGTGCGAGGGCCATTCGGTCAGCTGCATGCCAAGCCCATGACCCAGCCTGCCGACGTCACCACCCTGATCGTCGAGCTCAGCGATCACCTTCTGCATCGCTTGAAACAATTCTCGGCAAGTCGCTCCGGGGCGAGCTGCGGCGATCCCGGCCTCAGTCGCGCGCCAAAGAACATCATATGCACGGCGTGAGGCGTCATCGGCGCGGCCAATGGCCCAATTACGATCGAAGTCGCAAAAATACCCGTCCCAGTTGGCCCCCGTGTCGAGCATCAGCACATCGCCGCGCGCTAGCGGGCGGCGCGACGGGGGCGAGATGACGTCGTGATAGCCACCCGTATCCGCACCGCCGACCAAATACGGAACATCATCGGCACCCTGCGCCAGCCCTTCGCGCCGAAAGGAGCGGAAAACATCCTCAAGCGGCTGCCCTTCGCGGGCGATTTCGGGCACCCGCTCAAATGTGCGCGACCCGATGGCGCAGATATAGGTGAGTTTTTCGATCTCGGCATCGGATTTCACCATTCGCAAGCCTCGGACGATCTCGGTCGCGTCAGTGATCTTTAGCCCATTCAGGCCCGAGATCAGCCGCTCATAATCGCCAAGGGGCATCCGTAAATGGGTTTCGTGGCCCTTCATCAGGCCAACAGTCTCGCCGCGGCTGGCAAGCGGCGCCAGCAGATCGGTCAACAGCCCGATACCGTCATCCTTTGGTGCAGGTGCGCCCCAGGTGCGGATATCTGTGACCCAGGTTCGCCGCATAAGGTCTGCGCCGATCTCAGGGATGATTGCGATGGGCTTGCCGGTTGCCGGGATGAACAGGAACCATGGGCGGGTCGGGCTTTGCCAAAACAGTGTGTGGAACCCGCTGAAATAGCGCACATCCGGTTCAGTTGTCAGCAATATGCCCGCCATACCGGTTTCGGCCATCTTTGTCTGCGCCGCTGCGGTACGCGTTGCGAATTCTTGTTGGTCAAAACCACGTCGTGGGGCGTTCATGACTTTTGATCCTTTCGCAGGGGCAACCGGTCCTGAACCAATCGGACCCAGAATTCAGCTCCGATCGGCAGCAGTTCATCATTGAAATCATAGTCAGAAGCATGAAGCGGTTGGCCATGTGGCCCGGTCTCGCCATTGCCCAGCAAAAGGAAACATCCTGGCACGGCGGCCGAAAACTGGGCGAAATCCTCTGAAAAACTCATCGGTGCCCGATCTTTGATCAGGTCACAACCGGCGGCTTCGGCGGCGCGATATACCGCAAGGGCCGGGGTGGGGGCGTTGATGGTCTCGACGAACTGCGTATCAAAGCTGACCGAGGCCTGAATGCCATGTGCTGCCGCAATCCCTTCGGTGATCTGGCGCATGAAACCTTCGATGGCGTTGCGGTCCTCGGGCGATCTGGCGCGAAAATCTCCTTTGAGAGTGGCGTTGCCCGGCAATACATTTCGCTGGCCGTCCGTCAGGAATTCGGTCACGGACACTACCGCGCCAGAGGCGGGCGCAAGCTTTCGTGCCACCACGGTCTGCAATGCCACCACAATCTCGGACCCTACGGTAATTGCATCAACGCCGGTTTGTGGCATCGAGGCATGACCGCCCTGGCCTTTAACCGTGATCTCGAACAGGGTTTCACTGTTACAGATAATACCGGCGCGGGTCGAAATCTGACCGGTTGGAGCGCCTGGCAAATTGTGGATTGCATAGATTTCTTCGACCGGAAATTGCTCTAGCACACCGTCGTCGATCATCGCGCGCGCGCCCAGGCCGTGCTCTTCGTTTGGCTGGAATAGAAAAACAACCGTACCGTCAAAGGTAGGTTCTTTCGCTAGACGCTCTGCCGCCCCAAGCAGCATGGTTGTATGTCCATCGTGGCCACAAGCATGCATCACACCGGGTGAGGTCGAGACATAGTCATGGGACGAGGTTTCGGTGATTGGAAGCGCATCCATGTCAGCACGCAGGCCAATGGCTTTGTTGCCACCGCCGGATCGAAGCACACCGACAACGCCTGCGCCTTCGTGCACTTCGATCCCAAGGGCGCGCAGCCGTTCAGCGACAACCGACTTGGTCCGCGCCTCTTGAAAGCCCAGTTCCGGGTGCCTGTGCAAATCCCGCCGAAGCGCGATCATACGGTTCTCTAAATCGCTCATTTCTTCATCCGCGTGTGAGTTGCATCGGTTCTACAGGATAGGGCTGCGTGTTTCGCATCAAATTTCCGACCCTAAAGCAGAAAAAATTGCACAAAAGCGCCAAGTTCAGATCGGAAGTTCCAGACCAATCTTTGTACGGTCCATCGCGACGGATGTGCGAAATCTGCGGACATTCGAGTTATCGAAAAACAAGCGATGGGTCAGGTCCTCGAAATCCTCCATGTCCTGCGCGACGCAGATAAGAACAAAGTCGGCATCACCGGTCACATAATAGCATTGCTGAACTTGCGGCTCGTTCCTGGCGCGTTTTCGGAACAGATCGAGTTGCTGAAGCGATTCCCGGTCAAGTTCGACCAGAACGATGAAGGTCATCTTATAGTCAAAGCGCGACGGGTTGAGCACCGCGACCTCTTTCAGGATCAGCCCGGAATCTCGCAGCCGCTTGAGCCGCCGCTGCACCGAGGGAACTGAAAGACTGCATTCTTGCGCCAGCTGTTCCAACCCGATTCGACAATCCCTTTGCAGGGTTCTGAGGATTATCGTGTCTGCATCATCAAGTTGTTGGTTCATGAAAAATCCTCGCGATGGAAGAGGCAGGTTTGAAACATATTATCGAGATTAGGGTCAAATACGATAAATAGAAATAGGTCGGTCATGCACAATCTCTGCACATGGAAAAAGCGGATGAAAAATACATGATAGCGACCGACGACCTAAGCTTCGCCCCGGATTTCGTCCGTGCGCAGGAGTTTTTTCAGGGGCAAGAGACCTATGCTGTATCGCCGCTGATTGAAATCACGGGGCCGGATGGTCAGAGCATTCTGGCCAAGAACGAGACAGAGCGTATGGGGCTTGGCGCCTTCAAAGCTTTGGGGGCACCCTATGCGGTTGCACGCCTTCTCGAGGATGCATGGCACGAGAATACAGGTGAAACGCTCTCCTTCACGCGGATGAAGGATGCCGATTTTCGAGAATTCGCATCTAGCCACACATTCGTCTGCGCAAGTGCAGGCAACCACGGAATGGGCGTTGCGGCGGGGGCGCGGGCGATGGGTGCAAAGGCGCGAATTCATCTGGCGCAGACCGTACCGCAAGGGTTCGGCGACCGTCTTAGAACCTTCGGTGCCGAGGTTGTCCGTTCGGGCGATGTTTATGACGAAAGCGTCGCCGCCGCTATTGCTGACGCCAAAACCACCGGTGCCACGCTTTTGGCCGACGGAACCTGGCCTGGTTACACCGAGATTCCGAAACTGGTGATGGAGGGCTATTGCGTCATCGCCGAAGAGTTGCGCGCGCGGTTCGAGGCCTCGGGGCAGTGGCCTACGCATGTCTATCTGCAGGCCGGTGTCGGTGGGTTGGCCGCTGCAATGTCGCATATGATCCGTCTGAACTGGGCGGAACAACCTGAACTGATCGTTGTCGAACCCGGCGCTGCGTCCTGTTTGCGGGCCAGTCACTTGGCCGGACGGGCCACCCGCAGCGATGGGCCGGATTCGAATATGGGTCGGCTTGACTGCAAGGCACCGTCGATCGTGGCCTGGGATGTGCTCGAGCGCTGCGGCGTGAGCTACGAAACCCTTTCCGAAGAAGAAGGCCAGGCAGCCGCAGAAGCTGTCACAGCACTTGGAATCGCGACCACGCCGTCAGGCGCGGCCGGTTACGGCGCCCTGTGCAAGAGAACCAACCAACAGGCGAGGACGCAGGAATTACGTCCTCTTGTCATCATCTCAGAAGGGCTCGCATGAGCGGGCAAGAAAGGACTAACAGAATGACATCCATTTTTAGCAAGCTGATAACCTCGGCGGTTTTCGCGGCAGGTCTGTCGACTGCTGCCTTTGCGGACACCTGGAAATTCGCCTCGGAAGAGGACAAAGGCGACGTACAGGATATCTTTGCACAGGCCTTCGCCGAAAGTGTCAAAGAGCAGTCCGATGGCGACATCAAAGTGCGTATCTACTACTACGGTCAGTTGGGTACCGAGAACGATATTGTCGAGCTGACATCTAAGGGTACGGTCCAGTTCGTATCTGTTGGCACCGGTCATCTTGGATCTTATGTGCCCGAGGCACAGGTTCTTGATCTGCCCTATGTTCTGGGCGGTGATATCGACGTGATCCGCGAGGTTCTGACCACCAGCCCGACCATCTATGAAGACCTCAGCGAGAAATTCGAGAAGGTGAACCTCAAGCTGCTCACTATGATCTCGGAAGGCGACATGGCCTGGGGCGCCAACAAGGCGATCCGCAGCCCGGCGGATTTTGAAGGCCAGAAAATCCGTACCTTCACCTCGACCATTCCGGTGGAAACCTTCAAGGCGTTTGGCGCTAACCCGACTCCTTTGTCCTGGGGCGAGGTCTATGGCGCGCTGCAGTTGAAGACCGTCGATGGCATGGTGAACCCGATCTATTTCATCTACAACGCCAAGTGGCATGAGGTTCAGGATTACCTGATCTTCCCGGGCCAGCTTCCTTACGTCGGCACCGTTTCCACCAACAGTGAATGGTTCAACGGTCTGCCCGCGGATCAGCAAGAGATGGTCAAGAACGCCATCGCCGAGGGCGAGCAGGCTGCGCATGATTATCAGATCAAGATCAATCTGGAAAACATGGACAAGATCAAGGCCGAGCGCCCCGATCTGCAGGTCATCGTCTTGACTGAGGACGAGCGCGCTGTCTTTGAAGCCCAAAGCGCCACATTGCATAAAACATTCTTCGATGTGGTCGAAAACGCCTATGACGACGCCGAGAAACCTGCGGCCCGCGCGCAAGCCCAGAAGATCCTCGACGGCCTGCTTAACGAGGTGAGCGATGCGTCGCAATAAGAGCTGACATCACTGAAAGGCGCGGCGTCTCATTCAGGCGTCGCGTCTTTCATTTACGGAACGCTGACTGGCGGGCCGAGGGAGGGAAAATCATGAAAAGCGCATTGGTCGCCCTGAGTAGGGGCACCGAGTTCATCGAGAAATTCGTTATCATTCTGGCCATATTGTTGATGATGGTGAATTCGACCGCTAACGCCATTGGCCGCTACGCCTTTGGCAAAAGCCTGTTCTTCTCGGAAGAGCTGAACCAGTTTCTGATTGTCAGCGTGACCTTTTTTGGATTTGCCTATGCGGTTCGGAAAGGTCGGAACATTCGGATGACGGCGGTTTATGACACGCTGTCCCGCCGGTCCAAGAAAGTGATCCTGACGCTGATTTCGATCACGACCAGCATGCTGCTGGCCTTTTTGGCCTATAAGTCCGTGTTCTACGTGCTTGAGATCAAAGAGCTGAACCGTCTGAGCCCGGCGCTGCAGTTTCCGGTCTATATCATCTACTCGGTGATCCCGGTCGGCCTGTTTATGGCCAGCCTGCAATATCTGATCGCATTCATCATGAATGTCACTCATGTCGGCATCTGGCACTCGTACGAGGTCGAGGACAATGACGCAGTGGATGTAGGAGTCTGAGATGCCCGGATTCCTTGATTTCTTTGGCGATGTCATAGCTGGTGAGCTGGATATCTATGTAATCACCTTTGCTCTGGTCGTGGCGATGGTGGTTCTGCTGTTCCTCAGCTACCCGATGGTTGTTCCGCTAGCGGTTGCCACGCTGATTGGCCTTGTTCATTTCTCGCAAAGCGATACTGGCGTCATCATCCAGCAGATGGTCACCGGCATTTCGCCAAACGCGCTGATCGCTGTGCCGATGTTCATATTCGCCGCCGATATCATGGCGAGAGGTCATACGGCCAACAATCTGCTGGGGCTGATCGAAGCCTTTGTCGGTCACCGCCGGGCCGGATTGCCGATCACGGCCTGCATCAGTTGCACATTGTTCGGCTCGGTTTCGGGTTCGACTCAGGCTACCGTGGTTTCGATTGGTCAGATCATGCGGCCAAAGCTGCTGAAGGCCGGTTACAAGGACAGTTTTGTCATGGCGTTGATCATCAATGCCAGCGACATCGCCTTCCTTATCCCTCCAAGCATCGGGATGATCCTATATGGCACGCTGGCCAATACCAGCGTGGGCGAACTGTTCATTGCAGGAATTGGTCCGGGCGTTGTTCTGGCGCTGATGTTTTCGGTCTATTGCTATTTCTACAGCGTCCTGCAGGGCGATCTGATCGCGCGGGTGCCAAAGAAATCCGGGGCCGAGCGGCGCGCAGCGTTTCGCAAGGCCATACTGCCGCTTGGTTTCCCGGTCCTGATCGTCGGCGGTATCTACACCGGCGCAGTGACCCCGACCGAAGCAGCCTCGTTTTCGGTGCTTTATGCGCTGATCGTCGAATGCGTGATTTATCGGGAACTGAAACTCAACGACGTTTTGGATTCCGCTCTCAGCACAGGATTGATTACGGCGGTTGTGTTCATCCTTGTCGGGATCGGTCAGGCGTTCTCCTGGTATATTTCCTTCGAACAGATCCCACAGGGCTTGTTAGAGCCGCTGAACCTGGAAGGCGCGTCGCAGGAATACATCCTGTTCATCATCGCGCTGTGCTTCTTCGTGGGATGTATGTTCGTCGACTCGCTGGTCGTGCTTGTCATCCTTACGCCAATCTTCGTTCCGATCGTGGATGCCTCGGGGATTGATCCGGTTCTTGTCGGGGTTATGGTGACGCTGCAGATGGCCATCGGATCAGCAACACCGCCGTTTGGCTGCGATATCTTCACCGCAATCGCGATTTTCAACAGACCTTATCTTGAGGTGATCCGGGGCACTTTGCCGTTCTTCGCGATCCTGGCGCTGATGACGGCTATGCTGATCTACTTCCCGGGTATCGCGCTGTTCCTCAGGGATCTGGCGGCGTTTTGACAAAATGAATGACGGATGGCCGGTTGTTTTGAATCGGCCATCCAAACTTGATCCGAAGATCAGCGCCCAATACCGACGTAACTATCGAAGCCGGATTTCTTGACGGCGGGTTCGGAATAGATATTGCGCAGATCGACCATTCGGGGGGATTTCATCGTGCCAGCTAGTTCGCTCAGATTGAGCGCACGGAACTCGTTCCATTCGGTCAACAGCACAACGACATCCGCATCAGCAGCAGCAGCATAGGGGTCTTCGCACCATTCGACGCCGGGCAGCAGGGCCTCACCTTCGGAACGCCCCTGAGGGTCGACAACCCGCACCGTTGCCCCACCACCGATCAGTGCAGGCACGATAGTTAACGAGGGCGCATCACGCATATCGTCGGTATTGGGTTTGAAGGTCACGCCCAGAACAGCGATCGTTTTTCCATTGAAACTGTCGTCGCAGACATCTCGGATTTTCTGGATCATCCGTTTCTTGACCTCGTCATTCACCCGGATGACGGTTTCGGTGATCTGCATCGGGTGGGCATGTTCCTGACCGATCCGGGCCAGAGCGGCGGTGTCTTTTGGAAAGCACGATCCGCCATATCCCGGACCTGCATGTAGGAATTTATTGCCAATGCGTCCATCCAGACCGATGCCTCGGGCGACCTCTTTCACGTCGCCGCCAACACGTTCGCACAGGCCTGCGATCTCATTTATAAAGGTGATCTTGGTCGCAAGAAACGCGTTAGCGGCGTATTTGATCATCTCTGCGCTTTCCAGATCGGTGGTCAGGATCGGGAAGTCCCGCAGGTAAAGCGGGCGGTATATTTCCGCCATGACATCGGCGGCGCGGTCTGATTCAACGCCGACAACCACACGATCCGGGCGCATGAAATCATCAATGGCGGCCCCTTCGCGCAAGAATTCAGGGTTCGAGGCGACGTCGAATTCGGCCTTCGGGTTGGCGGCAGAAATGACCTGATGCACCTTGCGATTGGTGCCAACTGGAACGGTCGATTTGGTTACCACCACAGTGTAGCCCGTAATCGCATGCGCAATTTCTTCTGCGGCGGCCATCACATAAGTCAGATCGGCGTGACCGTCCCCGCGACGTGTGGGCGTGCCCACGGCAATAAAAACAGCATCCGCACCATCCACTGCTGCGGCCAGGTCCGTGGAAAAGCTGAGCCGACCAGCGGCTACGTTTTTGGCCATCAGGACGTCAAGCCCGGGCTCATATATCGGGACTTCGCCAGCCTGCAGCATCTCAATTTTCTGTTCGGCCTTGTCGACGCAAATGACATCATGGCCGAAATCGGAAAAACATACCCCGGACACCAAACCTACATAGCCGGTTCCGATCATCGCAATACGCATACTAAAATACCCTTCTTAACAAATACCGCCTTTGGCGCGCACACATTCGAAGAAAGTTCCGCCGGTTTCAATGCCTGTCAGCGTGCTTGGGTTGCATTCCGGGGATTCTTGCTGTTTTTGGGTCGGCAATCATACACATTTGTTTTCGTAGGGCGGAACTATGACAAAAACGGCATTAATCACCGGGATTACCGGACAAGACGGATCGTATCTAGCCGAGTTTTTGTTGGAAAAAGGTTATGAAGTTCACGGTATTAAGCGCCGCGCGTCCTCATTCAACACGCAACGCATCGACCACATCTATCAGGATCCACACGTTCCCAATCCCAAACTGCACCTGCACTATGGAGATCTGAGCGATACGTCTAACCTGACGCGAATCATTCGCGAAGTGCAGCCGGACGAGGTCTATAACCTTGGCGCACAGTCCCATGTGGCCGTCAGTTTTGAATCCCCGGAATACACTGCGGATGTGGATGCCATTGGTACTTTGCGTTTGCTGGAAGCGATACGTTTTCTCGGGCTCGAGAAAAAGACACGCTTCTATCAGGCCTCGACCTCGGAACTCTACGGTCTGGTGCAAGAGACCCCGCAACGCGAAACCACCCCGTTCCACCCACGGTCACCTTATGCGGTTGCCAAACTTTATTCGTACTGGATCACGGTCAATTACCGTGAGGCCTATGGCATGTATGCCTGTAACGGGATCCTGTTTAACCACGAAAGCCCGCGCCGGGGCGAAACTTTTGTTACCCGCAAGATCACACGCGGTTTGGCAAATATTGCGCAAGGGCTGGAAAGCTGCCTGTACATGGGCAATATCGACAGTCTGCGGGATTGGGGCCACGCGAAGGACTATGTGCGGATGCAATGGCTGATGCTGCAGCAGGACAATCCTGAGGATTTCGTGATTGCGACCGGGGTTCAGTATTCGGTACGTCAGTTCATTGAATGGTCGGCAGCCGAGCTTGGCGTTTCACTGGAATTCACCGGGTCAGGCGTTGACGAAACCGCGACTGTCGTCTCGATCGAGGGGGACAAAGCCCCGGGATTGAAACCCGGTGACGTCGTGATGCGGATAGACCCGCAATATTTTCGCCCGGCCGAGGTCGAGACCCTTCTGGGCGATCCCTCAAACGCCAAGAACAAACTGGGTTGGGTACCAGAACTGACCGTGCAGGAAATGTGCGCTGAGATGGTGACCGAAGACCTGAAGACGGCCAAACGTCACGCGCTTTTGAAAGAGCACGGGTTTGAGCTGCCAATGAGCCTGGAAAACGGCTGAGGAGGCCCTCATGCGTAAGATCTATGTTGCCGGGCATCGTGGTATGGTTGGCGGCGCAATCCTGCGCCGTTTGCAAAACCGCAAGGACGAAGGCGAAGCGCTGGAGTTGATCACGCGCAGGCATTCCGAACTGGATCTGACCAATCAATCCGCCGTGCGTGATTTTATGCAGACCGAGCGTCCGGATATGGTGATCCTAGCCGCGGCCAAGGTTGGTGGGATTCACGCAAATAACACCTACCCCGCAGATTTCATTTACGAAAACCTGATGATTGAATGCAACGTGATCCATCAGGCTTTTGCAGCGGGGGTAAAGCATTTGCTGCAACTGGGCAGCTCGTGCATTTACCCACGGGCTGTGCCTCAGCCCATGCGTGAAGACGCTTTGCTGACCGGCGTGCTGGAACCCACCAACGAACCCTATGCCGTTGCAAAGATCGCCGGGATCAAGCTGTGTGAAAGCTATAATCGCCAACATGGCGTCGATTACCGGTCGGTTATGCCAACCAATCTTTACGGACCCGGAGACAATTTTCACCCCGAAAACAGCCATGTCCTGCCGGCCCTGATCCGCAGATTCCACGAGGCACAGCGCGACGGGCTGGAAGAAGTGGTGATTTGGGGCACAGGAAAACCGCGGCGCGAGTTTTTGCATGTCGATGATATGGCCGAGGCGTCCTTGTTTGTGCTCGACTTACCGCGCGATATCTACGACGCGAATACCCAGCCGATGCTGAGCCATATCAATGTGGGATGCGGCGAAGATATCTCAATCGCTGAGCTGGCGGCCCTGGTGGCCGGAACAACCGGATTCACGGGTAAGATCACTCAGGATGTCAGCAAGCCTGACGGGACACTGCGCAAGTTGATGGATGTGTCCCGACTGGCAGATATGGGGTGGCGCGCACGCGTTGGACTCGAAGATGGTATCCGCGAGACCTATGCGTGGTTTCTGGAGCAGGCAGACACCGATTTGCGCGCCAAATGACCGCCTGGGCATAGCTCCGGACGGTCTAAAGCTCAGAACCAGCGACCGGTTGCGATTACCGTTGGGGACAGGCTGCTTGTGTCCGAGGATGCCGATAGAACCTTAAAGGGCACTTGTGTTTCAGTGGCCGCGCCCAAACCTATAAACCGGCTTGTCGCGCCGCCACTGCCACCGACCGAGGGTGAGGTTCCGGACGCAAAGGCTGCGGGAAAGCTCCAGGCGGTCTCGGCGCTGGAATACAGCGATCCTTCGGCGTTCACGCAATCGGTGGCCGTCAGAACGCCCGTGCAGATTTGTGTACCATCCGCAAACCGGACGTATTCGCCATTGGCGGTTGATCCGCGTTCGACGACCGCGCCGGTTGGCACCCCGGCGGTTTCTGACACAGAGCCCAGCAGGTTTCCGGGGCAGTAGCCATAGTCGGCCCGCATCAGGCGACCTGCGGTGATGTCTTCGGCATCGTTTTGAATGGCAGAGCCTGAGGCTGTTCCGGTGGCTGGGTCAAAGCTCAGCGCCTCGGTCCAGGATCCGCCATCAGCCGAGACTTTGATGGAAAAACCGGTGTTGCCGGACAATCCCATCTCCGCATGACCGACCCAGTTTGACTGGAACAAAAGCGAGGCGGTATTCCCGGCCGCTGCCTTGTTGATCTTCAACTGGTGCCCCGCCCCGTCATGGCTGAGCAACGTCGCAGGCGACCGGACCGATAGCCGATTGGTGCCGTCATACCCGGTTGCGATGCCCAACCCGTCCAGGTTCTGGGTCGCGACCTGAGGTTCGGACCAGTCTGCGCCGTCCCAGATCTTCAACCGGTTGGCCTGTTCATCCCAGGTCCGCCAGCCGATTCCCGGGGTCACAAAATGCCAGGCGTCATCCAACCAGGCCGCAAGGGCGCCCGGCTGCGCGGCCCAATCCCCGGTAGGGTTGGCGCCAAGCGCGTGAATCTCGCCCTGTTCCGGCACCGCAGGCGGGACCGAGGCGTTTGTCGACGCTACGCTCAGCTGGACAATCAGGTCCAGAGCACGCAGCGCCTCGTTATGGGTGACGTGTTTCTGGGCCTGCGAAGGTTGCAGGAAAGGTAAATCCAATCTGGGTGAGTTTTGTGACACGGGCGGCGTCCTCCTGTAGCTGTCGGTCCGACTATTGCATTGCGCGCTACATTGCCGTGCCCAGGATGAATCCGGTCTGATCTGACCGAACGTTCGAATAATCATTTGCTAACGTTTGGAGGATTCCATGGGGCGTAGCCAAAGGTCTGGATTCAACGAAAAAGGACAGCCGAAGCTGCCCTTAAGTTTACCAATCGCCGCTAAAGGTTAGCTGCGGGCGTACACATCCTCGTACCGGATGATGTCGTCCTCACCCAGATAAGACCCGGTCTGGACCTCGATCAGAACCATCGGCACCTTGCCCGGATTCTCCATCCGATGAACGGCGCCGAGCGGGATGTAGACAGACTGGTTTTCAGAGATCAGGCGCACATCTTCGTCGATCGTTACTTTTGCCGTGCCCTGAACAACGATCCAGTGTTCAGACCGGTGGTGATGGGATTGCAGGCTTAGTGAGGCGCCGGGGTGAACGTGTATGCGTTTGACCTGGAACCGATCCCCGATGACCAGGCTTTCGAACCAGCCCCAAGGGCGATGATCGACCGGCAGCGATTCCGCTTGTTTGGCGCCTTTGGCCTTCAGGGCCGCAACCGCCTGTTTGACGTCCTGAGCCTTGTCCATGCTGGCCACCAAAACCGCATCAGGCATGGCGACCGCAATCATGTTTTCCAGACCCATCGCAACAACTTCTTGCGTGGGGGTTTCTGAACGCACCAATACGTTCCGGCAGTCAATGGTGGTAACCTGGCCCGTGGTGGCAACGCCATCGGCGTCTGGATTGCTCAGCTCTTGAACTGCCGACCAGCTGCCGACATCCGACCAGCCAGAGGCGTAAGGAACAACGCTCAGATTGCGGGCTTTCTCCATGACCGCGTAGTCGATCGAGATATCCTCGACCGTGCCCCAGGCTCGGGGATCGAGGCGCAGAAACCCGAGGTCGGCCTTTGCCTCACGGACGGCCTTGCCGACCGGGTCCAGCAGTGCGGACGCATGTTCTTTGAATGCAGCGATTATGTCTTTGACCGCGAAAAGAAATATCCCCGAATTCCAAAGATAGCTGCCATCGGCGATCATGGCTTGGGCATTCCGCAGATCAGGCTTTTCGACAAAACGGTCCAACGCAATGGCGGTGTTGCCCGTATCTGGGGCATGGCTGAGCTTGAGATATCCATAGCCGGTTTCCGGCCGGTCCGGAGTGATCCCGAAAGTGACGAGATCCCCACGATCCGAAATCGCGCGCGCGCCTTCGGTAACTGCCTGATGAAAAGCAGCTTTGTCCGGGATGACATGGTCCGATGGGGCGACAAGCATGATCGCATCCGGGTTGCTGGCGGCCAGATACAACGCGGCGGCCAGAACCGCTGGTGCTGTGTTGCGCCCTTCGGGTTCGATCAGAATGGGGCCCGGATCTATGCCAATCGCGCCCAGTTGTTCCGGAACCACAAAACGGAATGCATCATTGGTAAGGATCAGCGGCTTGGCATAAGGCGCGTCCTTGGGTCCCTGCATTCGTTCAGCACAATCCTGAAGCAGGCTTGAATCACCGATCAGAGGGACGAACTGCTTGGGGTAACTTTTGCGCGACAGGGGCCACAGTCGGGTGCCGGACCCTCCGCAGAGTATGATGGGATGGATGGTGGTCATTGCGGCTTGCCTCGAAGGTTCTTGGACTTTGTCACTTTAGAAACGACATGCTGAAGGTTGCGGGCGCTATTGAGCGGCCTTCCCGGCGGCGGCTATCTCGTTCAGATACTGGCTCAGGTCATCACGCAGATCACTACGGGCCAACGCAAAGGCAACAGTTGCCTGAAGGAACCCGGCTTTCGAGCCGCAATCAAACCGCTGACCGTCGAATTTATAGCCAAACACAGGCACACCGTTACAGATGTCTTCTGCGATAGCATCGGTCAGCTGAATCTCACCGCCACTGCCCGTTTTCTTTTGGTTGAGATTGTACAGCACTGACGGCCCCAGAATATACCGACCGATAACGGCTAGGTTCGAGGGGGCTTCTTCCGGCTTGGGCTTTTCAACCATTCCTCTGGCGCGAACCACTGAGCCGACGTTTTCGCCTACATCGAGAACGCCATAGGAACTGGTTTTTTCGTTTGGCACTTCCATCGTTGCGACCATATTGCCGCCGGTTTCCTCATAGGCTTCGACCATCTGCTGCAGACAGGGTTTATCAGCAGCAATGACGTCATCAGGCAACATTACTGCAAATGGCTCGTCGCCGATCAGACGGCGGGCACACCAGACTGCGTGGCCCAGACCAAGCGCCTTGTGCTGGCGGATATAGGCGATGGCGCCGCTTTCCATATTCGTTGCATTCAGCGCTTCAAGCAGGTCATCCTTGCCCTTGGCCTTGAGCTCCTGTTCCAGAACGAGGTTGTGATCAAAGTAATCTTCCAGCGCAGATTTGCCACGCGAAGTTACAAAGATGAATTCGGTAATACCTGCGGCGCGGGCTTCGTCGATTGCGTATTGAACCAAAGGACGGTCAACCAGTGTCATGATCTCTTTGGGGACGGATTTTGTCGCTGGGAGAAAACGCGTGCCCAATCCCGCAACGGGGAAAATCGCCTTGGTGACCTTGCGTACCATGTTACCTCTCAAATTCAATTCTTGCCCGACCGCGTAGGGCAGGCCGGGGTTTCCTATTAGGCTGCGCAGTCAGAACAATCAATGACATCGCGGCCGCAGTCTAAAATCTGACAGGAAGGTGCCATCGGGGGTAGGGGAAGTCAAAACGAACCGCCGTTTGATGCCTTTGAAACCCGTCATTTACCGGTGTTTTGTTGTACAATCCGGCCCTTCGCCCATTCATTGGCAAGAATACGCCAAGAATCGTCATGAAGTCGTGCAAAGCCGAACCTGTCCCCGAGGCTGTTCATGCGGCCTCGGGGACAGGGGATTTAAGTGTTCGCCAGGATTGTCTCAAGCGGATCATGCTCGGCCACGAAATGGTTCGGTGCGACCTCGTTGAGCTGTGGAACATAATCGTTCTGACCGGCCGATAGCCGGCTGGGCAAAAACCTGAGCGCCGCTTTCGGGTCCATCGGCGAAGGCAGCTCTCCCGGCAATTTGAGGCGCTGGCGTTGCCGTTCCACATCCGGATCGGGGATCGGGACCGCCGAGATCAGCGATTTGGTATAGGGGTGCAGAGGCTGCGAACAGATCACCTCTCCATCTCCCAATTCGACGATGCGCCCCAGATACAGTACCATGATCCGGTTTGACACTGTCCGTACCACGGACAGGTCGTGGCTGATGAAAATCATCGACAGCCCGAATTCCTGCTGCAGCTCTTTCAAAAGCTCTACGATCTGGGCCTGGATCGACACGTCCAAAGCCGAGACCGCCTCGTCACAAATGATCAGCTTGGGCTTGTTGATCATCGCCCGCGCGATCCCGACCCGCTGGTTCTGCCCACCGGACAGTTCGTGCGGATAGCGGTTGATCATGTTGGCCTGCAGGCCGACCCGCTCCATCATTTCGCCGACCATTTTCTTGCGCTCACGCTCTGTCAGATCCGGGCGATAGGTTTTCAGCGGTTCAGCGATAGAGGCCGAGATAGTCATCCGCGGATCGAGGCTGGCCAGCGGATCCTGGAACACAATCTGCAGGTCCTTGCGGTACTTGTTCAGCTCGGCCCGCTTTAGCCCGACTATCGGATGGCCCAACCAGCTGACATTGCCACCGCTGGGTTCGATCAGCTGCAGAACCGCCCGCGCCAGTGTGGATTTGCCACAGCCGGATTCACCCACAACGCCCAGCGTCTCGCCCTTACGGATGTCAAAGCTGACACCGTCCACGGCCTTCAGCGGCACCTTGCGCCCGAACAGCCCGCCCGAGACATGGATCGGGAAATGCACTTTGACGTCATCGACCCGCAGCAGAGGTTCATCGGTTTCTGCCAGCGCTTTTGGCGCGTCACCGGCATCAATGCGCGGCATCGCTTCAAGCAGGGTGCGGGTGTATTCATGCTGCGGCGCGCGGAAGATCTCGCGTGTGTCCCCGGCCTCAACAAACTGACCCAGACGCATGACCTGAATGCGGTCACACATCCGTGCCACCACGCCCATGTCATGCGTGATCAGCGCAATGGCAGTGCCTTCGTCTTTTTGCAGGTGCACCATCAAGTCCAGAATGTCGGCCTGGACCGTCACATCCAGCGCCGTGGTCGGTTCATCGGCGATCAGCAGCTTTGGGCTGCACAACATCGACATGGCGATCATGACACGCTGGCGCATGCCCCCCGACAATTCGTGCGGGTATTGATCCAGACGACGGTTTGCCTCGGGGATGCGGACCCGATCCAACCACTCCAGACAGCGCGCCCGAGCGGCCGAACCCTGCAACCCTTCGTGAACCTGCAGAACCTCACGCATTTGCTGCCCGACGCGCAGGTGCGGGGTCAGGGCGGTCAGCGGATCCTGAAAGATCATGCCGACGTCATCGCCCCGGATCTGGTTCAGCTTGTTGATCGGCAGATTCAGGATTTCTTTGCCGTTCAGCGTGGCCGATCCGATTGCACGACCCGCTGAAGGCAACAGCCCCATTGCGGCCATGAAAGTCTGGCTTTTACCGGACCCGCTTTCGCCCACAATACCAAGGCATTCGCCCGGATTAATGTCAAAGCTGATGCCTTTGACGGCCTCGACCACACCATCGGGGGTGTCGAACTGGACGCTTAGGTCCTTAACAGAGAACAAGCTCATATCAGCGATCCTTTGGGTCCAGAGCGTCACGCAGCCCATCGCCGATGAAGAACATCGTGATGATAATGGCGACATAGAATGTCAGAGGGAACATCAGCTGCCAGAGGGTTCCGTACCCCATTGTGCCTGCCCCTTCAGCGATCAGACGGCCTAGCGAGGTATAGGGCTCCGAGATGCCAAGTCCGAGGAACGAGATAAAGCTTTCGGTCAGGATCATCTCGGGCACCAGAAGCGAAGCATAGACGATTACCACGCCCAGCAGGTTGGGCAGGATATGGCGATACATGATGGTGAATTCGCTGACACCGGCGGCACGCGCGGCCTCGATGAATTCGCGGTTTTTCAGGGCCAGAGTCTGCCCTCTGACGATCCGTGACATGGTCAACCAACCAACCGCGCCCAACGCGATGAACAGGGTAAAGAACGACCGACCGGCCACCACAAGCAACAGAATGATGATCAGAGTCGTCGGAATGGCCAGAAGGATATCGACGAACCGCATCATCGCGCCGTCAAGGCGCCCGCCAATATACCCGGCGGCGATGCCATAGCAGGTGCCAACAATCAACGCGGTGGCCGCCCCGACGAGCCCCACCAACAACGATGTTGTTGTGGCCTGAATGACCCGGCTGTAAAGGTCGCGCCCCAGATCGTCGACGCCAAAGAAGTGCCCGGTCTCGATCGACGGCATTCCCATGCCACGGATGTCACCCATAACGTTCCAATCGATTTCCTCATTGCTCCAAACGGCGAAATAGGGGCCGAAGATTGTGAACAGAACGATCATCAGCAATATGAATACGCTCGCCATTGCGGCTTTGTTGCGGACAAACCGCATCCGCGCATCCTGCCAAAGGGAACGCCCCTGAACGGCCGTGAAATCGGTGATGTCCTCGGCCAGATGGGCGGCTTTTTGTGATTTTCCTAGCATTTTGTGCCCCTCAGTACCGGATTTTCGGATCGAACCAGGCATATGCCAGGTCGGTCAGCAGGTTCACGATCACTGTCAGCGTGCCGTACAGGATCGTGACCCCCAGCAGCACCGCATAGTCACGCGACAGGGCCGAGCCGACATAAGCCTGCCCCAGACCACCGGTCGAGAAATAGATGTCGACGAAAACCGATCCGGTCAGAACATAGACAAAGACCGGCCCCAAATAGGACACCACCGGCAGCAGCGTGGGCTTCAACGCATGGCGCCAGATTACGGTCCTGGTAGGCAAACCCTTGGCCCGGGCCGTGCGGATAAAGTTCGAGTTCAGAACTTCCAGCATCGACGAACGGGTAATCCGCGCGATCGACCCCATATAGGACGTGGCCAATGCGATGACAGGCATGATCAGGTATTGCCACTGACCGCCGTTCCAGCCACCACCCGGCAACCATCCCAGCCACAAAGTGAAGGTCAGGATCAGGATCGGGCCCATGATGAAGTTCGGCAGAGCCTGCGCAGCGATACCCAGACCTACGGCAAAATAGTCGATCCAGCTGTTGTGTCGGATGGCTGCGGCGATCCCAAGGCCAATACCTACGACACTCGCCAGCAGGAATGACAATGACCCGTAAGTCAGCGAGATCGGGAAGCCTTGCGAAATGATATCATTGACGTCCCGGTCCTTGAACTTGAAGGACGGGCCGAAATCGAAATGCACGACAATGTTGTACAGATAGTCCCAAAGCTGTTTCCACAGCGGCTGGTCCAGACCATAGCGCGCCTCGATATTGGCCAGTACCTGCGGCGGCAATGGCCGTTCCGAGGTAAACGGCCCGCCGGGCGCGTAGTGCATCAGAAAGAAACAGGCAACGATCAGCAACAGGATCGTTGGAACGGCGATCAGCAATCGCCGGATGATATAGGCAAGCATTTCATGCCCCCATTATTGGCTTTGCCCCGGGGTGATCCTCGGGGCAAAGCGTGGTCTAAGGAAGGTTATTCGGCGATCTTGTAGAGGTTCTTGGAGTACCAGTTCTGCTCTACGTTCTTGACCGGCCAGTTGCCGACATCGCTGTCCATCATGTAGACGCCAGCATAGTGATAGATCGGGATAACCGGAGTCTCTTGTGCAATGATCCGCTCAACCTCGGTATACAGTGGTGCTGCGTCATCTGCTGTCTTGGCCTGGGTCAGCAAATCGTCAACCTTGGAGTTGTTGTACTTGCCGTCGTTATAGCCGGAATCCGACTGCAGCAGGTCCAGGAAGGTCGAGGCTTCGTTATAGTCGCCACACCAGGCGCCACGGGCCAGATCGAAGTTCTGGTTGCCGCGCTCTTCCAGGAACACTTTCCATTCCATGTTGGCCAACTCGACCTGTACGCCCAGTTTCTGTTTCCACATCTGGCTCAGTGCCACTGCGACTTTCTTATGGGCCTCTGATGTGTTGTAGACCATGTCAAAGCTCAGCGGGTTGTCGGGGCCAAATCCGGCCTCGGCCAGCAGCTCCTTGGCCAGCTCATCACGCTCGGCTTGCGTCATCGAAGCCATTTCGACTTCAGGGACGGTGAACCCAGCGGTTGCTTCGGGTGCGAACGTATATGCGGGTGGCTCACCACCGGCTTTAACGTTCTTGGTGATGATGTCGCGGTCAACTGCAAGAGACAGGGCTTGACGTACATTTGGGTTCTTGAATTCTTCCGGTCCGCTGTCAGACAGGTTGAATGTATAGTAATAGTTGCACAGGCGCGGGAAGCTGATGGCCTCTTCGGGGTGCTCTTTCTGTAGGCGCGGGAACTGACCAGCAGGTACTTCAGTGCGGTCCAGCTCGCCTGCAAGGTAACGGGTCAGGGCTACGTTTTCGTCGTTGATGACAAGGGCCACGACTTTTTCGACAATCGTATTGTCGTTGTCCCAATACATCTCGTTGCGCTCACGGACCGAGCGTTCCTGTGGCAGGTGTTCGGTCAGAACATAGGCGCCGTTCGAGACGATGTTTTCCGGCTTAGTCCAGGCGTCGCCGAACTCTTCGATCACCTTCTGCGGGGCAGGGAAGGTGGTAGAATGGGTGGTCATTTGCGCGAAATAAGGCAGTGCTGCGCTCAGCTTAACCTCAAGTGTGTGGTCGTCGATGGCGGTTACGCCCAGTTCGTCCACGGGCTTCTCACCAGCAATGATTTCGGCCGCATTTTCGATCGACATCAGCTCCATGAACCACGCATAGGGCGAGGACAGAGCGGGATCGACGGCACGTTTCCATGCAAAGACGAAATCGCCTGCCGTGACCGGATCACCATTGGACCATTTGGCGTTATCACGCAGTGTAAATGTGTAAACGTCCTTGGTATCGTTTGTGGTATAGCCGGTTGCGACGCCGGGCACCAAATTGCCGTCTTCGTCCTGGTTCATCAGACCTTCGAACAGGTCGCGGACAATTTCCGCACCGGTAACGTCTTCAACAACCTGCGGGTCAACCGAACTGTGCTCATCCAGAACGCGATAGGTGAAGGTTTGATCATCCGCCAGCGCCTCGCCGGTTTCGGGATGGGTGCCGGCGGCAAATGCAGCGCCGGTGATCATGGTCGAGGTCAGTAGCCCCGCCAGAGATGTCCGAATGTATTTGTTCATATCTTTCTACTCCCATTTGTGTGGTGGCAAGGTACGCACATCCGTTCAGGATGGTCGCTGACCACCATGATTGTCCGACTCAGATAGACCGGGACTTGTTCGAATTTTGCTTTTTCAGATCGCAATGAACACCGCGTCGCAGTCTTTCGGTTTGCTGTCGGAAACGTAGTTGCGAAAGTCGCCTTTCACTGATGCAGAACGTGGCACTATTTCAAAAAAGGTTAAAGCCTTTGCGTGCAAAATGGCCAAGTGCGGCCGAAATCTAAAAAATTCCAAGGGAGAATGGAAATATTATAATGATACGCGATGGTTTCTTGACATTTTTGTGAAGCTCTTGATTAAGCGGTTGAGCGTTGACGCAAGGTCCGCTTTTGCGGCTTTCCAAAAATTGGCGCGAATCGCTATTGGGTCAGTGCCCGGACCATATGGGTCTGAGGAAAGCATGTGGCGGACTGATTGGTGGCCTCTTGCCAGCGCCCGATAGAGCGGCGTGTTCGAAAGCCCGGCAGGCCGTCAGCGCCGCCGACGTCATGGCCCATCTGTTCCAATGCGCGCTGCATGGCTGCTATATCCGATCGGTAAAGACCGCCGACTTTGTCCCACCGGCCGCGGAAATCCTGGACGCCATATTCTATCCTATCCCCAACATGGCCGACGAACAGGGCGTAGAGATCGCTTTTGTTGTATTCTTTCAGGACATAAAAATTGGGGGTGACAATGAAGGCCGGGCCATTGCGCCCGGCGGGCATCATCAAAAACCCTTGCCCCTGCATTTCTTGTTTTGGAAACGGCTTGCCAGATACACGGGTGATCCCTAACCCGGCCCAGTCGCGAATAGGACGGCCCTGATCCGGCCCTTCAAGGGTGCAGGAAACCGAAGACGGGACAGTTACTTCGAACCCCCAATCACGACCCGAGACCCAGCCATGTTGGTCGAGGTAGTTTCCGATCGATGAAATTGTGTCCTCGGCCGAGGTCCAGATATCCGCGCGCCCGTCGCCATTTCCATCGGCCGCATAAGTCAGGTAGTTCGATGGCATGAACTGCGGTTGCCCAAGCGCACCGGCCCAACTGCTTTTCATTTGATCCGGCGGTATGTGGCCAGCATCGGCAATCTTGAGCGCGGCGATAAGCTCTGACGTGAAATATTCTGAGCGGGTGCTCATGAAACCTTTGGTGCCCAGAACCTGAAACGCATTATGCCGGATAGCCACCTGCCCATATCCGCTTTCGCGGCCCCAGATCGCCAGAATGACGCGCGCTGGTACACCGGTATCGGATTCTACCTGTTTCAGTGTCGTGTTATAGCGCCGGGCCATCTTGCGTCCGACAGAAGTGGCCCCCTGAACCGAACCAGCGTTGAAATAGCGCCCGGGTGATCCGAACTCGGCCTGCTTTTGTTCCTTGGGAACTGTTGTTGCCGTACCTGGAGGAACCAGGTCTGGCAGTTTCCAGTTCAGCGTGACGCCGTTGAAAGCCCTGTTCATCGTGCGTTTTGAAACACCCTCGGATTTCGCCCGCGCCCAGACCGTGTGTTTCAGCCATGACTGAAACTGAGCCTCGATCGCCGCACGATCCTGTGCTGTCGCACTTGTCGACAGGTAGCAAAGTCCAAGAGTAAGGATTAACCAACGCATTATCCTATGATCTCACCTGCGATCTGCTTTAAGTCAACCTACCAGAATGGCGTTTCTGCCGCTGTGATCGGGGTGGCAAGATCAAATCTCGGGAAACTGGCAGAGCTGCGTAAAAATCCTTGTGAAAATTCAGGACTCTGCCGATAGTTGTCCCAATCAATTTTGAAATGAGGATGAACAGGCGTGACATATTCCAGACCGTCTTTTGCATCCTTGGTTGTCCTGTCTGCCGCCATCGCAGGTCTTGGCTTTGTGCCGGTTGCCGAAGCCAGCAACAATTTCTTGGACCCTCAGGGACCCGTCGCCGCCCTTCAGAAAAGCCACCTTTTACGGGCAACTGTTCTGATACTGGTTGCAGTTGTTCCGGTTCTGATCCTGGTGCCTTTGATTGCCATACGGTATCGAAGGCGAAAGGAGGGGCAGGCAGACTATCGACCGGAATGGGATTTTTCCGCCCGGTTGGAGTTTCTCATGTGGGGTATCCCGGTTGTTATTGTGGCCATCCTTTCATTCTATTTGTGGAAAGCCACCCACCGGCTGGACCCTTACGAGACCTCATTCGGAGAAGAACCGGCGCTGAAAGTGCAGGTTGTTGGTCTCGACTGGAAGTGGCTGTTCATCTACCCCGATCTTGGCATCGCCAGCGTCGGTGAGATGGGGCTCCCGGTCAACCAACAGGTGGCTGTCACACTGACAACAGATACGGTGATGCAGTCCTTTATGATCCCGGCACTGGCCGGGCAAATCTATGCCATGCCGGGGATGACGACCAAATTGCACCTTGTCGCCGATAGGCCCGAAACAATGCAGGGCGAAAATACGCAGTATAACGGACGTGGCTTTACCAAACAGAAATTCAAAGCCATTGCCATGTCGTCTCAGGAGTTCAATGACTGGGCCGAGAATGTCCGGGCAAACGGGGTTCCGTTGAGCGCTGAAACATACCGAACGCTTGCCATGCGAACGGACCGGGACGAGGTGCAGGCCATGTTGGGCAATGATCAGATGCCGACTGATGCGCTATATTTCACGCTAGCCGATGGTGATCTGTTTCAGTCGATCCTGCACCGCTATCACGGGGCCACACCCTTGCCTGCCGATCAGCAACCGGGCACTGCCGAATATGGTCAGGAGAAAACACAATGACCAATGTCGAGACTGGTTTTTTTGGCCGTCTAAACTGGGATGCTTTTCCGATCACCGGGTTGATCCAGTCGCCCAACGCAAATGAGATCGTGGCAAATGCTGCCGCTGGGATCGTGATTGTGGGCGTCATTGCCGTTGTGGGGCTGCTGACATGGTTTCGTCTGTGGGGGCCGCTGTGGCGTGACTGGCTGACCAGCGCCGACCACAAGAAGATCGGCATCATGTATATCGTCTTTGCCATCGTGATGCTGGCGCGGGGAGTTCTGGAAGGCGTTGTCATGCGCGCCCAGCAAGCCGCAGGGCCGGGCGAAGGCTTTTTGGAAGCCGAGCATTTCGCCGAGCTTTTCAGTACCCATGGCACGATCATGATCTTCTTCGTGGCCGTGCCGTTTGTGTTCGGTGCCGCCAATTTCCTGATCCCGCTGATGATCGGCGCCCGCGACGTGGCATTCCCGGTGATGAACCAGATCAGCCTAGGCCTGACCGTGTCCTCGGGCATGATGCTGATGGTTTCCCTGGTGGTCGGAGAGTTCTCGACCGGGGGCTGGACGGCCTACCCACCCTTTACCGGTGCGGCCTTCAATCCCGGCGTTGGGCCGGATTACTGGATTTGGGCCATCGTAGTATCGGGGATCGGAACGACACTGACCGGGATCAACTTTGCCGTCACGATCTACAAGATGCGCGCGCCGGGGATGCAGTTCATGCGGTTGCCGATGTATTGCTGGACGATCATCTGCAGCTCGATCCTGATTGTCTTTGCCATGCCGCCGCTGGGTGTTGCGGCGCTGATGCTGGCCGCAGACCGGTACCTGGATTTCCACTTTTTCACCAATGACCTTGGCGGCAACATGATGAACTATGCCAACCTGTTCTGGCTGTTCGGTCACCCCGAGGTCTATCTGTTGGTCCTGCCCGCCTATGGTATCTATTCAGAGGTTTTTGCGACCTTCTCGGCCAAGCGCCTGTACGGGTACAACTCCTTGGTGATTGCAACGATGTCGATTGCGGTGCTGTCCTTCACGGTCTGGCTGCACCACTTTTTCACTATGGGCCAAAGCGCGCTGATCAATGCGGTGTTTGGGATTGCCACGATGCTGATCGCCATACCGACTGGCGTGAAAGTCTATGATTGGATGGCCACGCTGTTTCGCGGGCGTATCCGGTTCTCGGTCCCGATGCTCTATGGGTTGTCTTTCCTGATGCTGTTCGTGATCGGAGGGTTGTCGGGCGTCATCCTGGCCAATCCGACCATCGACTATCAGGTGCATAACACCCTGTTCCTGGTCGCGCATTTTCACAATGTGCTGTTGCCTGGCGTCCTGTTTGGCCTGCTTGCGGGATACAACTATTGGTTCCCCAAAGCCTTTGGTTTCCGCCTGAATGAAGGCTGGGGACGGATATCTGTCGCGTTGTGGACCGTTGGGTTTATGTTGACCTTCCTGCCGCTTTATTTTGTCGGCCTGATGGGGATGCCGCGTCGATCTTACAGTTGGGAAGACCCCAGCTTTCACCCCTATATGATCGTCGCCGTGCTTGGGTCTATGGTCATTCTCGCAGCGCTTCTGTCGATCATTGTCCAGCTTTGGGTCAGCATTCGAGACCGGGAAAAAACCCGCGTGCCGGTTGGCGACCCTTGGGATGGGCGCACGCTGGAATGGTCAATTCCGGCACCGCCGCCTCCGTATAACTTTGCAATCATTCCGCATGTGACCGACCGGGATGATTTTGCCGCCGCAAAAGAGCGCGGCAACGCCTATCCGTCCCTTGATGCCTATGAAGATATCCTCATGCCACGCAATACGGCGATCGGGTTCGGTCTGTGCGTGCTCAGCGGTATCTGGATGTTTGCCCTGGTCTGGTGGATCTGGTGGCTGGCTATTGCGACGACAGCCGCGATGTTGGCGGCTTTCATCGCCTGGACTTTCAGAACCGACACCGAAGAGGTTATTCCGGCCGAGCAGGTCCGCAAAGAGCATGAAGCCTGGCTTGATCTCGTGCGCGCATCGATTCCGGTCAATCGCGATCATGAATACGCGCCCGAGAACCGCGGCCTGGCCCGTCCCGATCTGGAGGCCACTACATGAAACGCGCGCCGACACACAGCTATCCGGGCCTAAACTTGGGCCGACGGCATCCGGGTGCCGACAAGGCCAGCGAAGTGGTCACCTTTGGGTTCTGGGTCTTTCTGATGAGCGATCTGGTCTATTTCGGCCTGATGTTCGCGATCTATATCACCATGATCGACGCGCAGGCGGGTGGGCCCGGTCCGCATGAGCTGTTCGACCTGACCAGCATTTTTGCCCAGACCCTGATCCTGTTGACCAGCAGCCTTACAGTGGGCCTTGCGATGCTGGCGTTGAAATACAACCTGCCACGGCCCCGTATCGTGCTTTGGTTCGCGGTAACTCTGGTTCTGGGTCTCAGCTTTCTGGTACTTGAGATACGTGACTTTCTGGCTATGGCGGAAAAGGGTGGCATTCCACAGCGCAGCGGGTTTCTGTCAGCGTTTTACGGGCTTGTGCCGCTGCACGGGCTGCATGTCGCTGCGGGGTGTCTGTGGTTGATCGTTCTGGGTATTCAGCTGCGTGTGTTTGGTCTAACCGACGTTCTGATGTCACGGGTGGTTCGTCTGGCCCTGTTCTGGCATTTTCTCGACCTCATCTGGATCGGCATAATCACGATCGTCTATTTCGGAGGGCTGACCTATGGATAGGCGCAGCGAAATGCACCGACGTGAACGCCGCCGATATGTGATTGGCTATGGCGGATCGCTGCTGCTGACACTTGCGGTCTTTAACATTGCATATACGTTCGGGATCGAGACCAAGGGCGTTTATTTGTCGATCGGTTTGTTGGGGCTGGCGCAGTTGATTGTTCAACTGGTGTATTTCCTGCATATCGACCGTCGACGCAGCAGCCGCGAGGACCTGGACCTGGTCCTGTTTTCCACGATGGTTCTATTGATCATCATTGTTGGGACGGTCTGGATAATGGGGAATCTGGCGGTGCGGATGCATACCTATCCGATGTAGGTCCGGCTGCACCGGATCAGCGCATCGCCATCAGCCCAAGCCAAAGCGCGCCCCAACACAGCAAAAGGCTCAGCGCGATATTCCCCGCCGCCGTAGCGATTGTGCGTTCGCGCCGCAGTTCCAGTGACTGGTAGGCAAAGCTGGAGAAAGTGGTGAAGCCGCCACAAAAGCCGAACACCAGGCGCTGTTCCTCCTGGCTGACGCCCGTCGGTCCGCCCAGATACCCGACCCAAAGCCCAAGCAACAGACTGCCAAAGACGTTCACGATCAGCGTTGCAACGGGCAGGTCATGGCGAATTCGAATGGCGATCCAGTGCCGCAGAACCGCGCCCAGACCTCCGCCTAAACCAAACATTGCATGCAGGTAGAGATCGCTCACTCTGACGACCTCCGCGGGGAAAAGCGACGCCCGGCGGTTTCACCCAAAATCGCCGCAAAAAGACCCGCCACAATTTCCAAACCCGCTGCGGATAGGGCAAGCCCGAAGCTGACCTCTGCCAGACGTTCCAATTCCGCGACAAATGAGGAAAACGTAGATAACCCGCCACAAAACCCAACCGCGCCCAAATGCAGGACGTGGGCATGCACCCGGTGCCGGATGGCGTATAACCAGCCAAGCACAAAGCATGCGGCTATATTGATGCCAAAGGTCTCGGTCAGGATCGGCAGGCCCGAGATCCCGAGCGACAACGCTTCTCTGACCAGTGACCCAGTCGCGCCACCCGTGAAAACGGCGCAGAACATGAGAGCCGTGGCCCATGCTGTTTGCGATTTTTTCACAGCCAATGATCCTGCCCGCGTTGCCCTGCCATCCGGGATACCGATTGGCGCGGCCGGGATCAACTGCGCATGGCGGATCACAAGTTTCACCATTTACGTGATTTCGGGCGTAAAGGCTTGCGTGCAATCGCGAATTTGTACCACGGTGACTCAGCTAACAGCCACAGTGGGAGAGCACGAATGATTATACGCAGACTCTATTACGTGTTGAGCCTCGTGTGCCTGCCACTGACAATCATGGCCGGGTTTTTCTGGCCCCCGGCCCATTGGCTGCTGCTTTTCCTGATCCCATACGCGGTGGTCGGGCTATATGATATCCTGACCACAAGGCATAACGTGCTGAACAACTATCCGGTTCTGGGGCATTTCCGGTACATGCTGGAATTCGTCAGCCCAGAGATACGGCAATATTTTGTTGAAACCAACGAAAACGGCCGTCCCTATAATCGCATCATTCGCAGCCTGGTTTATTCCCGTGCCAAAGGGCAGGTTGATACCCAGGCATTTGGAACCCAATACGACATCCAAACCGTTGGATACCACAGGGCCAATCACTCGCTTGCGCCCAAACAGGTGCCGGAAAGCGAAGAACGGGTGATGCTGGGCGGGCCGCAATGTTCCCAACCCTATAGTGCCTCGCGCCTGAACGTTTCAGCGATGAGCTTTGGGGCCCTCAGCGCCAATGCAATCCGAGCATTGAATGGTGGGGCAAAGGATGGAGGTTTTGCGCATAATACGGGTGAGGGTGGTCTGTCGCCGCACCATCTGGCCGAAGGTGGCGATATCATCTGGCAGATTGGCACTGGGTATTTCGGATGCCGCGCACCGGATGGCGGGTTCGACAAAGACAAATTCACCGAAAGAGCCAGGAACGAGGTCGTCAAGGCGATTGAAATCAAGCTGTCGCAAGGGGCCAAGCCCTCGCACGGGGGGGTGTTGCCTGCGGCCAAGGTGGATGAAGAGATTGCGCAGATACGCGGTGTTCCCCTGCATCAGGACGTGATCTCTCCGCCAATTCATTCCGCATTTGACGGACCTACCGGCTTGATGAATTTCGTTCAGAATCTGCGCGAGATGTCGGGTGGCAAACCTATTGGGTTTAAGTTGTGCATTGGTCGTCCGTCCGAGTTCTTAGCGATATGCAAAGCCATGCTGGAAACAGGCATCCTGCCTGATTTCATCACCATTGATGGTGCCGAAGGCGGCACGGGCGCGGCCCCTGTAGAATTCACCAACCGGTTGGGCATGCCTTTGAACGAGGCGTTGATTTTCGTGAATAACTGTCTACGCGGTGTGGGTTTGCGCGATAAGATTCGCATAATTTGCTCGGGCAAAGTCGCCACAGGCTATGACATCATCGAGAAATGCGCGCTTGGGGCCGATATGTGTAATGCGGCAAGGGCAATGATGTTTGCAGTGGGATGCATTCAGGCGCTTCACTGCAACACAAACCGATGCCCGTCCGGCGTGGCCACACAGGATCCGGTACGAGGCCGCGCTGTGAATGTTCCGCAAAAAAGACAACGGGTACATCGCTATCACGACGCGACATTAGAGAGCTTTCGCGAGTTGCTGGGCGCCATGGGCAAGGAAAAGGTCTCCGAACTTCACCCTTCGGACATCCTTCGGCGTACTGCAGATGAAAGAGATCGCTCTTATGCTGAACTCTATTTGCATCTTGAAGAAGGCGCTTTGCTGAAGGCTCCGCTTCCGGATGAATATGCAGAGGACTGGAATCGCGCATCGGCGGATCATTTCTGATTTTTTTGTGTGCATTGCCAAGGATTGATGTTTTTGGTTCGTCTTACCCATTGTGATGCGCATGAAAACATCGGATGAGAATCTGGCAAAGGCCGCTGCTGCAGGGGACGCTGATGCGTTTGCCACGCTATTGGCACGCCACTACGACACGGTCTTTCGGTTGGCTTTTCGACTGACAGGACGCGCGGATCAGGCCGAAGATCTGACGCAGGATATATGCGCCGCCTTGCCGTCAAAGATCGTAGGTTTTCGTGCCGAAGCCCGGTTTACGACATGGTTGTACCGTGTTGTTGTCAATGCAGCCGAGGATGCACGCCGTCGCGCGACCCGTTACACGCGGGCGGCCCACGGCTGGGGGTATGTGGAACAGATGCGCCGGGCCGAGGTGCAGGAAACGGCCGAGGCTGTCGATTGGTTGCAACGGGCCATGCGGTCCCTGCCGCAGGACTTGCAAGACACTCTGGCCCTGACCCTCGAGGATGAGATGACTCATGCAGAAGCTGCAGAGGTGCTGGGTGTTTCCGAAGGGACAGTGTCCTGGAGGATGTCAGATATCCGCAAACGGCTGCGCGCCTTGCGGCAAGAGGAACTGGCACAATGACCGATGAACTGGACAAGCTAAAGATGCTGATGGACGCCGCCACGCCGACCCCGGATGCGTCGCGGCGGATTGAAAATCTGAGCCAGGCGCAAAAAAAATTCGATAATATCCAAGGATCGACCTCTGCGCGACGTCCCACTGTCAAGCGCGGCCTCATAGCCCGCCTGACAGAAGGAGCGAAAGCCATGTTGAATGCCCTCTCTTATCGCGGTGTCCTGACCGCTACCACCGCAGTTGCTGCTGTGGCTCTGATTGTGATCTTGCCGCAGACGCGCGACGAGGTTGTTGCGCCACTGCCCTGGTCCGAGGACCGCGCCGACGCACGGCAGGAGTCTGACCTATTGGTGGCGGATATGCCCGAGGCCAATCTCGAAGAACCAGTTGTTGAGGCGCCTGTTGTGATTGAAGAAACAATCGAACCTTCCGCCAAGAGGCAGGGGGCCGTTGCGCAGCTGGGGGCTGCGGACCTTTTACAGCGCGCGCCGGCATCGGCGGTCGGGAAATTTGACCTTCAACATGAGACTGTTCCCGCGCCGGAACAGAATACCGAAACTTTCGCCAACGCGGACAGCAACTCGCTGAAGATCACGACGGACGAACCGGTTTCGACTTTTTCGATTGATGTAGATACCGCCTCTTACGCCATTGTTCGGTCGTCTTTGATGAATGGCCATCTGCCGCCCAAGGATGCGGTGCGGGTTGAAGAGATGGTGAACTATTTCCCCTATTCCTACCCGGCGCCTGATGGGGCGGAACCGTTCCGTTCTACGATCACCGTGACACCGACGCCTTGGAATGAGGGGACGCAGCTTGTTCATGTCGGCATCCAAGGGGTCATGCCCCAGATCGAAGACCGTCCTCCATTGAACCTGGTTTTCCTGATCGACACATCGGGCTCAATGCAGGATGCTAACAAATTGCCGCTGCTGAAACAGTCTTTCAGGTTGATGCTGTCTGAACTCAGTCCGGAAGATCAGGTTTCGATCGTCACCTATGCGGGAAGTGCCGGGCAGGTTTTGCCACCGACCGCGGCAGCCGAAAAGACGACCATTCTCTCAGCCCTCGACAGGCTCGAAGCCGGTGGCTCGACAGCGGGGCAGGCCGGGTTGCAGCAAGCCTATCAAGTGGCAGAAGGTATGGCTGCGGACGGTGAGGTGACCCGCGTAATTCTGGCCACCGATGGCGATTTCAATGTGGGTCTGTCAGACCCTGATGCCCTGAAGGATTTTATCGCCCGCAAGCGCGACAGTGGTACATTCCTAAGCGTTCTGGGTTTTGGCCGAGGCAATCTGGACGATGCCACCATGCAGGCTCTGGCCCAGAACGGAAACGGGCAGGCGGCATATATCGATACGCTGGTTGAGGCGCAAAAAGTATTGGTCGATCAACTTACCGGGGCGCTTTTTCCCATCGCCAACGACGTCAAAATCCAGGTCGAGTTCAACCCGTTACAGATCGCTGAATACCGTCTGATCGGTTATGAAACCCGATCCCTGCAGCGCGAGGACTTTTCAAATGACAAAGTGGATGCTGGTGATATTGGAGCAGGTCACACTGTAACGGCGATCTACGAGGTCACGCCAGTTGGTTCCGATGCGATCAGAAACGGCCCGTTGCGGTATGCTGAACAATCCATATCGGATGATTCAGCGGAAATTGGTTTCTTCAAAATGCGTTACAAGCTTCCTGGTGAAGATCAAAGCAATCTGATGGAGCAGCCTATTTTACCCGGACAAGGGACAGTCACGGATGACATCCGCTTTTCCTATGCGATTGCAGGATTTGGTCAGTTGCTCCGGGGCGGAGAATATCTTGGCGGCTGGTCCTATGCGGATGCCATTGATCTGGCCACGCTGTCCCGAGGTGAGGATTCTTTCGGATATCGGGCTGAAGCTGTCACCTTGATGCGTCTGGCCCAGACGCTGGCTGAGTAAGGCCCGGGCTTGGGAGAAACTAGAATGACCTAGGGTTGTTGGCTGTATGGGTACTAATTCTACGAATGCTCCATTCGACAGCATCCCGCATGGTTTTACCCAGAGCAACGTCAAAGGCAGTAACCAGATCTTCGGTCTGGTTACTTTTGGCAATTACGTTCTCTTGGAACGAATTCGATGCGATGATTTTGTCGTCGAACTCGTCCACGATCTTGATATTCATGCGAACTTCGACGCGTACGGTCGAGCTTTCACCATCCTGGTTAACGACAATGCCCTGAAACTCGCGTAGATCGGGAACAATCACATAATCCGGACGAAGCCCCACGGTCGAACGACCCACGGCGGATACCCGTCCGCTGTTTTCATAGCTTTCGACCAAAAGAGCCTGGACGATCAGCGGCGCGCGATCCACCCATCTGGCACGCGGCAGATATTGAACCTGCAAAGGTGTCGGCTGAACTGCAATTTGATCGGTATTTACCGCGGCAGTCGCGGTTGGCTCTTGGACCACGATCTGTTTCTGGATGCGCGGCAGCGAAGAAGAAAACGTGCTTTTGGGTGTCAGCAGATAGAGATCATTGGGTTCTGAGGCCTGCCGCAGCGTTTCCAGTCCGGTACACGCCCCCAAAGACGCCAAAACTGCGGTCATTATCAAATGCCTGATCATTGACGATACTCCGAGGCTTGGGTCCCAAGAAGGAAACGGGCGGGGTCGCGTTCAACTTTGTCCACCAGACGATCGAGGCTGATCACCAGTCGTTGGGATTCTTCTATGAAACGCGTGAATTGTGGCAGGCCAACCCGCATGAAATCGGACAGTTGACGGCGATTGTCCTGAACGATGCCGTCGATCGTTCCCAAAAGTTCCGAGGCCGATTTGGACGCGCTGAGGATATCGGCTGAAATATCATCAAGCCTGTCTGTCACTTTCGTCACCGTGGACGCCACTTGGTTGGCGGCATTGCGGACATCATCCATGACGACGCCGATATCTTTGTTGATCACCTCATTGGCCGAGTCAAATGCGCGTTCAGCTGAGGTCAAAGTGCCCTTTGCTGTTTCCATCGCACCAGTGACGGAGCCAAGCGTTTTGTTTGCGTTCACGAAAGTCTCGGAAACCGTGGCCAGCGCGACGCGCCCATCTTCGGTCAGGACCGTAAGGTGGTCTGCCAGGGTCGAGGCCCGTTCGATGAAGGGCTGCAGATCCTGCTGCATGATGCGATCTGCTGCGTCAAAAGTATCTTTTGCGCTGTCTAGGGCCGATACAGCCGTGTCGGATGCGGTTTTCAGGCTATTTAATGTATTTGTTCCGGCTTCCAGCGTTGTTTCTGCGGTGTCTGCCAATTTTTCGAGGCGTTTTGAGAAGGCTGAAATTTCTTTAGCTGCGCCACCCAAATCTGAGGACAAGTTTTCGAAATCTGCAAGGGTTTTGTCCAACCTTCCGGTGGCCGAAGATACGTTCTCCAGAATCTGAGATACCTGCTGGCGGTTCTTGTCATCCACCACCTTGTCGATATCCTCGATCAGCGTAATCGCCTTTTCCAACAGTTTAGGGGCACCTTCGAACAAGGACTGGATGGTGCTGCGTTTGCTTTTGATAAGGCTGTCCTGCTCTAGTCGTTTGGCCGATGCCGAACCTCCGGTCAGTTCCACATAGCTGACCCCGGTGACCCCAAGCGATTGTAACTGGGCGACGGTATCCTCGGTCACCGGGATACTTGCGTCTACTTCAATGCGGACGCGCACTTTGGATGGGTGCTCGTCATCCAAGTTAAGGGAGATTACCTGCCCGACTGGCAGTCCGTTGTAACTGACGCCACCTGCCGCAGACAGGCCGGAAACATTGTCGAACAGTACATTGTAATAGGCGTATTGCCGGGAAACCTCGAATTTGGCCAGCCATAGAAAAAAGCCAAACGCACCCAGTATTCCAGCCAGGGTGAATGCACCGATCAGGATATAATTTGCTCGGGTTTCCATGGGTGTTACCTGTCCTGACCCTTTTTTTGTGCTGCGCGCGCCCGGGGGCCGGTGAAATATTCTTGGACCCAAGGATGATCGACTTTGGTCATCTCTTCAATCGGACCATCAACCAGAACACGTTTTTCTGCAAGAACTGCGATCCTGTTGCAAATCGCATAAAGGCTATCCAGATCGTGCGTGACCATAAACACAGTCAGACCCAGCGCTTGCTGGAGCTCGCCAATCAGGTCGTCATAAGCAGCGGCGCCGATGGGATCCAAACCGGCCGTTGGTTCATCAAGAAATACGATCTCAGGGTCCAGCGCCAGCGCGCGCGCCAAAGCGGCACGTTTGCGCATCCCGCCCGACAGTTCGGACGGGAATTTTCCACAGCTCAGCTGCGGCAATCCGACCAAGCTGATTTTCAGCCCGCCAAGCGCCGACATAAGGCTTTCACTTATTCCTGTATGCTCGCGCAGAGGGGCTACGACATTCTGCAACACGGTGAGCGACGAGAAAAGCGCGCCGTCCTGAAAGGCGACGCCCCAGCGGCGTTCGATGCGCCGCCTCTCTTGTTCGGGGCCGTTCAGGACGTCGACGCCCAGAACTTCGATGCTTCCCGCAGCCGGCTTGTTCAGGCCGACGATGGTGCGGAGCAAGACGGATTTGCCCGTGCCCGAGCCGCCGACAATGCCCAGTACTTCGCCCCGCCAGACATCCAAATTCAGATCCTGGTGCACGATCTGCGGTCCGAACCGGTTGGTCAGATTGCGGACCCGTATCACCGCCTCGCGCTGGGTGTCGCCAATCGGCATCTGTTCGCGGGTTACACCGTCCATTTCAGACCCCCAGTACCGAGAAAAAGATCGAGAACATGGCATCCAGTGCGATCACCAAGAAGATCGCCTGGACCACGGACGCGGTGGTTCTTTGCCCAACACTTTGTGCCGATCCTTTAACCTGTAAGGCCTGCCAACAGGCGATGATACCGATGACCAGCGCAAAGAAAGGTGCCTTGATCATACCGATGGCAAATTGCCAGATGCCGGTGTTTTCCTTGAGGCGGGTCACGAACATTCCGGGGCTGACTCCAAGGTCGATCCAGCTCATAAGTCCGCCGCCAATCAAGGCGGCGATATCGGCGATGAACCCTAGGATTGGCAGCATGATCAGCAACGCCACAACGCGTGGAATGACCAGAACCTCGATCGGATCCAGGCCCAGCGTCCGCATGGCATCTATTTCTTCTTGCACCTTCATCGAGCCGATGGAAGCTGTAAAGGCAGATCCCGAGCGACCCGCAACAATGATTGCCGTCAACAAAATGCCCAGCTCACGGAGCACAGAGATCGAGATCAATTCGACCACGAATATCTCGGCCCCGAACTGTTTGAGCTGCGTGGCCCCCTGAAATGCTAGTACAACGCCGATCAGAAAACCCATAAGGGCAACGATCGGAATCGCTTTCAAACCGGTTTCTTCCATCTGCGATACCAGCGCAGCCCGCCGCAGACGCCGCGGCATCAAGATTGTGCGGACCAGCCGATGTAGCGTCAGGCCCAGAAACTCAAGCAACGACAAGCTGTCTTTCCAGCCACCAACTGTACGCTCGCCGACACGTGCCACCCAATCCAGAAAATCTGGCTTTCCGGGATCAGGGGCGGATTCGTCCGGCATGTTGCGGGAAACCGTTTCGATCAGCGCGGAATGCGCGGCGGTTGCACCGTGCAGCTCGACCTGCCCGCCGCTGGACTTCACCTTGCGGACAAGGCTGGCAATCAGCCAAGCCCCGCCAGTGTCGAGTGCCTTAACGCCTGTCAAATCAACTATGACCGTTCCGCCGTTGGGATGGAAATTCGCGAATTCACGCTCAACCATATCCAGAGATTGGGTGTGAAGATCACCCGATATCTGCAGGTGAACCTGATCCGTATCCAGGTCAGTTGTGAATGTAGGCGGGGTCATGGGGGTATCTGATGTGAATCTGCATGGTGCTGCAACGGGTTTTTGTCACGCTTCAAGTATTTAGCCATCAGGCGATGCAAGATGGCATTCATCGCAAGAATGATGGTGTGAGCTTGCAAAAGGCTTGTTTCGGCAACCAGTAGTGTTATTCTTTGCGCAGGTTTTTTGTTTGGTTATTATGGTTGTGTTCAATGTCTGATCATCACGCGAAGGTAGAAGTCGAAATTGGGTCCGAACGGGGCTTTGGTTACGTCTTCACCGCAGTCTTCTTAATTATCGCTTTTTGGCCCTTGTGGGGCGGAGGGTCGGTGCGCCTGATCCCAATGGTTATCGCTGGGGTTATTCTGGCTTTGACAGTTTTTGCACCCGCTACTCTGAAGGTGCCGAACCGGCTTTGGTTCAAACTCGGCATGCTTTTGGGTGCGATTGTGGCCCCAATCGTCATGTTTTTGGTGTTTATCACTACGTTTGTCCCGTTTGGGCTGGTTACGCGCCTGTTGGGAAAAGACCTGCTGTCACAGAAACTGGACAGTTCATCAGATAGCTACTGGATTGTTCGTGAAGAGCAGCCCGGCAGCATGAAACAGCAATTTTAACAAGGGAGTACCAGGCGTGACATTCGTATCCGAGCTCTGGTCATTTATGAAAGTCAGAAAGAAATTCTGGCTGTTGCCCATTCTGATCGTTTTGGGTGTGTTTGGTGGATTGATCGTGTTGAGCCAAGGCTCGGCGATTGCACCTTTCGTCTACACGTTGTTCTGATCACATGGCATACATTTTAGGTATTTCGGCGCTGTATCACGACAGCGCAGCGGCGTTGCTTTGCGACGGCAAGATCGTTGCGGCCGCGCAGGAAGAGCGTTTTACACGGCGCAAACACGACCCCGGATTTCCGGTAGAAGCCATCAATTACGTGCTGGCCGAATCGGGGGTTGCGCTTGAAGACGTCGACAATGTGGTTTTCTACGACAAACCGTTTCTAAAATTCGAACGGTTGATCGAGACTTACATTGCGGTGGCGCCACGCGGGTTCAATTCCTTCCGCATGGCAATGCCGGTCTGGCTGCGAGAGAAGCTGTTTCTCAAGGATCTGCTTGCAAAGCAGCTTCGCAAAATCGACCCGGAATTCGATCTCGAAAAACTGCTGTTCGCCGAGCACCACATCAGTCACGCGGCCAGTGCGTTCTATCCTTCGCCTTTCGAAGACGCGGTCGTGCTGACTGTCGATGGAGTCGGAGAATGGGCAACCACCACCGTGGGTATTGGTCGCGGCAATGAGCTGACCATGGTGAAAGAGCTGCATTTCCCGCATTCGCTGGGTCTGCTGTATTCTGCATTCACCTATTACACCGGGTTCAAGGTGAATTCTGGTGAATACAAGGTCATGGGCTTGGCGCCCTATGGCGACCCCAAATACAAGGATCTGATCCTTGAGCATCTTGTCGACCTGAAAGAGGACGGTTCGTTCCGCCTGAACCAGAAGTATTTCAATTATACAGCTGGTCTGACCATGACGAGCAAAGCGATGGAAGAGCTGTTCGACCAACCGGTTCGAAAAGCCGAAACCGACCAGCTGACGCAGTTCCACATGGATATTGCCGCCTCGGTTCAGGCCGTGACCGAAGAGATCATGCTGCGGATCACTCGGGACCTGGCGAAAGAGCATGGTATACGCAACCTCTGCATGGCCGGAGGCGTTGCTCTGAACTGTGTCGCGAATGGCAAAATCCTTCGCGATGGCGCCTTCGACAATGTTTGGGTGCAGCCCGCAGCGGGTGATGCGGGCGGGGCGCTGGGTGCTGCCTATGCGGCCTGGCATCAAGAGCTAGCGCAGCCGCGGCAAGTGACCTCGGGTGATCAGATGCTGGGGGCCTATCTTGGTCCGCGTTATGAAGATGACGACATAGCGCAAGAACTGGCGGCGGCCGGTGCGAAGTTTTCCACCTATGAAAATGGTGAGTTGATTGACCAGACGGCGCAGGCGCTGGCTGACGGTAAGGCCGTTGGTTGGTTCCAGGGGCGGATGGAATTCGGGCCGCGTGCGTTGGGTGCCCGCTCCATTCTGGGCGATCCACGGTCAGCTTCGATGCAGAAAACGCTTAACCTGAAGGTCAAGTATCGCGAAAGCTTCCGCCCATTTGCCCCATCCGTTCTGCGCGAAGACGTAGCCGATTGGTTCGAACTGGATGGCGATAGCCCTTACATGTTGATCGTGGCGGATGTGCAGGAAAAAATCCGGCGCAAGATGACCGAGGAAGAAGACGCTCTGTTCGGGATTGAAAAACTGAACGTCAAACGATCTGACATCCCTGCTGTGACCCATGTTGATTATTCTGCCCGTATCCAGACAGTCCACCAAGAGACCAACCCAGCCTATCACGCGCTGATTTCAAAGTTCAAAGAACTGACCGGATGCTCTTTGGTGGTGAACACTTCATTCAATGTGCGCGGCGAACCGATTGTGTGCACGCCCACCGATGCGTTCCGCTGTTTCATGGGAACGGATATCGAGGTCCTGTCCATCGGGAACTGCCTGTTGCGTAAGGAAGATCAGGATCCCGCACTTAGGGAGAATTACGAGACAAAATACGAGCTGGACTAATCTGTTGCGCAAGCGGCGGAACCGCGACACAGTCTGCCCCTGAGACCTATTTGGTGGAATCGGGGGCAGGGAATGCGGCAGCGCGGAAATGTCTTGTTTGTCGTGATTGACCAGCTTCGGGCAGATTGTCTGACCGGCGCGCTGGCCGAGCATGTCAATTTGCCTAATTTGCGCGCTTTTATGGACGAGGCCGTAACGTTTCAGCGCCATTTCTCGGTTACTAACCCTTGTGGCCCGTCGCGTGCGTCCATCCTGACCGGGCAATATGCGATGAATCATAGATCGGTTCGCAATGGAACGCCTTTGCGGCACGACACGCCAAACATCGCAAGCGAGATGCGTAAGGCGGGATATCTGCCCTTGCTCTACGGGTATACCGACACCTCGGCTGACCCACGGGTTTACGATGCCAATGACCCGATCCTGAAATCTTACGAACGTCCCATGGAGGGGTTTGAAGAAGTCGTGGAAATGCGGCTTGAAGAATCTTATCCCTGGCGCGCCGACTTGCTGAAAAAAGGTTATAGGTTCGACACATACTGGGATCTGCACAAACCTGTTTCAACCTCAGGTGAGCCGTCCAAATTGAACGACCCGGCGGTGTACCGCGCCGAAGACAGCGACACCGCCTTTTTGACCAATGCTTTTCTGGACAGTATCGCGGCCTTCGGCGACCAAAGCTGGTTTGCGCATCTGACCTATATCCGGCCTCATCCTCCTTTGGTCGCACCCGCTCCCTATAACGATATGTACGATCCCGTCGCGTTGCCGGGGCCGGTTGGTCATGTCAGCCCAGAAGATGAACAGGCAATACACCCGTTTTTTGGACCAACGATGGCGCGGTATTCGGCTTCGGATTTCGTTTTGGGTTTTGATGAGGTGCAACCCTCCACGGCCAATATTCAGGCGCTGCGCTCTGTTTATCTGGGCCTTGCAACAGAGGTCGATTATCATATCGGCCGCGTTGTCCAGTTTCTCAAGGACAGCAATCAATATGATGAGACATTGATCGTAATCACAGCTGACCACGGTGAAATGCTGGGTGATCGACATAGCTGGGGTAAGATGACCGTCTATGACGCAGCTTATCACACGCCTTTGCTGATCCGGATGCCAGGCAATCAGGCGCAGGCCGGAGCCGTGGTGACGGCACCGACCGAGTCGATTGACATCACGCCAACCATTTTGGATTGGGTGGGCCAGAGTATCCCGAATTCTATGGATGGGCGGTCTTTGATGCCGTTTCTGCAGGGGCAGGGACCCAAGGATTGGCGAAGCTTTTCTTTCAGCGAGCTTGATTTTGCCGAGCCGGAAAATCCAACCCTTTGGCAACAGGAATTGGGAACGGGTAGTAGCGATTCATGCCTGTCCATCTTGCGTGACGAACGGTTTACGCTGGTCGAGTTTGCGGCAAACCTGCCACCGCTTTTGTTTGACCACCTGCGTCGCGGCGAAATGGAAAACGTGGCGAGCAACCCGGAATACGCAACAGACCTGGCCAGGTTGGGGCGTGAGATGCTGCGGCACCGTATGCGAAATATGGACCATACGCTTTCCCTGCATTCCATCACCAAAGAGGGGCCAAAATCCAAGCTCAGGCATTAGTCGGGAATGTTGCCCTGTCTCTGCTACACCTGCGATCAATCTGATGTTACGCATAGCTTCAGAGAGGGGGCAGATTGAACATCACAGATAACCAGATAAAGGCAATGACGACAGCTGGGCTGAATCTGATCGGTCAGGCGTTGTCGATCTACGACAGTCAGTTGCGGCTGGTGCTTTGCAACCGGCCTTTTCAGGTGATGTTCGACCTTCCGGATGATCTGGTCCGGCCGGGTGCGTTGTTCCGTGACACAATACATTTTCTGGCGAGCATCGGCGAGTATGGCCATGATGAGGTTGTCGAGGACATCGTCGCACATAGGGTCAGTCAGGCCCTCACTTTTGAACCGCACTATATTGAGCGCGTCAGGGCGAATGGGCAGGTGATCTCGGTCGAGGGTGCACCGCTGCCCAACGGCGGATGGGTAACGGTCTATACCGACATCACAGATACCAAACAGGCCGAAGCGCTATTGCGGGCGCGTTCCGAAGAATTGTCGGACGAATTGTTGACCCGGGCCGAGGAAATGGCGGCGACCAACCGAAAGCTAGCGTCGACCATTTCGGCTTTGGAAGAGGCAAAACGTCAGTTAACCGAAATCGAAGCCCGCACCCGGATGACAACCGAAATGATGCCAGCGCATATTGCGCATCTGGATGCCGATGGGCGGTACGATTATTCCAATCGCAAGCTCAGTTCGGTTTTGCCCGGCCGACCCTCTGAGATTCTTGGGATGCATATTTCTGACGCTTTGGGACCGGCCGCATTTGCGCGGATCGAACAGAACCTGAACCGTGCCTATGACGGGGAAGCCACGGTATTTGAATTCACAGAGGGTCAGGATTCACGTCGAATCCGTGTTTCGTTCACGCCCGACAGCGAAGGCGGTGTCTATGTGATGTCAGTCGACATCACTGAAGAAACGCAAGCCCGTGTGGCCCTGCAACAAACACGCCGCCGGGAAATGGCGGCGCAAATGACGAGCGGTCTTGCGCATGATTTCTCAAACTTGCTGACAATTATACTGGGGATGCAGGCCAAGCTTGATAAAATGGACCTGCCGGAAGGCGCACAAAAGCTGGTGGCCGCCACGCGCCAGACTGCTAAACGCGGCGGGCAGTTGCTGAACCGCATAGCAGGCATGACCGGCAACCGAACGCCGCAACCCAAAGCCACGGATATGCGTGCTCTCCTCGAGGATTTGCGTATTCTCGCCACGCCGTCACTGCCGCGTGGCATGGGGCTTTCGGTCGTGAATACATTGCCGGATGTGGCACTTATGTTGGATCAGGGGATGATGCAGGACGCCATCCTGAATCTGGTGCTGAATGCGCGAGATGCCTGCGGAGAAACAGGTCAGATCACGATCAGCGCGCATACGATTGGTGGAACCTGGGTCGAGATTTCGGTCTCGGACACAGGGCCGGGCTTTTCGGAAGAAGCGCTTGGCAAGGCACTCAATCCTTTCTTCACCACAAAGGGTGACAAGGGATCGGGTTTGGGTTTGCCCATGGTTTACGATACAGTCAAACTGACCGGTGGAAATCTGAGCCTGCGCAATACACCAAGCGGCGCCATGGTGGTTCTTCGGTTACCATACCGCGCCGCGCCGCCTGCGCTGGAAGGGCTGGTTCTGTTGGTTGAAGACAGCAGCCAACTTCGTCGGAATTTCCGTGATATGCTTGTGGAGATGGGGTTCACCGTGATTGAGGCGACCTCAACCGATGAGGCGCTTTCATTGGTGAACCAGATCGAAGACATCGCATTGATATTGTCCGACATTCGGCTGGAAGGACCAGAGACAGGGCTTGACCTTTTGCAGAAAGTGAACCCTTCCTTGCCGTGTATTCTAATGACATCGCTGCCTTATTCCGACCCGCTGCATCGTCAGGCACTGGCTTTGGCACCAGTTCTGCGCAAACCGTTCACACAAGCGCAGCTTACTGCCTTAATCCGAAATGAGGCCGCATGATGAACCAACCGCTGGTAACCATCTTAGATGATGAGCCTGAGATACGTCGTATCCTGACCGACACACTGGAAGAGGCGGGGTTCCGCACTCAAAGTTTTTCCCGTGCTCGTGAATTTGAAGCATCGTTGAAAAGAGTGGTGCCCGATGTGTGTCTGGTCGACCTGTCTTTGCCGGATACAGACGGCTTGGCACTTGTTCATCGCCTGGCTTTGGAACAAGGTGCCGCAGTCATCATTATTTCGGGGCGGGCACAGGTACAGGATCGTGTCACCGGATTGGAGCTTGGCGCGGATGATTACATCACCAAACCCTTTGATCCAGCCGAAGTGGTCGCTCGTATCCGGGCGCGGCTTCGATCATCGCGGGCACCAGCTCCTCAGTCAGAGATCGCAGAATTCAACGGCTGGACCGCGTATTTCGACCGCTATGTTCTTGAAGATGGTTCCGGATCAGAAACGCCGTTCAGCCACGCCGAGGCCGAGGTGTTACGTCTGTTTCTAGATAGTCCTAAACGATTGATCAGCCGGTCGCAGATGCAAGAAGCGCTCGGGGGAGGCGCGGGCGACAGCTTTGACCGGGCCATGGACGTGCGAATATCCCGATTGCGAACAAAACTGGGCGAGGACCCCAAGAACCCGCGATTGATTAAAACCATCTATGGGGCAGGGTACATCTTTTTGGGCGACGTCGCCTGGCGATGATGATGACGAAGCTGGGTGCATCTGGCGTTCGGTGTGAAACGGGCTCATAAGCTGTCGGAACGTAGGGGCGTTAAAGTAGATATTGCGGTCGCCACCCCGTTATTGTCGGTCGCGTATTGATAATCTGTCGGCAGGCACTGGATTCTCGGCACAGTCAGGCATAACTAACACAACCGCGCGGTTCTTTGGCTAAGGCTAACTTGGGTTGAAACGTGATCAGATATCGAATTCGAAAAGGTTTTGGAGCGTAAAATGATCAAAGAGACCTTAGCGAACTGGCGATCCAGCCATCTCGGTCGACTTTTGAGTGAAAGTCTCCGAAAGCAGGGTTGGTTGTACGGTGTTGCCATGGTGGCAATGATTTTCGTCGCAGCAACAACGGCCGGAACCGCTTGGATGATGGAGAACATCGTCAATGCGATGACCACGCCTGAGATGAAATCGAAAGTCTACCTGATTGCCGCCGCGGTGGTGGGTTTGTTTTTGGGTAAGGCGGTCGCCTCTTATATCCAGTCGATCTTTCTGGCGCGTGCAGGCAATCGGATCATCGCTGTGCAACAGGAAAAGTTGTACAATAAACTGCTGAAACGCGGTGTTGGTTTCTTTGCGGAAACAGAATCGTCCAACCTTCTTATGCGTGTGACCCATGGGGCTCAGGCCGCGCGGCGGCTTATCGACGTTATGGTGACCAGTTTCGTGCGCGATGCTCTGACTCTGGTTGGGCTGGTTTTCGTGATGATTTACCAAGAGCCTATGCTGTCTATTCTGTTCTTCTTTGTGGGTCCCGTTGCGCTTTTGAGCGTGCGTTACATTCTCAAAGGTGTACGGTCGATCATGCAGTCAGAAATGAAGGCGTTGTCCGAAATCATCAAGGTTCTTCAGGAAACATCCGCTGGCATACGGGTCATCAAGGTCTTTGCTTTGGAAGACAACATGACCGATCGTATGAACGCAGCGATCAGGTCGGTTGAAAAGCGGGCAAACTCGATTTCCAGATTGCAGTCGATTGCCAGCCCATTGATGGAGCTTCTGGCCGGTGTCGCGATTGCCGGTATTCTTATCATCAGCACCCTTGATGTTACCGGCAGCGAGCCGACTTCGGCGGGCCAGCTGATGTCATTTATCACAGCCCTTCTGATGGCTTATGAACCGGCCAAACGTTTGTCAAAAACGCGTGTCGTGATTGAAACTGCCCTGGTGCCTGTGGGGATGATGTTCGAACTGCTTGATCAGGAAGATCCGATGGTCGAAAGCTTGAACCCCGAGAAGCTGAAATCCGGCCCGGGTGAAATACGCCTGAACAACGTGACCTTTGGCTATCAAGGCGAGCAAAAAGTAATCAAGGATATGAACCTGACTTTCGAGGCGGGCAAGACCACAGCTTTGGTTGGTCAATCCGGGGGGGGCAAGTCCACGATATTCGGATTGATCATGCGGTTTTATGATCCCGACCAGGGCAAGGTGGAAATTGATGGCCAAAACCTTGTCGATGTGAGTTTTGCGTCTTTGCGTCGCAAGATTTCCTATGTGGGCCAGGACACATTCCTGTTCTCGACAACTGTGATGGAAAACCTTCGCTATGCACGACCTGGTGCCACCGATGAAGAGGTGATTGAGGCTGCAAAAGCTGCCCATGCCGATGTGTTTATCTCACAGTTGTCAAATGGGTACGATACGCAGGTAGGCGAAAACGGCGCGTTTCTTTCTGGAGGTCAAAAACAGCGTCTGGCGATCGCGCGGGCAATTCTGCGCAATGCCGAGATTTTGCTTTTGGATGAAGCTACCAGTGCTTTGGATGCGGAATCTGAGGCGCTTGTTAAGGCTGCTCTGGACAAGTTGACCGAGAATGTAACAACCATTGTAATCGCACACCGGCTTTCGACTGTGCTTCAGGCAGATACCATTATGGTTGTTCAAGACGGTGAAGTTATCGAACAGGGCAACCTTGATGCGCTAATCGAACATAACGGGACGTTCCGCCAACTGTTTGACCAGCAATTCAAGCTTCCGGGATCCTAAGCTCAGTCCGAATGGGCGGGGCTCCACATAGATTCTGAACGGCATCGAGAAGTAATGGGCGTTGGCCCGGTCAATTACTACTCACGAAGGGCCTGATCTTTGACTTTGACAATCGGCTGCAGAAGGTAGTCCAAAACGGTTTTCTTGCCCGCAAGAATATCCACTTCGGCAATCATGCCGGGAATAATTTCAACCGCTACTCCGTTCCCATCCAACATCGAGTGGTTGGTCCGGATTTCCACGACAAAAACTTCTTCATCGTCCCGCTCAGATCGCGTCACGGTATCAGCCCCGATACGGATAATTTGCCCGTCCAAGGCCCCGTATCGAGCAAAATCATAGGCAGTAATCTTGATCCGAACCAACTGTTCAGGGTGCAGAAATGCGATGTCTTCGGGGCGGACATAGGCTTCGACCAACAAAGACTCATCCAGCGGTACAATTTCGATCAGTTCCTCACCGCTCCGTGCCATACCGCCTATGGTCGTGCGGTGAATGCGATTTACGATGCCGCGTACCGGCGACCTGATCTGCGCCTGTTCCGCTCTGTTTCGTAAGGCTGGCAGCGATGGTTCCAGAGTAGCCAGTTCCGCAGTTGCCAATGCAAGTTCGGTCAAAGCCGCGCTTCGAAACCTGCTTTGTGTCGCCCGAACCCGATCATCAATTTCCTCCAATCCTGTCTTCAGACGGTTGGTAGCGGCTTCAGCCCTGGTCCGGCGGCCTTGCCACTCAGCCTCGCTGCGTCGCAAAGACAATAGTGTCGTGGCGGGTTCCATCTGCTGTTCTACTAGGGGGGTAATGATTGCCCGTTCCTCGGCCAGAACTTTCAAAGTCTCGGACGCGGTCACCGTATCGACAAGCCCTTCTTCGTATTCTCTTAACCGCTGTTCCCGTTGGCTCATCAGAATTGAGATTTCTGCCTGCAACTCTGATCGCCGGCCTTGAAACAGAGCTGTCTCAGACTGAACAACAGTCGGCGCACCTTGGACCAGGATCGTATCAAAAGTCAGCTCGGTCCCGTCTATCTCAGCTTGCAGGCGCTGGGATCGGGCTCTCAAGCCATATGCACGCTGTTCCTCTTGGCTGAGCTTGCTGTCGATTTGGGTGGTATCGAACTCCATCAGCAACTTCCCCTTTTCAACAACCTCGCCTTCTCGGACATTCAATGACTGCAGAATGCCGGACTCCGTAGCTTCAATCATCTGAACATCCGCCGACGGCACGATGCGGCCTTCTACACGGGTGACATCATCAAGTTCAGTGAAATGGGCCCAAAGCGCTGCTGTCGCCAGGAAAGTCAGGATTACCAAGAGAAGCAATGAACTCCTGACCGGTGACCCGCCTCGCATTTCCCGGGCAAGCGAGGCTAGGTCATGATGCTGCGACATTCAGATGCCTCCGTTGCTTTCCGGAATGCTGTGACAGTATGCTTTTTGGTCCATCTACCCGTACTTTGCCGCCCTCTATGACGATAACCCTATCGACAAGTTCCAATAGGCTGGTTCGATGGGTTACGATCAGCATAGTTGTGTCGGGGGTCGCCTTTTTGAGCCGCTGTATGACCTCAGCTTCGGTTTTGACGTCCATGGCACTTGTTGGCTCGTCCAGAAGAAGAACCGGAGGTTTACCAATCAAGGCTCTGGCCAAGGCGATGGCCTGCCGTTGTCCCCCTGACAATCCCTCACCGCGCTCTGCCAGATTTTGGTCATAGCCTCCGGGATGGCGAGAGACAAAATCCTCGACCCCAGCGACTTGCCCCGCCCAAATCAGGTCCTCATCCCTTGGCCTGATTGCGCCGCTTTTGATATTGTCGCGGATTGACCCGGAAAACAGCCAAATATCTTGCAGAACAGAGCCGATATTGCGCCGCAAATCACCTGGATCAATTTGTCTGATATCGACCCCATCCAATTGAACAGACCCGGCGTCTGGATCGTACAAGCCAAGCATTAGCCGCGCGACCGTGCTTTTCCCCGAGCCGATCGGACCAAGGATTGCAACCTTCTCTCCGGGCGAGATGGTGAATGAAACACCGGACAAGACGTTGTCGTGTTTTTCGGGATAAGCAAACTGGATATTTTCGAAGGTTAATCTCCCTTCAAAGCGATCGCGACTGATCCAGCTCCGCCCTTCGGGGCGTTCACTGTCGGCCTGCATTAAGGCATTAAGGTTTTGATAGGCATTTCGGGCCTGATTAACCCGTGTCAGGGTTTGTGCCAGTTGCCCAAGTGGCGCAAGAGCCCGCCCGGTCAACATGACCGAAGCAACAAGCGCGCCCATGCTTGCCTGACCATCCATCACAAGAAAAACACCGTAGAAAACGATAAGGACCTGGGCGGCCTGTTGGGTAAATCCGGTCAGATTCAAGGCAAATTGAGTCACTGCCCTGCTGCGCGCGCCATGTGATGACTGAAGCTGTATGGCAGCCTCCCACCGCGACCTCATGGGCCGGGCCGCCGCTGTCGTTTTTATGGTCTCCAACCCGGATACAGTTTCGACCAGAACCGATTGCTTGGATTGACCATCGATGAAGCTTTTCTCGGCAAGGTGAGAAAGTATAGGTTGCACGATGATGCCTGCTAGCAAAACGACAGGCACAGCCAGAGCTGGAACAAGTGCAAGTGGGCCACCGACCAAGTAAATGACAAAGACAAACAATGCTATGAAGGGTAGATCCACGACTGCCACCAAGGTGGCGGATGTGAAAAACTCACGGAGTGTCTCAAATTCACGAATGGTGCTGGCCATGGCCCCTGTCGAACCTGTGCGCGCCTTCATGCGAATGTTGAGGACCTGGTCAAAGACTCTACGGCCCATCGAAATATCTGCTTTCTGGCCAGCCCGATCTATGAATCCTGCCCGCAGGAGTTTGAGCACGAAATCAAAAAGCAGCGCGATCCCAACACCTGCTGTCAAAGCAATCAGAGATTCTGTGGCTTCGTTTGGCAAAACACGGTCATAGACGACCATGATAAAGACCGAGGTAGATAGACCAAGCAGATTTGCCAACGCCGCCGCAAGCGCAACCTGAGTGTAAGACCAACGATTTGCCGCCATAGCGGACCAAAACCAGTGGCCCGAAGCAGAACTGGACCCCGTGGCTAAATCCTCACGGTGATTGCGCCGCAGCAGGATCGCAAACCCTGTATAGACTTCTGATAGATCGGTTTGCTGAATTTGACCTATTTCCGTGCCAACCTCCGGATCATAGATCAGAACCCGACCATTTGAGGTTCGGCCATGAAACACAACGGATTTTCCCCCTTCAAGAATCAACAACGCAGGAATCAAAGTGTTGTCAAAAGCTGACAAAGCCCTTCTTCCGTATCCCGCCTGGACCCCAACACGCCGTGCCAGTTCCAATGAATCGCGGATTGTAAGCTCTCCGTTCGAGCCTGTTTGAGCCGCGAGAATCCCGGCAAAAGTGATTGGACAGTCAAGATGGGCCGCAGCGTGCATCAGGCATTTTTCAAAGCACGATAACTCGGGCGTTGCGAAGGCAGGTGTCAATTGTTTCATTGAGAACCCTCAACGGAACTGATTGAAATACCAAGGAGATCCAGGATGTCACCAGTCAAACTAAGGATTGCGTAGTCTGTCAGGAAATAGTTCTGTTCGGCTAGGATAAGTCTTTCCTGTGCATTCACATAGTCGCGCTGTGCGTCAAGGATTTCGATCAGACTGCGTCGTCCGATTGTGAATTGCGCTCGCGCCGCTGCAACACTGTCAGCATTCGCCTGCGCAGCTATTCGCGCCTCTCTAAGCCGTTGTGCTCCAGCAATTTGGTCAGCGCGAATTGTGTCCAGCTCTCTTTGTATTTCTCGCGTTAGGGATTGATGAACGAATTCCGCTTCGCGAACTTTGGCTTCAGCCGCGGTGATGGCGGCACGGCGCTGTCCAGTAGAGTCCAGCTCATAATTAAAGGACAGGTCGACCCCGAAATTTGCGTCATTGCTATCATCGCGATCCGCAAATGCCGAAACATTCACGCCGGGTTGACGGCGCGCCAAAGCGGCAGCACGTTCTGCCTTGGCGGCAAGCAGGGCCGCTTCTGAGCGTCGAATCTGCAGGCTTCCCGTTACGATACTATGATCCGATTGTGAGATCGTCGGCGCTTTGACTGGGGGTTGCAGATCACCTGACGGGCTGCCAAAAACTTCACGAAAACGGGCATCGGCGAGGTCCACTCTGGCTTTTGCATCCGCCAGTCGCGTCCGTGCATCGGCCATCCGCGACCGCGCTGTCAATACATCGGCGTTCGAACCAGCGCCTAATGCAGCCCTCTCGGAAATTTGTTGAACGAGCTGTTGGTGGACTTCCACATTTTTCACCGAAATATCCAGGATTTTCCGTAAATCCAAGACCACTATATAGGCCTCAATCGCAGCCAGAGCGGTTGCCGAGGCTGTTGATAACTGGCCGCCGCGACTTTCAAAAACCCGTGCTTTTGCAGCAGTCAAATCACCGGATGCGGCCCCCCCGTCATAAACGAGCTGTGAGATCCGCAGATAAGGGGTCACGTCGGCTTTGTCCGAGTCTACTCGCTCGGATCTGGCGTTGATTCCAAGTGAAACCTGCGGAAGAAAGGCCCCTTTTGCCGCGTCATGGTTGGCTACTGCCACATCCAGCGCGGACATAGATCGCGCCAGGTTGGGGCTGGTCTCGACGGCGTGCCGTACGCGCTTGCCAAAAGAGCTTGTGGTCAGTTTCTGAGACGGTTCCGGCGCGCGGAAACCCACGGCCCCGGTCGAAAAAGAAGCCTCGACCCCGGCAATGTCAGGTGGCTGGGTACAGGCCGATACTATGCTGAAAGAGAGAGCAGAAATCAGAAAACTCAAAAAGCGACCGCATGTGGGCATTTGTCATTCACACTTCATTAGGACCAGATTATGTCATCGGTTTGGGCTTGGGCGAATGCATTCATGAAACCGGTAAGTTCTGAATTTTCGGTGTATTTTACAGATGTACCGGCCTGGGAAATCTGCTTTTGCACCTGAAAAAGCCATCTGAGATTGGATAATGAAGCCTGATGGCCATAGATCAGGCGTAAGCCTTTTGTTTCGACCAGTTCCAATTTGCGTTTTGCCGATAGCTGTTCCAGGCGTGCAGAGTTGATTTGCAACCAGTTATGTGCAGAGCCGAATTCCAAATTATCGCTCAGGGGCTCAAACAGCCCAAAGGCGTCTATCATTTTGCAAATTTCGGTAGTTCTAATCTGAGAGGTTGCGCGCGCTTTCAGGAAGTTTTGAACTTCTTTCAATTCAGTGCCGAGCGTATCCGGAGCTGAAAAAAAGGGATTGTCAGAACACTCTTCGGTCAACAGGCCCGAACCTTCATCTACGACCAGCTGAAAGGTGCTGCCGCTATCCAGCCGGCGGCACGAAAAGGGATGACTACGCAGTTCGGACGGAATATAGCTGGCCAGCCAACGCCCTTCTGTTGAAACAAATGGCGAGGGTTCACCAGCAAGAAGTGAATATACCGCAATCGGTTCAATTTCTGGGCCGGTTCTGCGAAACACAATCGGAAAAGTGGCTGCAATCTGGAGCACCTCTTCTTCCACGATCACGCTCTCGGTGCGTTCAGCTGCAAAGTCATAAGATGTGAAACGCTTCCAATACCGATGACTGTGACGGTTGAAATTGATCGGAACTAGGCCATTCTGTGCCATTTCTACCTCTTGAAAATCGAGAGTACTGCCACCCGCGTAGGGTGGCAGCGTAGTCGAGCGTCAGGCACTGGCCCCGGTTGGATCGGTATGCAGAATATTGTCAGCAGTAAGCCCGCTGAGGTCATCCAATCCGGTGAAATGGGCCACCGTTTCGACTGTCGCCGCATCGGATGCGGAATAGTCGACCTTGACCAGCACACTGTCAGTTCCATCCGTAGCCAGGACATAGATCTCGTCACCTGCTTCGGCGCCGGTAAGGCTTTCGACCGCTGTCTCGATGGTTTGAGCCGTCAGATCGCTCAGCTCTGTCGTCAAACCAACCACTCCGGTGTCCGCGCCTAGTGCATCCCCTACTGAAAGCGTTTCCACACCGGTTCCGTCGCCGCGCAGGCTGCCGACATCCAATCCACTGAACATGATCGCATCAGCGGTGTCAGTCGCGGGTCCAGTCGTGAAGCCAGTGATCGTATCAACGCCATTTGCTGTTGGGGCCGGCTCGAACACGACAATGTCCCGACCAGCACCTGAGACATCCACTGTGTCATCGCCGTCCTGGCCACGAATGACGTTGTCGATGTCGGTTGCAATTAATGTGTCGTCGCCTGACGTCCCGATCTGCAGCACCGATGGACCACCATCCGGAGTCGTCAACGTCAGAACAATCGGTTCAGAGGCATCTAGAACTGTCATCGTGAATGTGACGATGGGTTGGGACAGGTCGGAATAGGTGGTCGCCGCGCCAGCAAAACTGACGGCTGATCCACTCACCGGGTTCGTCAGGAACAAATCGAATGCCCCATTCTCGACATCTGATCCGGTGTCAAACGTCACCACTGAGGGATCGAAACCCAGTTCGGCTGTGATGGCCATGCCGCTGGACAGATCCGTATCAGGATCTGCGTAGATTTCAAATATGACCGTTGATCCACTTTGTCCGGCTTCAGTGATCACATAGGCTGCAGGTTCATGGGCCGTGTTTTCATCCGTAACTGGCAAAGGGTCGGGTCCACCTGCCACAGATACCGTTGCGCCAAAGTCCAGATCATCTCCCGCCTCGACCGATGCAAAGGTGGCCGCACTTACCGCCAGTGTCCAGGTTCCGTCGGCGCCGACCGTAGCGGTTCCAACTGACACGGAATTCAACGTCACATCTACAGCCTCGCCTGCGGCAAGGCCTATTGACGTGCCAGAGACAACGACTCCTGAGTTTTGGGCGTCATCCAATGAAACGGCACCGTTTGTTCCGGTGTCATTGATTGTCAGGACAGGCCGGAAATCCGTGGTTAACGGGGTGGCGGCGGCGGTAGAGATGTTGCCGGCGGAATCCGTAACCGTCGCTGAAACCTGGAAGGTTGTGCTGTCTGCCAACGCTCCCAAGTCACCTGACGGAACGGTTGCTGACCAGGTGCCACTTGAGGCGGTGCCGGTATAGGATTGCCCGTTCAGTGTGACTGTAACCGTTTCCCCATCGGCGGCATCTGTTGTGCCGGTGATCGTCAGGTCACTATCTTTTTCGGATACATCCAGCTCTGACCCGACCGAAAGAGGGTCGATCGTGACCGATGGCGCGGTAAAGTCTGTGTCAAAACTGGTTGATGTCGCTGTTGTGTTCCCAGCCGCATCCGAAGCAGATGCCTCGACATCGTAGGTTTCGCTATCCTGAAGTCCGGCCAAATCCGCGGCTGAGGCGGTATAGGTCCAGGACCCGCCCGTTACGGTCGCCGTGCCGGTGACGTCAACTGTGCCGTCCTGCCGAACGATTTCTACGGTCACAACCGTGCCATCTGCCGCATCAGAGGTTCCGGACACTGTAAGGTCGGTTCCTTGTTCCGCGGCGTTCATGACAGCCCCATCCGACAACCCGGTGATAGAGACCGCCGGTGCTGTGAAATCCGTTGTGAAACTGCCGCTGGCCTGCAGGGCAGGGTTTCCAGCCGCGTCCGAGACATCTGCGGTAACATTGACGGTTGCTGCATCGGACAGGGCAGCAAGATCTATCGCCGGGACGGTCGCCGACCAAGTACCGCCAGAGGCGGTTGCGGTGTAGTCCTGCCCATTCATGGAAACGGTTACGGTTTGACCATCCTCAGCGTTCGTTGTTCCAGAGATTGTCGGATCAGTGCCCTGTTCGGCTGCATTCATGACAGCGCCGTCGGAAAAGTTGTCGATGCTTACAGTCGGCGCGGTGGCATCTTTCGAAAGCGGGACACTTGCCTGCGGTGCAGATAGGCCGTCTGTGTCAAGCACATCCGCCGTGATCGTGAAATCGCCCCCATCTGCCAGCGATGCAAGATCGCTTGCAGGGACGGTGACGCTCCAACTGCCGCCGCTGACTGTACCGGTGTAGGTTTGTCCATCCAGGGTGACTGTCACCACCTGGCCGTCCTGAACGTTTCCTGTTGTGCCAGAGATTGTCAGATCAGACCCGGTTTCGGCAGCGTTGAGGACCGCACCAACGGACAATGGCGCGATATTCACCGAAGGCCCCGTCAGATCGACCGGTACCGAAGCCGTGGCCGGGACCGATGGGTTGCCTGCCACATCGTCAACGACAACATTTACCGAGGCCGGATTTCCGGTGGAGAGCGAGCCGAGATCGCCGCTGGGGATGGTAACACTCCAAGTGCCACCCGATGCGGTGCCGGTATATGTCTGGCCATCGAAAGTCACGGTGACCGTCTGCCCGTCTGCGGCGGATGTCGACCCGGTGACAATCAGGTCAGAGCCGATGTCCCCCAGGCCAATCGAACCGCCAGAGACCGGATCAAGCGTGATCGTTGGAGCGCTAAAATCTGTGTCAAAGCTTGCGCTTGTCTGTATCGCCGGATTTCCTGCGCGGTCGTCGACATCGGCAGTCACTGAAACGGTCACCCCGTCAGGCAGGGCGGCCAGGTCTGTGGCCGGCACGGTAACACTCCAGTGGCCGCCGCCATTCACTGTCCCAGTATAAGTCTGCCCGTTTACAGATACCGTTACTGTTTGACCTCTCTCGGCGTCAGAAGTGCCCGAGATTGTAAGATCAGTCGCTTGCTCGGCGGCATTCAGAATGGCCCCGTCCGAAAAGCCCGTAATGCTGACCGTCGGTGGAAGAGTGTCCACATCGAATCTTACCGTTTCGACCGATACTTCCTCACCCGTTCCATCCAGGTTGCGAACGGTGACTGTTGTCACACCTTGAGGAAGGCTAGCCGCCTCAACCGCCGTAAGGGAAATACTCCAACTGCCATCTGGATTGGGCGTTGCCGTCTTGGTCAGTGATCCGATTGTCACCTCGACCGTTGTGGTTCCGGTCGGTGCCATCAGGTTTGCGCTGGCGCTGTTCAATGCGTTCGCTTGCAGACCAGCAAGGTTCAGGCTTTGGAAATCCGGCGCAGGCGACGGAGCCTCGTCATCTCCACCGCCACCGCCACCACCTCCTCCTGCTGCGGCTGCACCCGCCAGACCAAGGCCCCCCAAAACAGCACCGGCGCCGCTAACGCCGCCAGCGGCTGCTGCGGCTCCCCCGGCTTCGGCGGCCAGTGCGAATTGCGCGACTTCCGCCGCCGCATCTTCGGCAATCATGATGGAGCCGCCGTCCAGGATATGAACATTCTCTGCCGAGACCAAAATCGTGCGCCCATCTTCCAGTTTGAGAAGAACATCGCCATTTGCCAGTAGCTTTGCGCTGTTAACGCCGGGAATCGCATCAGCGAATTGGAAGGTGTCCAGTTCTTCGGTCGTGGCCTGTGCCAACGCAGGAAGGGCAAGCAAGGCCGAACTTAGGCTGCCTGCGATGCCGCGCCCGACCCAGCGGCGCATTTTGTTGTCGATCCACTTGCGTATCTGTTGCCGCTGACCCGCATCGGGCCGGGTACTTGCAGGATTGCGTGTCATATCAGGTGTTTTGGTCATCTTGCCCTCACATGCTGTTTCCGCGCTGAAATCATGGGCAGCGACGTTTTGTTCATGTGTGTTGCCCATCGGATGTTCATGCGGTCGGACCAGAAAAAATTGTGTTAAACTGAAACCGAACTCCTCGTTTTCACCACAATCCCGCTTTGGTATTGGACCGGGCATCAGATCATCCTGTTCAAGAGCCAGATTTTGGCGTGGGGTGATTTGGTATGATGCTTCAGTTCGGCGGAGTAGTTGCAACAGGGAGCGCAGCGCTCGATTCAGGTATCGGCGATACGGCTTTAGAAACGTTTAACGGGGAAACGTATCTGTACAGCCTGACCGGACAGGGAGGGGGCATTGTCGTATGGCACCTCGTCGAAGGTGCGGTTCCCCAGCAGCAAGATATAGAATATTTCAGCGGTACAATCTCGGGCACCGTTGGACGTTCCGGGGTAATGGTTTCTCTGTTTGGGGGCGATCAGATCGTTCTGGATGTCAGGTCCGCAACCGGCCTTGTCAGCTACGAAATCCTTCCAGACGGATCTATCGGAGAATTGCAGGAAACCGGGTCCCTGAACGGTGGGGGTGGCTATTCGGCCTTAGTGCAGGTTTCCTTTGGATCGGTCGACATTCTGGCCGTGGCGCAAGAGGACAGCGGGTTGATTTCGACCTATACGGTCGGCTCAGACGGCTTACTGACCTTTGCGGGGGCCGTTGCAGGTCAGGCCGACTCAATCAAGACCGCTCAGTCCGGGTCGGATCAATTTGTCGTCGCAACCGACGCCACCAGCAATTCGATAACGACCTATTTGGTGGACAGCAGCGCGGGAACCTTGAGCCTCGCAGATTCCGGCGATGGGGTCTCGACCTTGGGCATTGGCGCCCCAACGGCCGTCGAAATTGTGCAGGCGCATGGCCATTCCTGGGTCATCGTTGCTGGCAGCGAAAGCAACACGATCAGCGTCATGGAGCTGTCTGGTGATGGCCGGTTGATACCCACCGATCATGTGCTGGATACACTGAATACCCGCTTTGAATCGGCTCAGGACCTGGCCGTGGTCGAAGTGAATGGTCAGGTGTTTGTCGTGGCCGGGGGAGGCGATGATGGGGTGACACTGTTTACCCTGACACCGGATGGTCAACTGGTCTATCTGGACAGTTTTGCCGATACGTTGAGCACCGGGCTGCAAAATGTCGAATCGCTCAGCGTGGCCCATGTCGGGGACGAAATTCAGATCTTTGCCGCCTCACAAGAAGAGGCCGGGTTGACGCAGCTTACTTTTTCGGTCGCTGACCTGGGTATCGCCGCGGACGGTTATGGGACAGTCACTGGCACCGCGCAGAACGATATGCTCAGTGGCAGCATCCTTGATGCCTCTCTACTTGGCGGCGGCGGCGATGACATCCTGATAGCGGGGATTGGGGCCACTACGATGACCGGCGGTTCCGGGTCTGATATCTTTGTGATGCAGACCGGAACCGCGATGACAACGATTACCGATTTTGAAGTCGGATCGGACAGGCTGGATCTGTTTGACTATCCATTTCTGCGCTCACCTGGACAGCTCACTTTTACGTCCACCGCGCAAGGTGCGCAGATCGAGTATCTGGATAATGTGGTTCAGGTGTTTTCGGCGTCAGGTGCTCCGCTGACCAGTTCAGATGTCTTCGGCGCCGGATTTGGCGGGCCAGACCATATTCCGGTGGATTTGAACGGTTTGGGCGGGCTCGACCCGGACAGTTCGGCAGGCATTCAAGGGAATATTACCATTGATTCACAAGTTGCAAATCCCGGTCTGTCAAACGCTGAAATACGTTTCACCCCGGAAGGGGGCGGCACGGTTAGTGTCCAAGCCGACGATGAAGGGAGGTTCGATCTGGATCTGCCTTCGGGCACATTTATCGGTGAACTGGATATCATAAAGTCCTATTCGGCTGGGACCGGCGAGATCACCGCTCTGGACGCATTGCAGGTCTTGCGACTTTCCGTGGGACTGGACCCGACATGGGGGCAGGCAGCACCGGAAAACCTGATTGCGGCCGATATAAATCAAGATGGCCTCATCAACGCTCTGGATGCGCTGGCTATCTTGCAGATCGCCGTCGGATTGCCCACAGCGCATGAGGCAGAGTGGGTGTTTCTGGACGCAGATGCCGATTTGTCGGGGATCACAAGTTCAAACGTGACCTACGAAACCGGTGTCGATGTCGTCGCGGTAGACGGAGTGATCACGACTGAAATGACTTCGATCCTGTTGGGCAATCTCGAAGCGGTTTAAAGTCTACGGAATCTATTCCCGGAAGGCCCTGTTAAAGTAATCGGCCATCGGTTTTATCAGATATGAAAACGGGGATCGCTCGTCCGTCTTGATCATCGCTTCGACTGGCATGCCGGGTACAAGGCGTTGTCCGTTCAGGCGCTCGATCTGGTTGGCATCAGGTAACATTTCAGCGCGATAAAATGTGTGTCCGGTGTTCTCATCAGTGAACGTATCGGCAGAAATCGTGACAACATGCCCTTCGATTTCGGGGGTTTCGCGTTGGTTGAAGGCGGGAAATCGCAGGAGGGCGGGCTGCCCAATATACACTTGGTCCACATGAATCGCATCTACGCGAGCGGCAATCAGCAGAGGAATTTCCTGTGGTACGACATACATCATCGGTTCTGCCGGTTGTACAACCGAATGCAGTGCAAACACCTGGCTTCCATAGACTGTACCGGAAACCGGCGCCCTAATATCCAGCCGCGATAGACGAACAGCCAGCGAGAGCCTGCGTTCAGACAGTTCCGCGATTTTCGATTGCGCATCGCGTAAGGCGGTGATTGCTTCTTCGCGGCGTGTCGCCTGCAGTTCTACAATCTTGATCTCGGTTGCCGCGATTTGGCCTTTGAGCCGCGCGGCAGCCGCTTCGAGCCTGCCTATTTCACCTGTCAGGCTGGCTTCTTCGCGTTGCAAGGCGGAGACCCGACTGGCTTGTGTCAGACCGCGTTGAAGCAGGCTTTGCTGGTCCTGCAGCTCCTCCTGTATCAGATCGACCTGACGGCGTAGCGAGACCAGTTGCGCCAAGGTGCCCTCGATCTCGCTTTCAATCTGAATGCGTTGCTTGCTCAACTGCTGAGTCTGCTGATTTAGGGTATTCAGACGTGCCTCGAACAGGCGTTGCTGGCCGGCGATCAGCTCAGGGTCAATGTCTTCTTGTTTCTGTACGTCGTTCAGCGCGGATGTCAAAACAATCAGATCAGTGCCATCGCGTTCGGCCTGAAGCCGCGCCTTTCGGACGAGTAATTCAAACAGCTGCGCCTCAACGATGGTCTTTTCCGAGGTCAGAAACGTGTCATCCAGACGTAACAGAATGTCGCCGCCGGTGACGGAATCACCGTCGCGCACAAAAATCTCGCCGACCACGCCACCGTCTGGATGCTCGACTACCTGGCGGTTGCTTTGAACTTCGATGACGCCCTGCGATACAATGGCGCCTGCCAGCCTGGTCTGCACCGCCCAAAAGCCCAACCCGCCGATTAAAATAGCCAGTGCGAGAAACCCGACCAGAGCAGGAAATGTAATGCGCCAAACAGGGCGCGTGTCATTATGATTGGGCTTTTGCATTACTCACCCACCCGTGCCAGACCTTTTTTGATCGCATTTGCGTTCTGAACCATGGCGCTTAGCACCTCATCGCGGCTGCCGGATTTCACGACCTGGCCATTTTCAACAACAGCAAGATCGTCGCATTCCGAAATGGCCTGTGGTCGGTGCGTCATGATGATGGCTGATTTACCCGCGGCCTTCAGTTCTCGGATCGCGGTGTTCAATGCCTCAGTGCCATCAGCATCCAGAGCCGAGTTCGGCTCGTCCAGGATCAGTAGGACAGGATCTCCATACAAAGCGCGCGCCAGAGCAATACGTTGCTTTTGGCCACCCGACAGTTGACTGTCATTGCCTTCCAGAAACGTGTCGTACCCCTTTTCCAATGTCAGGATCAGGTCATGAGCCTTGGCTTTCTTGGCTGCAGCGATGACCGCTTCCGAATCCGGGTTTTGGGACATCCGGGCGATGTTTTCGGTCACTGTTCCGTTGAACAAAGTGACTTCCTGCGGCAGATAGCCGATGTGTTGGCCCAAATCATCAGTCCCGTATTGATCCAGTGTAGCGCCTCCAAGCCTGATTTCGCCAACGGCCGGTTTCCACAATCCTAACAGGGCCTTGGCAAGCGTGGATTTTCCTGACCCGCTTTTGCCGATCACGCCCAAAGCTTTGCCCGGTTCTAGTTTCAGTGAAACGTTCCTGAGTGTCGGTAAATCGGCGCCGGGTGGTACAACGGTCAGTCCTTTGGCGATCAGGCGCGCATCTGGTACAGGCAATTTGGTCCGGTCCGGCTCGGGCGGGGTGGTGTCCAGGAATCGGTTCAGTGAAATCCACGCAGATCGCGCACGCTCCACCAATGCCCATTGGCCCACCGCCTGCTCGACCGGGGCCAATGCGCGCCCAAGCAGGATGGACCCTGCAATCATTGCCCCAGGGGACAGTTCGTTTCTTAAAACCAGCAAAGCTCCCAATGCCAGCATGGCAGATTGCAAGAACAGCCGCATCGACTTGGTTAATGAGGTAAAGCTTCCGGTCCAATCGCTGGCCGAGATGGTCTGTCTCAGCGCATCGGTCCTCTGGGTCAGCCAGCGTTGCGAGATGTCGTGCTGCATTCCTTGCGAGCGGACAACTTCTGCGGCTTGTCTGGCATGTTCCGAGAATGAGCCTGCCCGCGCCGAGGCCTGCTGCGCAGCGGCAACCTTTCTATGAGTGAGCGCCTGATTAAGCAGAGCGATGACAATCAGGATCGCGCCACCCGCAACCGCAAGCCATCCAAGCATCGGGTGGAATAGGAAGATTGCTGCCAGAAAAACCGGTGTCCAGGGGATATCCATTACGGCCAGCAAAACAGGTGAGGAACACAGGTTCTGGATTGCCTCAAGGTCGCGCAAGGCAGTGGCTGGGGCTGCACGGGCCTGCGGAACAAGAGATTTTCGCAGCGTTGCCTCGAACACCCGCTCGTCCAGTTGCGACTGGAACCTCGCTCCGAACCGCGCAACGATACGTCCTCGCGCAAAATCCAGCATGGCCATAAGGCTATATAATAGAGCGACAATCAGAAACAGCGCCGTGAGGGTTTCAACCGCCCGAGAGGCAAGGACCCGGTCATAAACCTGCAGCATGAATAAAGGCCCCGTCAGCATCAGCAGGTTGACAAAGATGCTGAACAGGAAGGCCAGTGCCAGAAATGACAGCCCCTTGTTGCGCACCTTGCGCAACTCATGTCTGGCAGGCAGGGACCTGGGAATTTCAGAGCTCACGTTGTTAGCCTTGGGTTACTGTTCGATACGGGCATTTGCGCCTTAATTTCTTGCACATTAGCCTTTGGTAAGCCTAATGCAAATGTGCGACTTCCCGGTTCAGGGAAATGGGCTGATATGTCAACATGATCACCACAGTCTCAAGCGGGTTTCTGCCAGACTGGGGCGATGGATCGCAAGGTGCTAAACGTTGCACTCAAATGAGCAACTTACGATCTGTAGGAAAGCAAAAACTGACCAACCTGAATCCGGCGTCAGCCTGAATTCTATTGATGCAGGTCAATGCGCAGCGCCAGCGAATGGCGTTCATGTAGAACCGTTCAGGTCGCCTCGGGGTCATTCATCCTTTGTAATCTCATATTGAGACTGTATGAAGAGACCGGAAGTTTCGAAACCCAATCTCAGCTCTTTTAGGAGTTTGATGACATGAAGCTCAAGTTTCCAACTGCATATACAATTCTGTTTGCGTTGATAGCACTGGTCGCCATTGCAACCTGGTTTGTTCCCGCTGGCCAATATGACCGCGTCGCTAACGAAGCCCTGGGACGCGATGTTCCGGTACCGGGCAGCTATCAGGTTGTCGAGCCCAATCCGCAGGGGTTCTATGATGTCGTACTGGCCCCTATCGGGGGGTTCTATGACCCTGTCAGTTATGAAGCGCGGGCGATTGATGTTGCACTTTTTGTGCTGGTGATTGGCGGTTTTTTGGGAGTTGTAACGCGAACCGGGGCGATTGACGCCGGGATTGCGCGCGCAATGGTGCGTCTGAAGGGGCGCGAGAAATGGATGATCCCCATCTTGATGGCCTTCTTTGCTGCGGGGGGCACAATCTATGGCATGGCCGAAGAGTCACTGGCTTTTTACGCGCTGATCATCCCAGTGATGATTGCCGCGCGCTATGACGCGGTAGTGGGTGTGGCCATCATCATGCTGGGGGCGGGGGTTGGCACGCTGGGATCGACGATTAACCCGTTTGCCACAGTCATCGCCTCGGATGCGGCGGGGGTGCCCTTCACCAATGGCATAATGCTGCGCTTTGCGCTGTTGCTGGCATGCTGGTTGGCCTGTGTGGTTTTTGTCATGCGATATGCAGCCAAGGTCAAAGCCGATCCGGATCTGTCCATCGTTGCCGACAAGCGCGAAAGCAATGAGGCGCATTTCCTCAAAGGTGGCCGCACGGGCGGTGAAGCTCCGACCTTTACGAGTATGCATGGGCTGATCCTTTTGATCTTTGCGGCCAGCTTTGGCGTGATGATCTGGGGTGTCGCGGCAGGAGGCTGGTGGATGGCCGAGATGTCCGGCCTGTTCATTGTGTCCTCGATAGTCGTGGGATTGATCGCACGGATCGGGGAAGAGGAATTCACCTCGACCTTCGTTGACGGTGCCCGGGATTTGCTGGGCGTTGCGCTGGTGATCGGGATCGCACGCGGGATCGTAGTGGTCATGGACGCAGGAAACATCACCGATACCATTTTGTATTGGGCAGAAGGTGCCGTGGATGGTTTAGGCAAAGTGGCCTTTATCAATGCGATGTTCGCCTTGCAGGGGCTGTTGTCCTTCCTCGTCCCGTCATCTTCGGGCTTGGCGGTTCTGACGATGCCGATCATGGCGCCGCTAGCAGACTTTTCCGGCGTAGAACGGTCTTTGGTCGTGACGGCCTATCAGTCAGCCAGCGGTTTGGTGAACCTGATAAACCCGACCTTTGCGGTGGTCATGGGCGGGCTGGCGCTGGGGCGGGTGCCGTATGAACGCTGGCTCCGGTTCATGTGGCCGCTTTTGCTGATCCTGATCGTGATCATCATGGCCGGGCTCAGCCTTTCCGCCTTGGCATGAGGTCGCATTATGCCCACCGACACCCGACCTAAACCCAAAGGAACCCTTGGGTTCTGGATGTGCACCGCGCTGGTGGTGGGCAATATGATCGGGTCCGGTATTTTCCTGCTGCCGTCTTCTCTGGCCGAGTTCGGGCCAATCTCGATGGCGGGATGGGTTCTGACCGCAGGAGGCGCGATTGTTCTGGCGTTAATCTTTGGACGGCTGGCGCGATTGTCTTCCAATACCGGCGGGCCATACGCTTATGCGCGCGAGGGCTTTGGTGATTTTGCCGGTTTCCTGATTGCTTGGGGCTATTGGATCGCGCTGTGGTCTGGGAATGCCGCCGTTGCCGTCGCCTTTGCTGGCTATCTCAGCTTTATGGTACCCGCCATCGGGGAAACTGCGCTCGCGGGATTGGCGGTCTCACTTGGTGCGATTTGGCTGCTCACCTGGGTCAATCTGCGCGGCGTTCGGCAGGCCGGGATTGTGCAAGTGGTGACCACGGTGATGAAGCTGGCCCCGCTGCTGGTGCTGATCCTGCTGGGACTGGCTCATGTCCAACCTGAAAACTTCCGGCCGGTTAACCTCAGCGGTATGTCGAACATATCGGCGATCTCGGCCTGCGCGGCGTTGACGCTTTGGGCCTTTGTGGGGCTCGAATCCGCAACGGTTCCGGCGGACGATGTCAGGAACCCTACCAAAACGATCCCTCTTGCGACGATTGTCGGAACCTGTGTTGCCGCATTGGTCTATATCGCTACGACCTATGTGGCGCTTGGGGTAGTGCCATCCGGCACGCTGTCCGGAAGCAACGCACCGCTGGCGGATGTTGCGCATGTGATGTGGGGGTTTGGCGGTGCGGTATTCATCGCGGTCGGGGCCTGCGTTTCGACCTTCGGCACGCTCAACGGATTTGTGCTGCTGACCGGACAAGTTCCACTGGGCGCTGCCCGCGACGGGTTGTTCCCGGCCGGTTTTGCCCGGGTGTCACGGACCGGTACGCCGGCATTTGGCCTGATCTCCTCAAGCCTGCTAGCCAGCGCTCTGATCGCTATGAACTATACCCGATCCCTGGCTGAACAGTTTGAATTCATCATTCTGTTGGCCACCCTATCCACGCTGGTTCCCTACCTGCTGTGCGCAGGTGCCGAGATTATGATCCGCGCAAAACGCAAAGAACGCACCCGCCTGCCACCGCAGGCCTTTGTGCTGGCGGGTCTCGGTTTTGTCTATTCATTCTGGGCAATTTTCGGCGCTGGAAAAGACGTCGTTTTTTGGGGCGTCCTGTTGCTGTTGGCTGGGTTGCCCATCCATGTCTGGCTGCGTTGGCAGTCCGGCGCGATTACATCAAAGGAGATATCATGACTGGATTTGGCGCACATTCCGAGATTGGGAAACTTCGAAAGGTGATGGTCTGCGAACCGGGTCTGGCCCATTCCCGCCTGACCCCCGGCAATGCGGCAGAGTTGCTTTATGACGATGTCCTTTGGGTGCACAAAGCCCGCTCTGACCATGCCGATTTCCGCATGAAGATGGAGGATCGCGGGGTTCAGGTTTTAGAATTCCAGACGCTGCTTGCAGAAACGCTGAAGGACAAGGGAGCCCGTAATTGGGTTCTGGACCGCCGCATTACCGAAAATCAGGTGGGCGTCGGTATGCTGAATGAGCTGCGCGGCTGGTTGGATGAGATGGCGGCCAAGGATCTGGCCAGATATCTGATCGGCGGCATCGCGGTCGAAGATATGCCGTTCAAACCCTCAGGTATGTTCGGCAGCTATCTGGGGCCATTGGGCTTTGTGATTCCACCGATTCCAAATACGCAGTTCACTCGTGACAACAGTTGCTGGATCTATGGCGGCGTTACGGTCAACCCGATGTACTGGCCGGCGCGGCGCCCCGAAACCCTGTTGGTGACCGCGATCTACAAGTTCCACCCCGAGTTCCGCGACGCGGATTTTGAGATCTGGTGGGGCGACCCCGACAAGGATCACGGTGCTGCCACGGTCGAAGGCGGCGATGTCATGCCCTGGGGCAATGGCAGCGTGCTGATCGGCATGGGTGAACGGACCAGCCCGCAGGCCGTGGGTCAGGTCGCCCGCGCTCTGTTCGCCAAAGGCGCGGCGGAACGGGTCGTGGCTTGTCAAATGCCCCGTAGCCGCGCGGCTATGCATTTGGATACGGTGTTCAGCCATTGCGACCGCGAGACCGCGACTGCCTATGTTGATGTCTGTAACGATATCCAATGCATCAGCCTGCGCCCCGGAAACAAAGAGGACACGATCGACTTCCGGCGCGATGAAAAACATCTATTTGATGTGGCCGCCGAATGCCTGGGGATCAAGTCTCTGAACATCGTTCAGACAGGCGGAGACGCATTTAATCAGGAACGCGAGCAATGGGACGACGGCAACAACGTGGTGGCGTTAGAGCCCGGCGTGGTCGTTGCCTATGACCGCAACACCTATACCAACACGCTGCTGCGGAAGGCGGGGGTCGAAGTGATCACGATCTCGGGCTCGGAACTGGGGCGCGGACGCGGCGGCGGGCATTGCATGACCTGCCCGATCTGGCGTGACCCCGTTGATTATTGAACCGGATTACTGAAAAAGGAGATTGACCAATGGCATTTAATATCAAGGGCCGCAGCTTTCTGAAACTGCTCGATTTTGATCAGCGTGAGCTGCGTTATCTGCTGGACCTGTCGCGCGATCTGAAGCGCGCAAAATATGCGGGGTCTGAAATCCAGCATCTAAAAGGCAAGAACATCTGCCTGATCTTCGAAAAATCCTCGACCCGGACCATGTGCGCCTTTGAAGTGGCCGCGATGGATCAGGGTGCCGGTGTCACCTATCTTGGGCCCTCGGGGTCACAGATCGGGCATAAGGAAAGCATGAAGGACACTGCCCGCGTGCTGGGCCGCATGTTCGACGGCATTGAATATCGCGGTTTTGGGCAGGAACTGGCGGAAACTCTGGCCGCCAATGCGGGCGTGCCGGTCTATAACGGGCTGACCGATGAGTTCCACCCGACCCAGATGCTGGCCGATCTGCTGACCATGCAGGAATATGGAGAAAAGCCCCTGCATGACATCAAATACGCCTACGTGGGCGACGGGCGGTCCAATATGGGCCATTCGCTGATGATCGCGGGCTGCATGATGGGGATGGACGTCCGCATCGCCGCCCCACGTGATCTGTGGCCGTCCGACGAATTCCGCGGTCCGGCAGAAGAAGCCGCCGCGCGTTACGGCGCGACGCTGACCATCACCGATGATCCTGCGGCCGCCGTGGATGGCGTGGATTTCATCCACACCGATGTCTGGGTCTCGATGGGCGAAGCACCAGAGGTCTGGGACAGCCGGATCAAGCAGCTGACCCCCTATCAGGTCAATAGCGCGCTAATGACGGCGGCAAACAATCCAAACGTCAAATTCATGCATTGCCTGCCCGCCTTCCACAATACCGAGACTAAAGTGGGCGAAGATATCCACGAGAAATTTGGCATCACCGAAATGGAGGTCACCGAAGAGGTATTCGAAAGCCCCGCCGGTATTCAGTTCGAACAGGCCGAAAACCGAATGCACACAATCAAGGCCGTTCTGGTCGCCACATTGGGGGCCTGAGCCATGCGGATCGTCGTCGCCCTAGGGGGCAATGCGCTGCTGCGGCGCGGTCAGGCCCTGACCGCCGAGAACCAGCGTGAAAACACGGCCATCGCCGCGCAGGCGTTGGCCACCATTGCCGAGGGGAACGAGTTGATTGTGACCCACGGGAATGGCCCTCAGGTGGGATTACTGGCCCTACAGGGCAACGCCTATAAACCGGATGAGGCCTATCCGCTGGACGTGCTTGGGGCGGAAACCGAGGGCATGATCGGGTACATGATCGAGCAAGAGCTGGGCAACCGTCTGCCGCCCGAGACGCCTCTGGCCACGCTGCTGACCATGATTGAGGTCGATGCCAAGGATCCCGCCTTTGACGACCCCACAAAATTCATCGGTCCGGTATATGACAAACCCGAGGCTGAACGATTGGCCACCGACAAGGGCTGGCAAATTCGTGCGGATGGTGACAAATGGCGACGGGTTGTTGCCTCTCCGCTGCCGAAACGGATTTTTCAAATCAGGCCGATTAAATGGCTGCTGGAACGGCAAACCGTGGTGATCTGTGCCGGTGGCGGGGGCATTCCCACGGCCTATACTTCTCCGGGTTATCTGGAGGGGATAGAAGCGGTGATCGACAAAGATCTGGCCTCAGAGCTGCTGGCCCGAGAGGTCGGGGCCGATCTGTTCATTTCGGCAACGGATGCTGATTGTGCCTATCTGGACTGGGGTACCGATACTCAGCGTGGCATAAAAGCCGCCTCACCAGATGCCATGGCCAAGTTCAATTTCGCCGCCGGTTCGATGGGCCCAAAGGTCGAGGCCGCCGCCCAGTTTGCGCGGCTTACCAGCAAATCCGCAGCCATCGGCGCACTGGCCGATCTGGCGGATATCGTTGCGGGCAGGAAGGGCACAACCATAAGCAAAGACGCAGCTGAAACCCTATTTCACGACTAACTCAGATGATTGCTGGGGCTGACGGCACCTCTAACAGAACCGCCAGCATGTTCAGTTCCACCTAAGTGGTTCTGTTTGAATTCTGGCAACAAGGGCAAGGCGGCACCGGACGTGTATTCTCCAGAACCAATAACGGCTTGAACTTTCATTTTCTTTGCGCGACTTGAAAGCATGAAGACTTTGAACTGTCCAAACTGCGGTGCGCAAACCTCGATTGCGCTGAAAGGGATAAAGGTTGCCACCTGTGCGTCCTGCGGTACGACGTTGATGATCAATGATGTCCAGGTTCAATCGGCGGGCCAGCAGGGTGAGATGCACGATGCCCCGCTTTTGTTCGGGATAGGCGATCAAGTGCAACTGGGTCGAACGTCGACATTGATTCTTGGTCATGCGCGCTATTCCTACGGGCGGGGGTTCTGGGATGAGTTCTGCGGTGTCGATGGTGATGGCCGCACCTGCTGGATATCGCTCGATGAGGGAGATGTCGTTCGGCAGAAACGCTTGACCGAAAAGGACAGGCCGAAATTCATGCCTCCGTTCAAGCTGGGCGAAACGCTGGATTTCGACGCGGCCACATTCACGGTTACCGAAGTTGAACATGCCGAATGTATCGCCCTGCGCGGACAGTTCGATGAGGTGCTAAAGGTCGGGGAAAGCCATGAATTCGTGAACGCTTCCGCCGGGGACGAGGCTTTGTTGTCCGGCGAATTCTGGCCCGGTCATGCGATCTGGTTTTACGGTCGGTGGTATGACGCATTTGATGTGAAGGTTCAGCGGCAGTCATGACCCGGGATCCAAGTCTTCTTTCGATCAACTGCACCTGCTGCGGCGCCGGTCTGGATGTGTTGGGCGGTGGCCGGGTGATTGTGCAGATCTGTTCCTATTGCGGGGCCGAACTGGATGCACAGAACAACTACCGGACATTGCGTCAGTTCAAGGATCAGAAACGCCCGGAAACCCCGCTTTCGATTGGGATGAGCGGGTCGTTGTATGGTGCCGAGTTCACCATAATTGGTCTGATCGAACATGCCGAGCGCTGGGGCGGACGGGTCTACCAATGGATAGACCATCAGCTCTATTCGCCAACTCACGGCTATGCCTGGCTGACGCTTGAGGCGGGGCATCTGGTGTTTTCCAGACGCTATCGCGGATCGGCCTGGATGTCGGAGCGGTGGGTTGAGACAGCGGAATCCCCTCCCTCTGTGACGACCGAGGATGGGCGCTTTGTGTATTACGAGACCACCACAAGCGCGGTCACCTATGTTGAGGGTGAATTCACCTGGCCGCCGTCACTGGGGGAAAAGACAACCACGATTTCGGCGATGTCTGATACGGCGATGCTGGGGTTTTCGACCACCGGGTCCGAGCGTGAGACCTATCGCTCGTTCTATGTTTCGAAACAGCAGGCCGAAGCAGCTTTTGGGGTTTCATTGAACCTGAACCCACATCGGGTGCATCCGCTGCAACCTTTCATCGAGGGCCCAAACTATAGATTTTTGCTGGTCGTATCATTCGTGTTTATGATCCTTTGTCTTGTGATGGCGGTCTCCTTCTCTCAACGATCAGGAGAGAGGGCGATAGAGCGTCAGGCGCTAAAACGTGGCGACTTCCCGGCCGAGATCACAATCCCGCTTGAAGCCAATAGCCAACTGACGAAGGTTTCCTTTTCGGGCAATGTTGAAAACAGTTGGATCTATCTGGACATCGAGCTGCTTGATCCGGACGGAGAGCCGGTGTTCCAGGCGGGTCGGACGATCGAATATTACACCGGCCGCGACTCGGACGGCACATGGCGTGAAGGCAGCAAATTTGCGAGCCTGACGTTTCGGCCAGATCGCACGGGTGACTACACATTGGCACTGGACGTGCCAGAGCAGGGGCTTTGGAACGGGTCGGGCGTAGGCCATGTACCGGGGCAGCCGTTCAGCCAGTTGCAAGTCAGAGTTATAACCGGACTGTCCAGTGGTCTTTGGTCATTCGCGCTGGCCGGGGTTTTTGGAGCGCTGTTCCTGTTTCAGTTCGGGCGCAAATGGTTGCATCAACGCGCCCGGTGGTCGGGAACTGATTGGGTAGATGAGGATTAAAGTGACAGCTTTCAGGATCATTTTCATCGTCATTTCGACCCTGGCCGTGGCCGCCACGGGTTATGTCTCGTGGCATGGGTATTGGGCTGAAAGCCGTGACTTGGACACTTCGGTTCGGGTCGGCAGCGGTGGCGGCGGGTACTATCGGTCAAATCGGATAAAATAGTGAGGGATCAATGGATTATATAGCAGCAATTCAGATTGCAGAAATCATCAGCACAATCTTTTACACCCTTCTGGGTGTGACGCTGATGTGGGTCGTGTGGAAGGTGATCGACTGGATGACACCCTTCTCGGTCGTGCACGAGATCGAAAAAGATCAGAACATCGCGTTGGCGATCCTGATCGGGCTGCTGTTTGTAGCAGTTTCCATCATCATCGCGGCCGTCATCCTGTCATGACCCAGCCCCGCGCGGTTGAGGCGCGTGCCGCGTGGTTGTTGCTGGCCACCTTTCTGGTGGCCGTAGCCGGGCTGATCTACGAGCTGATTGCCGCCACCTTGTCCAGTTATTTGCTGGGGGATTCCGTCCGCCAGTTTTCACTGGTAATTGGCATCTTTCTGTCGGCGATGGGAGTAGGTGCTTGGCTGTCGCGCTTTGTCTCGGATGCGTTTTCCGGTTTTGTCTGGGCGCAGATCCTACTGGGCATCGTTGGCGGTTTTTTGGCGCCGGTGCTGTTTCTGCATTATGCGTGGTTGGGGCAGGTGGCCTTGCCGCTTTACGGCGCTTTGATTGCCATTGGCATCCTGTCCGGGATGGAGATCCCATTAATTGCCCGTGTGCTTGAACAGATCGGGGCGCTGAAGTTCCGATTTGAGAACGTGCTGAGCGTCGACTACATCGGAGCGCTGGTCGCCTCATTGGCTTTTCCACTATTGGTGATCCCGTATCTGGGGCTGATGTCGGCGAGTCTGGCTTTTGGCGGTCTAAACCTTGCCGTGGCTGGCCTGTCTCTGCTGGTGTTTCGGGAATGGGCTACGCGGGTCCAGGTGGCAGTCTGGGCGGTGGCCTTTGTGGCAACGCTGGGCGCACTGTGGCAGTCCGAACGGCTGGTCTCGGTCGCCGAGGCCGAACTGTTCGAAGATGATGTCATCCTGTCCGAGGCCACGTCGTATCAGCAGATCACCGTCACCCGGTACCGCGACCGGGTGCGCCTGTTTCTGGATCATTCGATCCAGTTCGATTCCCTTGACGAACACCGCTATCACGAGCCGCTGGTGCACCCGGCCATGGCCCTTGCGCCGCGCGCGCGTGACATTCTGATCCTGGGGGGTGGAGACGGCATGGCCGCGCGCGAGGTGCTGCGCTATCCCGAGGTGCAGTCCGTGACGCTGGTGGATCTTGATCCGCGTGTGACGCAGTTGTTTCGCGACCATCCAGATCTGTCCAAGCTGAACGACAATGCTCTCAGCGACCCGCGCGTGACGGTTGTCAATGAAGACGCCTGGAGATTTCTGGAGCGGAAAACCCAGATTTACGACGTGGTGATCATTGATCTGCCAGACCCCAAATCCATCGCCTTGTCCAGACTATACACCAAGCAATTCTACGGCTTGCTGGCCGAACGGCTAAGCGGGCAGGGGGTCTTCGTCACTCAGGCCGGATCACCGTTCTTTGCCCGACAGGCCTATTGGTCGGTGGCCGAAACGATTGAGAGCAGCCGCAATCCGCAAAGACCCGGGCGGGGACTGCAGGCGGTTCCCTATCACAGCTACGTGCCGAGCTTCGGCGAATGGGGGTTTGTTCTGGCTACATTTGAACCATTGACCGACCGTAGAATCGAACTGCCGGATGGGCTGAGCTATCTCGACGATGATGTTTGGCGCGCGGCACAGATTTTTGGCGGTGATACCGACCGGATCGATGCCGAACCTAATACACTGCAATCGCACGCTCTGATGGGATATTACTTAGACGGTTGGGACTACTGGTTCCGGTAAACCGCGGTTGACGCGCGTAATTTCAACTCGGGCAGGGCGCAGGTGCTTCTCAAGATATGCGACCGCTTTGTCCGGTTGCGTTGTGCCACACATGAAGATGTCGATGGCGGCATAATCATTTTCCGGCCAAGTGTGGATCGAGATATGGGATTCTGCCAGCAACAACACTCCGGTCACACCGCCATGCCCGCCAAATTTGTGGAACTTGCCCGACAGTATCGTTGCGCCAGCCTCCCGCGCCGCGCGGGTCAGTGCCTCTTCGATGCGCATTACGTCGGTTAGGTATAGGCTGCCGTAATGATCGACCAGAATATGCATTCCCGAGCCAGCCAGCGTGCCTGTGTCAGCGTTTTTGATTGCCGGTATGGTCATGATCCTGGTCCTTTCTGCGATTTGACTTTTCGCAGATTCTTAGGGGTTTGTGCGCGGCAAGTACCTAGTTGGCTTCGCCCTTCAGGGCAATGGAAATGAAATTGAGGGACGCAAAGAGGACTTTTCGAATTTAATAGTTAAGAACGAAGAACGTACTCAGGTTAAGTTTTCTCTTGATCAAATGGGACGCAGCTTTCCACGATTATGCTCGACCTAAGGTCCAGACTTGCGTGTCATGGTTCTGGGGTGATGGGCCGAGACGATAGGTTTCACTGGATAGTAATTTGGAATTTTATCCTTGTAAATCTTCCACCAAATGGAATAAATGCAAGGTATGATCAAGCGCGGCGATAGAAAGTCAGTTGAAGACTCTCTCGAGAACCAGGCGGGCGTAGTCCTGCTTGGGCCGCGGCAAGTTGGGAAGACAACCCTCGCGCAGGATATCGCTGAAAGCCGTGACGCTGTCTATCTTGATATGGAGAGATCTGCTGATCGCCAGGTGCTCGAAGAGCCAGACCTCTATCTCGACGAGCAGGTTGGGCGCCTGGTGGTGATCGATGAAGTTCAGCTTATGCCGGGCCTGTTTAAGGCATTACGCGGTCAGATTGACCGACGACGAAGACAAGGGTATCGGACTGGGCAATTCCTGCTGCTGGGGTCGGCCTCGAACACGCTTCTGCACCAAAGCGCAGAATCCTTGGCTGGCCGGGTCAGCTATCACGAGCTGACGCCTTTCATTTTGTCGGAAACCGGAGTGGACTCGATCTCTGCGCTGTGGTTGCGGGGTGGGTTTCCAGATAGCTTCCTTACCAAGAACGACAAAACCAGCCTGGCATGGCGCGAGGATTTCATCCGCACTTATCTGGAACGCGATGTTCCGGCTTTTGGGTTGCGCATTCCAGCGGAAACACTGCGCCGGTTTTGGACGATGCTTGCCCATGAACAGGGCGGGCTACTCAACGCGGCAAAACTCGCGGGAAACCTTGGCGTATCGGGCCAGAGCGTTGCGCGCTATCTTGATTTGCTGGTCGACCTGATGCTGGTGCGCCGTTTGCAGCCATGGCATTCCAATGCCGGAAAACGTTTGGTCAAATCTCCCAAGGTTTATATTCGCGATTCCGGGCTGGCCCATGCACTTCTTGGGATCGAAACACCGGAAGACCTGCTTGGGCATCCGGTTGTCGGCGGCAGTTGGGAAGGGTTCTGCATCGAAAACCTGATCGCCGCGGCACCGCGCGGAACAGAAGCAAGCTTCTATCGCTCTTCAGCAGGGGCTGAGGTGGATTTGATGTTGAAACTTCCCCGCGGCGGCCTCTGGGCCATAGAGATCAAGCGGACGACATCAGCGAAGGTCACGCGTGGGTTTCACATCGCGACAGAAGAATTGGACGTCTCAGAGCGCATCCTTGTCTATGCCAACGACAAGGAAGTGCCGGGGCAGGGAGGTGTGCGAGCTATGCCTCTCATGAGCGCAATGAAACGGCTGGCGTCTGCATAGACGCAAGAGGGACCGCGCCATTGGCTCAACGTCATGCCCTAAATTCGAAGAAAACGTGGTCGTAGAAGCTATCGAATCCGACTGCTTGTAGTAGATTTCCCGAAGGAGTAGTCACGTTGACCGCCAGCCCGACAGGGACAGCTGGTTTACAGACGGTTGAAAGCTCTACAGAAAAACGCCTGTTTTGATTATTCCAAGCCTGCGCTTCTGCCGCGTCTCAACAAATTGAACCGAAAGCGGCGAGGGTCTCAAGCCGCTACTGAAAGGGAGCAGTATGGGCAGGATACGGGATTTTCAGCGCATCTGCCCCGGTTCGTGGCTATACAATAGTCAAGACACTCGTTAAGGGGCTGTCTTTACCCATGGATGATGCATTGATTGCAATACCGCACAATCCCATCTCCTGACCGATGAAAAGAACCACCGCTGTGAAACAAACCATTGCAAATGCGCTGGCTCGCAAGGGCTATGACACCTTAACCCAAGTTCAGCAGGCTGTAACCCGGCCCGAACTGGAGGGGAAGGATATGCTGGTTTCGGCCCAAACCGGATCGGGTAAAACCATCGGATTCGGTCTGGCGATTGCGCCGCGACTTCTGGGTGACGCTGAGACTTTCGAAACCTCGGGCGCACCGCTGGCACTTGTTGTAGCACCAACAAGGGAACTGGCGCTGCAGGTCAAGCGTGAACTGAGCTGGTTGTTCGCCGATGCGGGCGCGTTTCTGGCGTCCTGCGTGGGAGGCATGGATATTCGGGATGAACGCCGTGCGTTGGCGCGTGGCGCGCATATTGTTGTCGCCACTCCGGGACGGCTGCGGGATCATATCATGCGGGGCTCGATCGACCTGACGGCCATTCGCGCCGTGGTTCTTGATGAGGCCGACGAGATGTTGGATCTCGGGTTCCGAGAGGATCTGGAATTCATTCTGGATGAAACACCATCAGACCGTCAGACTTTGCTGTTTTCTGCCACTGTCCCACGTGCGATTGCCAATCTGGCGACACGGTATCAGCGCGATGCAGAACGTGTGAGCACCGTCAGCGAAAAGACGCAGCACGCCGATATTGATTATCGTGCTATGTTGGTCGGTCCGCGCGACGGCGAGAATGCAATTATCAATGTGTTGCGCTATTATGAGGCGCCGAACGCCATCGTGTTCTGCAATACCCGCGCGATGGTGTCACGTCTGACCGCGCGCCTGTCAAACCGGGGCTTTTCGGTCGTCGCCCTATCCGGAGAATTGACCCAGAGCGAACGCTCGAACGCCTTGCAAGCCATGCGCGATGGGCGTGCCAGGGTCTGTGTGGCAACGGATGTTGCCGCCCGCGGTATTGATTTGCCTAACCTTGATTTGGTGGTCCATGCGGAACTTCCAAACAGCCATGAAACACTGCTGCACCGCTCGGGTCGAACAGGCCGGGCCGGACGCAAGGGCGTTAGCGCACTAGTGGTTGCACCCGCGTCGCGGAAAAAGGCGGAACGTATTCTGAAATTCGCCAAGCTGACCGCCGATTGGGGGACAGCCCCGTCAGCAGAAGAGGTGACCGAACGCGATCAGGTGAGGATGTTCGCATCGGATGACTGGCAAGCAGAGATCACGGAAAGTGAACGCGCAGCAGTTCAGAAAATGGTAGAAAGCTTTACCCCTGAGCAGATTGCAGCAGCTTACCTGCGGCAGTACAAGCTGCGTCATTCCGCGCCAGAAGAGTTGTCGACGGTCGATCAGCAAAGCCAGAAACCGCGCGCGGCCTTTGGCCCCAGCGTCTGGTTTTCGCTGTCCGAGGGGCGCAATCAAAATGCGTCGCCGCGTTATATGCTGCCGATGATCTGCAAGTCAGGCAATCTGACGAAGGATGACATTGGGGCCATCCGGATTGCCGATGATGTGACCTATTTCGAGATCCGTGAGCCCAGCGTCGAAGGGTTTCTGACAGCCGTTGGGCCCGAGATGAAGATCGAAAAGGTCAAGGATCTCGTGCGTCTGGACACGGCACCGGACTTTGCTGCAACTGGCCGGACCAAGCCCATCGGAAAGCAAAAAGGCAAACCGATTACGAGCAAACGAGATACGACTCCGATCGAACGGAGCGGCACTGCAACCTATGGACGTCGCAAGCCTGAACCCGAGGGCCGGGCACCTTCCAGCCCTGCAGAACGTTCCACAAGGGCCGTCAAATCAGCCAAAGTAGAACGCCAGCGTGCTTCGAAAGACGAGGCAGATGCCTTGTTCAAACCGGTTGGTGCAAAGCCAAAGGCACGTAAGGGCGGTAAATCTGAAGCCAAAGGCGGCGATATCAAATCTGCCCGAACAGCATCAAAGGGTCCACCTCCACCCAAAGGTAAGTCAAGCAGCAAGAAGAACCGAGCGCGAGTCGCAGCGGCCAAATCTACAAAAGGTGGCGATTCTGTCCCGAAACGGCGGAAGACTTAGCCTGCATTCCATTCCGAACCTGGTTTTTTGGCTTTGGGCATTACCTTTAAGGGACAATGGAAGGCATGGGCGAAAGAAACCGCTCCATCACGACCAGGATCGGACTATCCCCCACAATGTACCTTTGGTTCACGGGTCGAGATTGTGTGAGAGGCTCACCATGGAGAGCCGACAAGCCTATCCAGTAGCTGTACCACGCGGGTAGCAGAGATGCTGGTGGAAACCATTAGGCAGAGGTTCTTTCGTATTCGTTTGCTCCAAGAAAGTTTGGCAAACTTCACATCAGAACGAGGAAAGCTTCGCGGACAGGTCGAAACCCAGGTCTGCAATTGTCGAGAGGCAGATGTAACTGCCTCTCGACAAATTGAACCACAATGGCTGCCTATCTGTTGAGGAACTCCATTTCGTACTTATCCTCAACATCGGGCACTGGATGCTCAGCGTGAAGCGACGAGACAATACCATAGATCATGAATAACAAGATCACAGCGATTGGTAGCCCTGCGACGATGGACGCTGTCTGTAGCGCGCTCAACCCACCGGCCAGCATTAGGACACCGGCAACAACGCCTGCGGTAATACCCCAAAACACACGGAACTTGATTGGCGGATGCTCGTCACCCATCGACAGCATTGTGCACATCACCAGTGTCCCCGAGTCAGAAGACGTGACAAACCACGAAATTAGCAGAACCGTAATCAACACTGTGATCGGGTACACCAACCATGTGTAGCCAAATCCTTTGACCGTTTGGAATACGCCAGCGGCGTAGTCATTGTTGACCGCCTCGACGACACCTGCGTCGTAGAACAGATCAACCCCGGCTGCTGCGCCACCAAAGACACCCATCCAGAGCATCACGACTGAGGTTGGGATAAGAAGAACGCAATAGCAGAATTGCTTGATCGTCCGCCCCTTTGAAACCCGCGCAATGAACAGTCCAACAAACGGGCACCATGCGATCCACCAGCCCCAGTAAAAGATCGTCCACCAGCTCTGCCATTGGTTTTCGGGCTCACCGTTGATCCAGAAACCCATGGGTATCACCGTCCAGAGGTAATCTCCAAATCCGGATATGGTTATGCCCAACAGGAATGCCGTGGGTCCCAGAATGATGAACAGGAGCAGCAGGCCAACACTTGCCATAACGTTGGCTTCAGACAAGATACGCACGCCTTTGCCAACACCCGATGCAGCAGAAGCCGTGCCAAGACAGGTGATGATTGCGACGAGGATCAACTGATTTGTCTGGGTGTTTGCCATCCAGCCAAGATCCTCAAGACCGGCGGCGATTGGTGTGACGCCCAACCCCAATGAGGTTGCGAGGCCAAAGATTGTACCAAATACGCCAATCAGATCGACGAGATGACCCCAGGGACCATAGATCCGTTCCTTCAGCACAGGATAAAGAGCGGTGCGCAAAGTCAGAGGAAGCCCATGGCGGTACGAGAAATATGCAAGGCAGAGGCCAACCAGCACATAAAGGGCCCAACCGTGGAAACCCCAGTGGAAATTCGTGATCGTTACCGCAGAAACCGCGGCGTCAACCGAACCTGGTTCAATTCCCGCCCGCTCAAGGAATGGGCTGCCTTGGATATGGAACATTGGCTCTGCAACACCCCAATAGATCAGACCAGATCCCAAGCCCGCACTAAACAGCATGCAAATCCATGAAAACGTTGAAAAATCTGGCTCGTCATCATCCTTGCCCAGCTTCACGTGTCCGAACCGGCTGATCATAAGCCAAATTACGAAAAACAGTGCCGCGTTAACGACCAGTACATAGAACCAGTCCAGGCTACCGATGATGAAGTTTTTACCTGTCGCAAAGATCGCACTTGAAGCTTCAACATCACGGATCGTGAAAAACACAAATCCCAATATCATCACCATCGAAGCGATACCCATCGTCGGATTCATACCTTTGAACAAGCCGCTCTTTGCTACAAGATTGTCAGGTTTCTGTGTTGATTGATCACTCATTTTGCACCTCTTAGACCTGTTGTTTCGGCTTACCGTGTTGAACCCGCAGCGCCCTGACGGGCGGAGGTTGCGAGCCAGGACTGGAACGCCTCTTCCAGGCGCCCGTGGTTGGTGGCCCACCACTCGGCGTCCGACAGAATGTAAAGATTGTCTTCATACGCCGGACCGTTCGGGATGCGCTCCAAAACGTCATCTGACAGGAGTGTCATCGAAGATTTTCGGGTTGGACCATTTGGCAGGTGCCCGACCATATCGGCCAGCGAATTTGAGCTGCTAGCAAAGCGAATAAAATCAATGGCCTCTTCTTTATTCTGGCTTCCTTTTGGAATGCCGAACAGATCCAGCTCAATCACACGGCCGTCCATGTTGACCGTAAAATCGGAACCGTCTTCCTGGGCGGCCGTTGCACCGGTAGTGGCCCAGATCGATGACATCGCAATGTCGCCAGAGTTCAGCAGACGTACGGGTTCACGCCCGGTTTCCCAGATTTGCAGGCCGGTTTTTATGTCGTCCATCTTTTTCAGCGCGCGCTCAACACCTTCTTCGGTTTCGAGCGTTGGATACACATCATCGCGGGCTACGCCGTCGGCCATAAGGGCCCATTCCATGATCACTGTCGGATCATTTCGGATGGCACGTGGCCCAGGATAGGTTTCTGTGTCGAAGAAATCCGAAATGGTTGATGGAGGCGTTTCTGCGAATTGAGAATTGTTATACGCATATGCGGTGCCCCATACGATGACTCCTACGCCACAATCATTCAGGGCACCTTCGACAAAATCCTCTCGAAATGGTGTGCCATCGACGCCATCAGGCAGTTCTATGTCAGATATGTTCTCCAGCAAGCCCTCTTCGCAGGCGCGAAGTGAATCTGCTTGCGTAAGGTCGACCACATCCCAAATCACATTTGCGCTTTCGACCTGATCGCGGATTTCCGAGATGCCACCATTGTAATGTGCAACATGCACATCGGCGTTTTTGGCTTGCTCATAAGGGCGCACAAACCCAAGCATCTGACTTCGCATGTAAGGGCCGGTCCAGGATGTGAAGGTGATGGACGGCCCGGGCTCTGGGATTGTGGTTTCGCTCTCAGAGTTACTTTGCGCCATCGCATTACTCAAAGAGAGAGTGGAAAACAGCGCAGCTATCATTATCCGACAGCCCCTGACCGCCTTTAGCCTATAGTACATCATCAAATTCCTCCCTAGTCGCTTCTAATTTTGTATAAGCGCTTTGTTTGGGTCGTCCTCCTGGTCAATTCCCAGCACATTCAGCAAGAATACATCAAATTCACCCTGATGATCAGCAATAATCAAAAATTGCGAAAGCTAAATACGACTATTCCGCCAGACAGAGCGACAGATTTGGCAGAGCCACCAAGAAACAAGGCTTGCGGTTACAGGCTGTTTTCCAGAAGCCAGCGATACAGAGAAACCGGTTCCTGTTCATCGACCACAGTTAATTACGGACCTGATCTTGGGGCCTATCTCACCTTCGGCGAAAGAGCCTCAGGGGCGTGCGCAGGCGCTGGAATGACGACGCCCACGGGCGTAAAATTGATGTTTTTTCTCAAAACCTTGATGTGTCATCGCAATAAATCTGACCGACAGATCGCCAAATTGAATGCACACACAGCGTTTCAAACACGCTCAACCGAAAGGGACCAAGAAATGAAAAAGGCACTGATTTCCTTCGTCACCGCGTTCGCCATTGTTCTGAGTGCTGGAATGTCCATGGCGCACCCGTTGGATGGCTACGACCACCAAACTTCCAAAGCGGCTGGCCCTGGCTTCCATTTGAACTCAGAACTATCGAGTTCCGACCCTTGTGATTCATGCACTGATGCATGGGGATGACCTTTAACAGAGGATGCTTTTGAGTTTTACCTTCTCCCTCACGTTGCTTTGTCGCGAGAACCTATGACCCGTGGCGGTGCCGACGAGACGTCAGGTTTCGGATTCCCGGTTTGTTGGCCCCACTTTACACTAATCTCGACACGAAAAAGCCGTCCTTAATTGCGACGACGCGAGCACTATGCGCTAAGTTTCAATAGCTGGGCGTGGTGAACGCTCGAATCATGTCGGCAAAACCATATCGGAAGTTTCGCCACCGATCTGCGAGAGTTGTTTTTACCCGCACTTGAACGTTAAAGCCGTCCGCGTGGTTGCGTTGTTCTTTCGCCGAAATTTTAAAAGGGATTTTGTATTTACGCTGCAGCTTGTCTACGATGTGAATTTCCAGCTTTCTGGTGTCACCGATCTCCAGAAGTGTCTCGCTGTGTTCGACATTATGGATAGTCGTTCCGGCATAATGATGAATTCGCCCTTTGTGAGCGCCGTAGACAAAAAGCTGTGCACTTTCACCAGCGTCGATGTCTTTGTTGAATGGCTTATTGTCCGGTTCGCCCTGCCAACGCATCAAATGACCTTCATACCGGCGTGTCGCAGGATCATAAATATGCGCCGATGCAACGGAGAGTGTGTCGCGCTTCACTGGGTACCCAAAGAAACTCGGTACGTTAATGATGTTCAAGCGTGACGAACTGAATTTATCGCCGTTATCCAAATTGCCACTGCCACTGCCACTGCCAGTGACCCGAACCTTGGGGAGCTTTATCCTATGCCGTACGAATAGCAAAATGAACGATGTGAGAATTCCGAGCCAGTAGTCAGCTGTAGAGATGACGCCTCCTGCGGCTCCAAGTACATCGAAAATGGCACTCAACAAACCGTCTTCACTGCCGCCAGTCGGAACAGGATCAGTCGCCACGTTGCTTCTCTCGCATATATGTACCTTCGTCAATCTTTGATCGCTCAAAATATAGTGTGTAAGTGTCCGGGAATACACCCCACCACTGGCATTGCGCCGAAAGAATCTAACGAAAACCGAAGCTATTTGAACACTCGCCCCAAAAAACACCCCACAAATTTAAACGGAGCGACACCTTTTTTAGGTCATTGCAATCATTGGTCGGAGTGAGAGGATTCGAACCTCCGACCCCTGCCTCCCGAAGACAGTGCTCTACCAGGCTGAGCTACACTCCGACCGTGGCGGGTGATCTATACCTGAGGGTTTGGATGTGCAAGAGGGATTCTGGGTCTGGTTTGTGATTAATAACAGGCTTTGGACAGGCTCAAAATCCCTGTGATTAGCCCCATGTCAGATCAGGCGGTCAGTGCGATAAAGTCGGATTTTTGTGCCGCCGTGATCCACTACCGGCCCTGCCGGAAGCAAAGGAAGGCGCGTGGCATGGGCCAGGGATGGGGTGCTTGTTACGATGCCAACGCGCCAGCCTTTGAAGCGTGACATCAGAACCTTGCCGAAACTCCCATACAAGGATCGCAGACGTTTTTCATCGCCTATCCTGGCGCCATAAGGGGGGTTTACGACCACTAACCCCTCAGCACCTTGCGGGGGCTTCAGATCGCTGACGGAGTGGCAATGAAATGTTGTATTGGTCGAAACACCGGCTTGTTCCGCATTGGCTTTTGCGGCCTCGATCGCGCCTGCATTCCTGTCGGAGCCGAAGAACTGAACCTCGGGGGCAGGGGGTTTTGACCCGGCGCGCATGTCGGACCAGATGTCGGGATCAAAACTCCTTAGGCTTTCGAATGCAAAATTACGCGTGCGACCGGGAAGCAGGCCCAACGAGATCTCGGCAGCCTCGATGACGAAAGTGCCCGACCCGCACATGGGATCCAGCACCGGTTCGGTCCCGTGATAGCCACATTCGCGCAGGAACATGGCCGCCATTGTCTCGCGCATGGGGGCCTTGGCGACGGAAGTCTTGTGACCTCGCTTGTGCAGGGGATCTCCGGAGGTGTCGATCGAGAATGTGCAGATGTCTTTCTCAATCCGCAAAAGCACGCGCAGGGCTGCATCTGTCGAGATTGGAGTCCCCAGTGTCTCGGCCAGCGCTCGTTCGATCCTTTGGCGCGCGGCACCCGCATGATAGATGCGCGATTTGCGGCTTGTCGCCTCGACTTTTACCGGCACTTCCGGGCGCAGGAAATCTGACCACGGAAATTTTCTGGCGCGTTTGTCCAGTTGTGCAAGATGGACAGCGGGAAAGCTGCCAATCCGAACCAGAACTTTATTTGCGCCCCGAAGGCAAAGGTTGGCACGCCAGACTTCGGGCCACCCGCCCCGACAAACCACGCCACCAGCAATGACCTTGGCATCGGCGAATCCCTGTTCGGTGGCCTCGGCATGCAGCGGCGCCTCTAGTCCGGGCGTTGCTACCAGAAAAATTTCCAGATCGTTCGTTTGTTCCATCAAGGGTGCTTACACCGGACATGATCGGGGCGCGACAGGCAATTTCAGCGAAAGTGATACAAGAAAGTGAATACCGTGAGGGAATTTTGACGGTTACAGGTTTGCTTTTGGTATCATCCCCGCGTAAAGGGGCCACAATCAGAGGGACGGCCGCGGATTTCAGTCGCAATTCGACGCTTTTGCGACGACTGCTTGGAATTCTCGCGTTATTGTCTGACACTAGATAGGTGTTGGCTCAGCCGGCACAGGTAAAGAGGCTTGGAAGACCGTAGCGACATGCAAACTTTCAAACTGAAAAAAGGGTTGGAGTTGCCGGTGCAAGGCGCACCGGAGCAAACCATCCATCCGGGTCCAGAATTCAAGACTGTTGGGGTTTTGGGGGGCGATTACCTTGGCTTGAAACCGCGAATGCTGGTTCAGGAGGGGGATGACGTTCAACGTGGCACTCCGCTATTCTGTCACAAGGACGCACCCGAGGCGATGATGGTCGCCCCGCTAAGTGGTAAGATCGTTGCCATCAACCGTGGTGCGCGCCGGGTTTTGCAGAGCGTTGTGATTGAGGTTGCGGATGCCAACGACACGGGTATCGATTTCTCGGGTGTTGGTGATGCGGACAGCACCGAGGGTGTCACCGCCAAGCTATGCGCCGCGGGGTTGTGGACCGCTTTCCGTACGCGTCCCTATTCCAAGATGCCAGTTCCGGGCACCAAGCCAGCAGCGATTTTCGTCACCGCCATGGATAGCGAGCCACTGGCCGGAGATGCAGAACTCATCATCAATGACGCGGGCAAAGCATTTGCGGATGGTCTGGTAGCCGTATCCAAGCTGTCCGAGGGCAAAACCTATTTGTGCCAGCAGGACGGTGCTTCGGTTCCGGGTAGCGATCTGCCAGACGTTGAGGCGGCGGCATTCTCTGGTCCGCATCCTGCGGGTTTGGCCGGAACCCACATCCATTTCCTCGAACCGCTTGCGGGCGAAAAGCAGGTCTGGACCATCGCGTATCAGGATGTCATCGCCATTGGCCGCCTGATGCAGACGGGCCATCTGGACCCTAATCTGGTGATCGCCCTGACTGGCCCGGGTGCCCGTCAGCCGCGCCTGATCCGTACGGTGATGGGAGCGTCGACCGAAGACCTGACCCGGGATGAGGTTGATGTGGACGGCACGGCACGGATCATTTCGGGCTCGATCCTATCTGGTCAGCATGCGGATGGCCCAACGGCTTATCTGGGGCGTTTTGCAAGGCAGATGACCATCATCCGTGAGGACCACGACCAGATTCCGATGGGCTGGATCCGCCCGATGCCTTCGAAATTTGCGGTTCAGCCGGTGCTGGGTTCTGCTTTCGCCAAAAAGCTGTACGCGCTCAGCTCGAATCTGAATGGGGGGCGCCGCGCCATGGTGCCCACGGGTACGTTCGAAGAGCTGATGCCGCAGGACTATCTGCCGACGCAACTGCTGCGGGCACTACTGGTGATGGACACCGATACCGCGCAAGCTCTGGGCGCGCTCGAGCTGGACGAAGAGGATCTGGGCCTTGTCGGCTTTGCCTGTCCGGCAAAATATGAATACGGGCTGGCGTTGCGCGACTGCCTGAACAAGATTGAAAAGGAGGGCTGATCCAAATGGGTTTGCGCAGCTTCTTCGATCGGATCGAGCCGAACTTTACCAAGGGCGGCAAGTACGAAAAGTATTTCCCCATCTACGAGATGGTCGAAAGCTTTATCTACACTCCGAAAACCGTGACCTCTGTGGCCCCGCATGCGCGGTCTTACGTGGATATGAAGCGGATCATGACCTATGTCGTGATCGCGACCATTCCCTGTATCCTTTGGGGGATGTGGAACACCGGCTATCAGGCCAACTCGGCTATCGCCAGCCTCGGGCCGGACTCTGCCGCCGGTTGGCGCATCGCTCTGCTGCAGATGTTTGGTATCTCGCTGGACCCCAGCAGTGTCTTTGCAAATGTGATGCACGGGTTGATGTATTTTCTGCCTATCTACATCGTCACACTGGTCGCAGGCGGCATATTCGAGGTCATCTTTGCCACCGTGCGCGGCCATGAGGTGAACGAAGGTTTCCTTGTAACATCAATGCTTTATACACTGATTATGCCGGCCACTACACCCTTGTGGCAGGTGGCTTTGGGCATCATCTTCGGTGTGGTGATCGGCAAAGAGGTATTTGGCGGCACTGGCAAGAACTTCCTTAACCCCGCGCTGGTTGGTCGTGCGTTCCTGTACTTCGCTTATCCTGCGCAGATGTCGGGGGACTCGGTCTGGACCCCGGTTGACGGGTTCTCGGGTGCAACCGCGCTGGCGGTGTCAGCGGCCGAGGGCGTACAGGCTCTTGCTGCCGAAGGGATCACATGGTCCAGCGCTTTTTACGGCACCATTCAGGGCAGCTTTGGCGAGACCTCGACCTTGGCCTGCTTGATCGGTATGGCCTTCCTGCTGATGACCAAGATTGCCAATTACCGCCTGATCGTTGGCTGTCTGACCGGGACCATCGGATTTACTCTGCTGCTGAACCTGATCGGGTCGGATACCAACCCGATGTTCGCGATGCCGTGGTATTGGCATGTGGTTCTGGGTGGGTATGCATTTGGCCTGGCCTTCATGGTGACCGAACCGGTTTCCGCCAGCCACACCAACCTGGGCCGCTATATCTATGGCGCCTTGATCGGTGTGATGGTTGTGATGATACGCGTGATTAATCCGGCCTTCCCCGAAGGCATGATGCTGGCCATCCTGTTCGGCAATGTCTTTGCACCGCTGATCGACTATTTCGTCGTGCAGGCCAATATCAAACGGAGGGCGCGTCGCCATGTCTGATCCGCAACCTCAAGAACCCAAGGGCGCATTGGCTCGCTTTCTGGCCGCCTCGCCGGATTCGGTTGGCAAGACGATCTTCGTCGCCGTTGCCGTCTGTCTTGTTGCCTCGATGGTGGTCTCCGCCGCTGCGGTCAGCCTGCGCCCGGTGCAAGAAGCCAACGCGCTGAAGGACAAACAGGTTAACGTTTTGCAGGTGGCTGGTGTCTTCGAGCCGGGCATAGATGTGACCGAAGCCTTCGCTGCGTTCGAGCCGCATGTGCTCGAGCTTGCCACCGGCGAATTTGTCGACGATCAGTTCGATCCGGCAACCTTTGATGACCAGGCTGCTGCAAGTGATCCTGAACTCAGCGTAGCATTGGACACTGACCCGGCGGGTATTGGTCGTCAGGCCAAGTACCGAGTGATCTATCTGTTGCGCGATGATGCGGGCGATTTAGACAAAGTGATCCTGCCGCTGCATGGTTATGGCCTGTGGTCGACGCTCTATGGTTTTATCGCTCTAGAAAATAACGGCAACGACATCTACGGCCTGCAGTTCTATCAGCATGGTGAGACCCCCGGCCTTGGCGCCGAGGTGGACAACCCGCGATGGAAAGGTCTGTGGAATGGCAAGAAATTGCGCGACGATGCAGGCGAGCTGCAGATTACCGTCGCCAAGTCGCAACCCGCCGCCGGTCCCGATTTCTATGTCGACGCGCTTGCTGGGGCTACTCTGACCTCAGTTGGTGTCGATAACCTGGTGAAATTCTGGATGGGTGACGCGGGCTACGCCCGGTTCCTGGCCAAACTGCAAGCAGGAGAGTTTTGATGTCTCAGACCAAGAAAGAGATGCTGGTCGACCCGCTTGTCGACAATAACCCGATCACGCTGCAGGTCCTGGGCATCTGTTCCGCGCTGGCCGTGACTTCCTCGTTGCAGGTGGCCTTTGTAATGGCGCTGGCTGTGACCTTCGTGACCGCCTTCTCGTCGATGTTCATTTCGATGCTGCGCAACCAGATACCCGGCTCGATCCGGATTATCGTTCAGATGGTGATCATCGCGTCGCTGGTGATCCTGGTTGATCAGGTTCTCAAGGCCTATGCTTTCCAGATTTCGAAAACCCTGTCGGTTTTCGTCGGGCTGATTATCACAAACTGTATCGTGATGGGCCGTGCCGAGGCATTTGCGATGAAGAACCCCCCGATCGCATCTTTTATCGACGGTGTTGGCAACGGCATGGGCTATGGGCTGATCCTGTTGCTAGTCGGCTTTATCCGCGAGCTGTTGGGGGCCGGGTCGCTGTTCGGTGTCACCATCTTGCAGACTGTGAACAATGGCGGCTGGTACGTACCCAACGGTATGCTGCTGTTGCCACCTTCGGCGTTCTTCATCATCGGCCTGATCATCTGGGCCTTCCGTACATGGAAGCCGAACCAGGTCGAAGAACGTGAATACAAAATCCAGCAGGTAGAGGCGCACTGATGGAAGGGCTTATCTCACTGGCCGTAAAGGCCATCTTTGTCGAAAACCTTGCGCTCAGCTTTTTTCTTGGCATGTGTACCTTCATCGCCGTGTCCAAGAAAATCTCGACCGCGCTGGGTCTGGGGATCTCGGTCATGGTCGTGCAGGCGATCACCGTTCCCGCCAACAACCTGTTGCTGACCTATCTGCTGAAACCGGGCGCGCTGGCCTGGGCCGGGTTCCCGGATGTGGACCTGACCTTCCTTGGCCTGATCTCATATATCGGCGTGATCGCGGCGATGGTTCAGATCCTCGAGATGGTCTTGGACAAGTATTTCCCGCCGCTCTACAACGCGCTGGGTATTTTCCTGCCGCTGATCACGGTGAATTGCGCCATTCTGGGTGGGTCGCTGTTCATGGTCGAGCGGGATTACAACTTTGCCGAGGCGACAACCTATGGTCTGTCTTCCGGCTTTGGCTGGGCGCTGGCGATTACCGCAATGGCGGGCGTACGCGAAAAGCTGAAATATTCGGACATTCCCGATGGCCTACAGGGTCTGGGGATCACCTTTATCACCGCGGGTCTGATGGCGATGGCCTTCATGTCCTTCTCGGGCGTGAAACTGTAAGGGGGCGGCAATGGAAACCTTTAGCCTTGGCGTCGTTCTTTTCACGCTGATCGTTCTGGCGCTTGTCGCCCTTATCATGGCCGCTCGGTCACGGCTGGTGTCGACGGGCAATGTCAACATCACCATCAATGGTGAGAAAACCGTGTCCGTGCCCGCCGGTGGCAAGCTGCTGCAAACGCTGGCGGCTGAGAAACTGTTCGTACCGTCCGCCTGTGGCGGCGGTGGCACCTGTGCGCAATGCCGCGTGCGCGTGCATTCCGGCGGTGGCTCGATCCTGCCTACCGAGGAAAGCCATATCACCAAGCGCGAGGCCGCTTGCGGTGACCGCCTGTCCTGTCAGGTTGCGGTCAAGCAGGACATGGATATCGAAGTCCCTGAAGAGGTCTTTGGCGTCAAGAAATGGGAATGCACCGTCCGATCGAACGAGAACGTTGCCACCTTTATCAAGGCGCTGACGCTGGACCTGCCCGAAGGCGAGGATGTGAACTTCCGCGCCGGTGGCTACATTCAGATCGAGGCCCCGGCGCACCAGTTGAAATACACTGATTTCGATGTCGAAGACGAGTACCGCGAAGATTGGGATCGCTTCAATCTGTGGCAGTACGACTCGGTCGTTGCCGAGCCCATCGAACGCGCCTATTCCATGGCCAACTACCCGGACGAAAAGGGCATGATCATGCTGAACGTCCGGGTTGCCTCACCGCCTCCGGGTTCCGAAGGGATACCGGCGGGCCAGATGTCGTCGTATATCTTCAACCTGAAACCGGGTGACAAGGTCACGATCTCGGGTCCATTCGGTGAATTCTTCGCCCGCGAGACCGGAAGAGAGATGGTGTTCATCGGTGGTGGTGCTGGTATGGCGCCCATGCGCAGCCATATTTTCGACCAGCTCAAACGGCTTGAGAATCGCGACCGCAAGATCACCTTCTGGTACGGTGCCCGGTCCAAGAAAGAGATGTTCTTTGTCGAGGATTTCGACAGCCTCGCGGAAGAGTTCGACAATTTCGAATGGCATGTCGCCCTGTCGGATGCCCAGCCCGAGGACGACTGGAAAGGCTATACCGGCTTTATCCATAACGTGCTGTTCGACGAATACCTCAAGAACCACCCGGCACCCGAGGATTGCGAGTTCTACATGTGCGGACCGCCGATCATGAACCAGTCGGTCATCAACATGCTGCTGGATCTGGGTGTGGACCGCGAAGATATCATGCTCGACGATTTCGGCGGGTAATCAGTTATCCGGCGCCCTGTGGCGCCGGTTTCATTTTAGGTCCTTTGGTTCGATTACAGGCGCAGGTCGCTTGCCTCGCGTGGCAGGCAGGATTTGATGTCGAAGACTACGCTGTTTTCTTTGCCATAGGCTCGAAACTGCAAAGGATCGAGTGCCCGATATTCCGCATGCGCGACGGCCAGGACGACCCCGTCATAGAGCCCTGGCTCAGGTTGGTCGATCAGGTCCAGGTCGTATTCTTCTTGCGCAGCTTTGGGGTCGGCATGAGGGTCGTGGACATCGACGCTGATGCCATAGCTTTGCAATTCTTCGATAATGTCGAAGACACGGGTGTTGCGCAGGTCGGGGCAGTTTTCCTTGAACGTCAGGCCCATCACCAGAACACGGGCGGCGCCAACATTGATACCGCAACGGGTCATACGTTTGACCAGTTGCGACACCACATAGCTGCCCATCCTGTCATTCAGGCGCCGCCCTGCAAGGATGATCTGCGGGTGATGGCCCACGGCCTCGGCCTTGTGCGTCAGGTAGTAAGGATCCACGCCGATGCAATGCCCGCCGACCAGACCGGGGCGGAAGGGCAGGAAGTTCCACTTGGTTCCGGCTGCGCGCAGCACAGCCTCGGTATCGATGCCCATGCGACCGAAGATCATCGCCAACTCGTTCACCAGAGCGATATTCAGGTCGCGCTGGGTGTTTTCGATCACCTTCGCGGCCTCAGCCACGCGGATGCTTTCAGCCTTGTAGGTTCCAGCGGTGATGATCCGGGCATAGAGCGCGTCAACCAGATCAGCGACCTGCGGGGTTGAACCAGCGGTGACTTTGCAGATGTCCGCGATGCGGTGGGTCTTGTCACCGGGGTTGATCCGCTCGGGGCTGTAGCCTGCAAAGAAATCCGTGTTGAAGGTCAGGCCCGAGGCGCGTTCCAGCACCGGAACGCAATCTTCTTCGGTTGCGCCGGGATAGACGGTGGATTCGTAGATCACCAAATCACCGGGTTTCAATACGTGGCCAACTGTTTCCGACGCGGCCAGAAGGGGGGCTAAATCAGGCTGCTTACCTGCGGTGATCGGCGTGGGGACGGTTACGACATAGGTATCGCAATCGGCAATCTCCGAGGGGTTGGTTGTGAATTTCAGGCCGCCCGCCGCGCTCAGGTCATGTGGCTCAACCTCATGCGTTGCATCTACGCCAGCGCGTAGTGCCTCGACCCGCGCCGCATTGATGTCAAATCCGATCACCTTGCCAATTTTGCCGAAGGCCACGGCCAGGGGCAGGCCGACATAACCCAGCCCGATCACAGCAATCTTTCGGGAATTGGGGTCGGTTTCAAGCATATGCGTCACTTACCATGATAGTCGCGGAACCATTCGACAAACTGGGCGATTCCATCTTTGAAATTTGTCTGCGGACGATAGCCGGTCAGCTTTTGCAGCAGATCACTATTCGCCCAAGTGGCAGGAACATCACCCATCTGCATAGGCATGTAATTGCGGATGGCTTTCTTGCCGATAGCTTCCTCAATGGCTTCGATAAAATCCATCAGCCGCACTTTGTCGCCATTGCCGATATTCACCACGCGCCAGGGCGCCGCCGGCGACAGGCTGTCACCTTCTTCAATTTCATCTGCGCTGTCCGGCCGCACCGGAGGGACGTCGATCAGCAGTCGGATACCGCGGACAAGGTCTTCGACATTGGTGAAATCCCGATACATGTCGCCGTGGTTAAAGATATCGATCGGGCGGTCATCCAGGATGGCGTCCACAAATTTGTAGAGCGCAAGATCGGGTCGCCCCCAGGTTCCATACACGGTGAAGAACCGAAACATGGTCGTGGGCAGGTTCCACAAATGAGCATAGGAATGGCCCATCGCCTCGTTTGCCTTTTTGGTTGCGGCGTAAATCGTCAGCGGTGTGTCGGCCTTTTCGACCTCAGTAAAGGGCATGACCTCGTTGGCGCCATAAACCGAGGATGTCGAAGCCATCAGAAGGTGGTCTACCTTATGCTCGCGCGCGATTTCCATGACGTTGAACGTGCCGACCACGTTGGAATTGATATAGCTGCGCGGGTCCTCAAGGCTATAGCGGACACCAGCCTGCGCCGCGAGATGCACGATCACTTCGGGCTGGAACTCCTCAGCGACCTTTGCAAGCTGGTCGTAGTTTTCCAAAAGATCCTCGGTTGCGGAAAACCCAGGGGATTGCAAGAGCATCTGATGGCGGCGCTGCTTGAGCGAGACGTCGTAATAATCCGTCATCCCATCGTAGCCGTGAACCTGAAACCCCTCGGCCAGTAGCAGTTTTGCCAGGTGAAAACCGATGAACCCTGCTGTGCCTGTGACTAATACGCGCTTCATTTAACCCTCGACCCAAACCAAAACCGTTTGAAACATCAGGGATACTTTCAGCCCCTCAAGGTCAAGGGGATTTTCCCACAATCCGCGCCATTGGGGCAATCCAGAACCCGAATTCACTTGCGGATTGTTGTTGCCCGCCAGTCAGGGTAGGAAATTGCGATGGTGTGGGATTGGATCAAAACCAGGTGGAAAAAACCTCAGGCGGCGCAGAATTCAGTTTCTGACATCGCGCCTGACCAGAGGTTTTATGCCGTGGGAGATATCCACGGGCGATTGGATCTGTTGCAAACTTTGCTGGCAAGGCTGGATCCAGATTGCCCCACGATCTTTGTCGGGGACTACATTGATCGTGGCAATTACAGCGCCCAGGTGCTGCACCAGTTACGGCACCTTAGCCGGGTCCGGGGCAATGATTTCATTTGCCTGCTGGGTAATCACGAGGAGATGCTGTTGCGGTTCACCGATGACCCAAAACGGGTCGGCAGGCTTTGGCTGCAAAACGGTGGCCTGCAGACGCTCGCCTCATTTGGGATAACCGGTGTGGATGAAGACACGGTCGGCACGGATGCCATCTCGGTGGCTGACAGATTGCAACGCGCGATGGGCGATGATTTGCTGTCTTGGCTGCACGACCGTCCCCTGACCTGGACCAGCGGCAATGTCACCGTGGTGCATGCAGGGCTGGACCCGGGCAAGCCATTGGATGAGCAGACACGCCAAGTCCGCCTGTGGGGCCATCCGAATTTCTCACGGCAGATGCGGGAAGATGGCCAGTGGGTTGTCCATGGTCATACGATCACGTCAGAGCCCCGCGCTGAGAATGGCGTTGTTTCGATCGACACCGGCGCCTTCTTCAGTGGCAGGTTGACCGCCACTGATATTCGCGCCGGCGAGGTCCGGTTCATCGCAACCGACGAGCAGCCGGAATAGCTGTCAACCGACGATCATCTGCTTCATGCGAAGGGCTTCATACTCCAGCTCTTTGAGGCGGAAATGCACGACATCACCGATCGTGATCACGCCACGAAGATGGCCATCGCTGAGGACGGGCATGTGGCGAAAGCGCCCCTCTGTCATGGTTTTCAGCACATCGTTCAACAGATCCTCGGGCGCGCAGGTCTGTACACTGCGGGTCATCAGATCTTCGACAGATTGGGGCAGGGTCTGGCCCGGAGTATCGGCCATACGGCGCACAATATCACGCTCGGACAGGATACCCTGAAGCGTACCGTTCTGATCTGTCACCACCACAGCGCCAATCCGCTTTTCCTTGAGGATATTCACCACCGAATGAATTGTGTCTTTCGGGCGCACGGAAAAAACCGCGTCCCCTTTGCCAACAAGCAGCTTTTCGACTGTTGTCTGTGTATGAGAAAGGTTCGATTCAACCGACTGGCTATGCGAGGCAGCCGCGGCCTTGTCGCCGCGTGTCGGTGGCTGGTAAGAGCTTGGGGCCATGGGCAATCTCCTCTTGCTTTGCTTTTCACCTTACCGCAGCCATATGACCTGTATAGGGTACAAATGCCCAAACCGGGGAAAACTGCCAAAAACCAAGGAAATCCGGCCCGTTGTCCAACTTTTATCTGACCCCCCCTGTTGCCGCGCTGATATTTTTTGCGGTTGTCGTTTGTGGCCATAATTTTCGCATGACCTGGAAACAGCAGGCTCCGGGATGGCAGAAGAAAGCATGGCTGTTCGGGGTGCCCGCCGGAATCGGTTTGTTGGCGCTAGGCTTCCTGCCGCTGAAAGCCTGATGCAGGTTTGACTCTGATTGGGGCCGCTGTCATACGCCGGGCACGCTTTTCCTCAGGAGGGACCCACATGCGTTTCTTGCCAGTCCTGGCTGTCGCCACACTTATTTCCGGCTGCTTGTTCGACGAAGAGCCCGAGGTGGTACGCCTGTCAGGCGAAACGATGGGGACGTCCTTCAACATCACGGCCATCGGTGTCGATGTTGATGAAGAAGCGCTGGCGGGTGCGGTCGAACAGACACTGGCCGAAGTTAACGCAAAGATGTCGAACTGGGACCCGAATTCCGAGGTTTCGACCTTCTCGGACTCGGGCAGCACTGAACCTGTAGCCGTTTCGGATGAATTTGCGCTGGTGCTTGATGCCGCGAATGATGTGCACGAGAAATCCGGGGGTACATTCGACGTGACTCTCGGCCCGCTGATCGAGCTGTGGGGCTTTGGTCCGCGCAAACCGGAAGATCCGGTGCCCGCAGATTCTGACATCCAGGCGGCTTTGGGCAGGGTCGGACAGGCCAGATTGCTGCAACTGGATCGCGATGCCGGAACTTTGGCGAAGGCCGATGCCGGAGTCGGCATTAACCTGTCCGCCATTGCCAAGGGGTATGGCATCGACGCCGTGGCCGAAACGCTGCGCACGGCTGGGATTGAGGACTATATGGTCGAGATCGGCGGCGATCTGGTCACAAGAGGCGATAACGACAAGGGTGAAACTTGGCGGATAGGGATCGAAAAACCCCAGGCCGATGCGCAGAATCTGCAGTTGATCGTACAGCTTGATGATCTGGGTATGGCGACATCCGGCGATTACAAGAATTTCTTTGAACAAGATGGTGTGCGGTATTCGCATATCATTGACCCAACTACTGGCCGCCCGATCACGCATCGGACCACTTCGGTCACGGTACTGGCCGAAAATGCTATGATGGCAGATGCTTGGGCGACAGCGATGTTGGCCTTGGGTCAGGAAAAGGGTTTGAAACTTGCCGAGACGCATAAACTTGCCGTGTATTTCATCTCGCGGGATGTGACAGGCGGTGAGGATGCCTATATCACGGTACACAGCACAGCGTTCAAAGAGGCGTTGGGCACCAACTGACGGGTTGAGCTGAGATGAGCACTTTTATTCTGGCCTTCATTCTGCTGCTGATCATCATGGTTGGCATGTCGCTGGGTGTAATGTTGATGGGTAAGACCATCAAGGGCAGCTGCGGTGGCCTGAATGCGATCTCGGGTGCGGATAAATGTGTGGTCTGCCAAAAGGACGTGGACCCTAACAGCCCCTTGCGCGACAAGCTTCAGTGCAAACGCGCCCAAAAGATGCTTGAGCAGATGGAACGGCAGGCCTAATAACTTAGCGCTTCGTTTGGCGGTTGGAATTGGCTAAGCAGGTCCCTGAATAACGGGGGCGCAGATTTGGCCAAAGCAAGAAACATCCTGTTCATCATGTTCGACCAGCTGCGCTGGGACTATCTGAGCTGTTACGGACATCCGCATCTGCACACCCCCAACATAGACCGCCTGGCAGCGCGTGGTGTGCGGTTCGACAGGGCCTATATCCAGTCTCCTATTTGCGGTTCCTCCCGTATGTCGACCTATACCGGGCGCTATGTGCATTCGCATGGGGCTTCTTGGAATGGAATCCCGCTGAAAGTGGGTGAGATGACCATGGGTGATCATCTGCGCAAGGCTGGGATGGACTGTTGGCTGGTGGGCAAGACCCATATGCGCGCGGATGCCGAAGGCATGGCGCGGTTGGGGCTGGAACCGGACAGTCTGATCGGTGCCCGCGTGGCCGAATGCGGGTTCGACGTGTTCGAGCGTGATGACGGAATGCTGCCCGAAGGGCCGGATGGGTATTATGACCCGGACGGGGCCAAGGAATACAACAAATACCTATCGGCCAAAGGATATGACAGTGACAACCCCTGGCATGACTTCGCCAATTCAGGTCTCGACGCTGAGGGCAATGTTCTGTCGGGCTGGTTTCTCAAGAACTCGTCCCAACCGGCGAATATTGCCGAGGAAGACAGCGAAACGCCCTATCTGACTGGGCGGGGGATCGAATTCGTGGAAACCCATGACGGCCCCTGGTGTTGCCACCTGAGCTTTATCAAACCGCACTGGCCCTATGTCGTGCCGGAACCCTATGCCTCAATGTACGGACCGAAACATATCCTGCCCGTGGTCCGGTCTGAGGCGGAACGCCAGAAAGCGCATCCGGTGCTCCGGGCATTCATGGACACCAAGGTTGGCGAGGCGTTCTCGCGGCAGGATGTGCGCGACGCCGTGATCCCCGCTTATATGGGTCTGATCAAGCAGGCCGACGACCAGATGGGCCGGCTGTTCGCATGGCTGGAAAAGACGGGCCGAATGGAGGACACGATGATCGTGTTAACCTCGGACCACGGGGATTTTCTGGGCGATCACTGGATGGGTGAGAAGACCTTTTTTCAGGACGCATCGGTCAAGGTGCCGTTGATCATCTATGACCCATCCCCCGAGGCTGAGGCGACCCGTGGCACTGTCAGCGACGCGCTGGTCGAGTCCATCGACCTCGCCCCAACATTCTTGGAAATAGCCGGAGGCGAAGCGTCGGGTCACATTCTGGAAGGTCACTCCTTGTTGCCGATCTTGCGTGGCCATCAGGTCGAGACACCTCGGGATGTGGTAGTCAGTGAGTATGACTATTCCGCCTCGCCCATGGCGGAAAAGCTGAATGCCTCGGTTCGGGATGCAGTGATGTTCATGGTGGCCAACAAGAATTGGAAGCTGATCCATTGCGAAGGCGGGCATAGGCCACTGCTGTTCGATCTTGAAAACGACCCGAATGAACTAACCGACCTTGGCAACAGTGCTGAACACGCGGATATCATCGCCAAGATGTATGACCATCTGTTCACTTGGGCGCGTCGCCCGTCGCAGCGCACAACACGTTCCGAACAGCAACTGATCGAAATGCGCACCAATAGTCGGGGCAGAGGGGTGGTTATTGGAATCTATGACGAAAACGACGCGCCACTGGATTTGACCGTGAAATACAGAGGCCGCAAAGCGCGCCCCTATCTGGACCATACCGGCAAGGAATAGCCTTTGTAACATGAATTCTGACCTGATCAGGGCAAAAGGCGGTTCACCCTGCGCGGGGCAGGCGATACAAGACCAACCAAGAGCAGCAAACCCGGAGAGCCGAAATGACCGCCCCGAAACCCGTCGTCCTGTGTATTCTTGATGGCTGGGGCCTGTCCGAGGACACCGGAGCCAATGCGCCTTACCTTGCCGATACGCCGACATTCGATGCGATCATGGCAAACGGTCCGCATGCCAAGCTGATCACGCATGGTCCGGATGTTGGTCTGCCAAGTGGTCAGATGGGCAATTCCGAAGTCGGTCACACAAATATTGGGGCTGGCCGCGTTGTTGCGATGGATTTGGGACAGATTGATCTGGCGATTGAGGACGGTTCTTTCTTTGCCAACTCCGCGCTGCAGGACTTTATCGGTAAGGTAAAGGCTGCAGGTGGCACCGCACATCTGTTGGGGGTGGTCTCGGACGGGGGAGTGCATGGCCACCTGAGCCATATCATTGCTGCGGCAAAGGCGATAACGGATGCTGGTGTGCCCGTTGCCTTGCACGCGGTTACGGATGGCCGGGATGTGGCCCCGAAATCAGCGCCGACCTATATCACAGAGCTTGAGGAACGCTTGCCCGACGGCGCCCGTGTTGCCTCGGTCTGCGGGCGCTATTTTGCCATGGACCGCGACAACCGATGGGAACGTGTCAGCGAAGCCTATGGTGCAATGATCAAAGGGCAGGGGCGCAGCGCTGTTTCGGCGCGCAATGCCGTGGATCAGGCCTATCAGCAGTCGGAAACGGACGAATTTATCGTCCCGACAGTTCTCACCGGGTATGACGGCATATCAGACGGAGACGGTTTCTTCTGCCTCAACTTTCGCGCCGACCGGGCTCGTGAAATCCTGCGGGCGATTGGCGAACCCGGCTTTGACGATTTCGACACCGGCCCGCGCCCGCAGCTTTCAGCCCTGCTGGGCATGGTCGAATACTCCGACGGGCACAGCGCCTATATGACCACGGTGTTCCCCAAGCGCGAAATCGTGAATACCCTGGGTGAATGGGTGGCGAAACATGGGCTCAGCCAATTCCGTCTCGCCGAGACCGAGAAGTACCCGCATGTGACCTTCTTCCTCAATGGCGGCAAGGAAGTGCCTGAGGCGAACGAAGACCGCTTTATGCCTAAATCACCCAAAGTGGCGACCTACGACCTACAACCCGAGATGTCATCGGCCGAAGTAACCGCAAAATTCGTCGAAGCCATCGGGGCGGGCTATGATCTGATCATAACCAATTATGCCAATCCGGATATGGTTGGGCATACCGGCGATCTGCAGGCGGCAATCCGCGCCTGCGAGGCTGTGGATCAAGGGCTGGCGCAAGTGGTTGCCGCGTTGGAAAACGCAGGCGGCGCAATGATCATTACCGCCGATCACGGAAATTGCGAGATGATGGTCGACCCCGAAACCGGCGGGCCGCATACGGCCCATACGCTGAACCCCGTGCCCGTCGCCTTGGTAGGGGGACCCGCTGGGGCATCCCTGCACGATGGGCGCCTGTCTGATCTGGCACCCACATTGCTGGACCTGATGGGGCTGGATCAGCCCCCTGAAATGACTGGAAAGAGCCTGCTTTCATGACGCTTCGTGCGCTGCTTCTGGCGATCTTCTTTGCATCCAGGGCGGTTGCCCAGACCGACCCCGCGACCGCCGCATTGAATGCAGCGCAGATGCTTGAGCAGGCATCAGTATCGTTGACCGAGGCCGAAAGCGCCCGCGACCGGGTCCGTGCCCTGACCGAAACCATACAGGCGTATGAGGCGGGTCTGTCGGCCATGCGCGATGGCCTACGACGGGCGGCAACACGCGAAGCCCAGCTAACAGCCGAATTGCGCAGTCGGGAAAAGGATGTGGCACAGCTGTTGGGCGTATTGCAAACGATCGAAACCACGGCGCCTCCGGTTCTGATGCTACACCCGTCAGGGCCGTTGGGCTCGGCCCGGGCCGGTATGATGCTGTCCGAAGTTACGCCGGGCCTGAACGCAAAAGCGCAGGCTCTTGCGCGTGATCTTCAGGAAGTGCGCACGCTGCGATTGCTGCAGCAAAGCGCCTCGGAAACCTTGGTCGAGGGCTTGACCGGCGTTCAGAATGCCCGCACCCAGCTCAGCACCGCCATCGCAGACCGAACGGATTTGCCGCGGCGCTTTGTCGAGGACCCGATCCGCACAGCTATCCTGATCTCATCGACTGAAACGCTTGACGGTTTTGCCAGCGGGCTTTCCCAGATCTCCGAAGGGCAAATCGCCGAAACGGATGCGGATATATCAAGTATCAAGGGTCAGATTGCGCTGCCGACGCAGGGCATCATCCTGCACCGGGCAAATGAAACCGATGCGGCCGGTGTCAAACGCCCTGGTATCGTATTGGGCACCCGACCGCGCGCAATAGTCACCTCGCCAACGGCGGCCACGATACGGTATCGCGGGCCACTACTGGAGTTGGGGAATCTGGTGATCCTCGAGCCGCAACCGGGGCTTCTATTTGTCTTTTCCGGGCTACAAGAGGTCTACGGAGAAGCCGGTCAGGTGATTCCCCGGGGGACGCCAGTCGGATTGATGCCTGCAGAATCGAAGGAAATCGGCGCAATTTTGTCAACAAGCGGTGATGGCACTGGAACTGACCGATCAGAAACGCTCTATATAGAGGTAAGACAGGATAACAGCCCCGTGGACCCGGAATCGTGGTTTCGGACCGACAAGGATGGATAAACGAGTATGAAGAAATTTGTGATGGCCGGTTTGGCTGGAACTATAGCAGGCCTGATTGTAACGACGCAGATCGCCGGTCCGTTGCTTGCCCAAGAAGCCGAAAACAAGGCCAGTGTCTATGAACAGCTGGATCTGTTTGGCGATATTTTCGAACGCATCCGCGCGCAATATGTCGAAGAGGTTGAGCCCGAAGACCTGATTGAGGCGGCCATTGACGGTATGCTGACCTCGCTGGATCCGCATTCCAGCTATCTGTCCCCGGATGATGCCGAACAGATGCGGGTCCAGACCCGTGGCGAGTTTGGCGGTCTGGGTATCGAAGTCACGCAGGAAGAGGGCTTTGTCAAAGTTGTCTCGCCGATCGATGATACGCCTGCGGATGAGGCCGGGATCGAAGCCGGAGATTTCATCACCCATGTCGATGGCGAAAGCATACTGGGCCTGACCCTGGACAAGGCGGTCGATCTGATGCGCGGGCCGGTGGGCTCGGAAATCGTGATCACCGTTGTCCGCGAGGGTGAACAGGAACCTTTTGACGTGCCTATCATCCGCGACACGATCAAACTGACGGCAGTACGCGCGCGCACCGAAGGGACCAGTGTGGTTCTGCGTGTGACCACCTTTAACGACCAAACCTATCCCAACTTGCAGGAAGGCCTGGCCGAGCAGATCGAAGAGGCCGGAGGGATCGACAAGGTGAATGGTGTCGTTCTGGACCTGCGCAACAATCCCGGTGGTCTGCTGACACAGGCAATCAAGGTTTCGGACGCATTCTTAAACGAGGGTGAGATCGTATCAACCCGTGGCCGCGATCCAAGCGATGGTGAGCGTTTCAACGCAACTGTGGGTGATCTGGCAGAAGGAAAGCCGATTGTGGTGCTGATCAATGGCGGGTCCGCCTCAGCATCCGAGATTGTAGCCGGCGCGCTGCAGGATCATCGCCGCGCAATCGTTGTGGGAACCAAAAGTTTCGGCAAAGGCTCGGTCCAGACTGTCATGCCACTGCGGAGCGATGGCGCGATGCGTTTGACCACGTCGCGCTACTACACGCCGTCGGGCCGGTCTATTCAGGCGCTTGGTGTCAGCCCCGACATCATCGTTGAACAGCCCCGCCCAGCCCCGGAGACCGAGGAAGAAGAGGCCAATGGGAACACCCGTTCCGAGGCTGATCTGCGTGGCAGTCTGAACAATGACAGCCTGAGCGAGGATGAAATCCGCCAGATCGAAGAAGATAGGGCCAAGGCCGAAGCCACCGCCGAATTGCGGGAAGAGGATTACCAGCTGGCCTATGCCATCGACATCCTCAAGGGGCTGTCAGCCTTCAACCCGGACGGGCCATCGCAATAAAGAAACCGGGCCGCCTAACAGGCGGCCCTTTTCCTGATGGGGCCGCTGCCGATCGAGATAGGGTGGCTGTTTAGAGCCCGATGCCACCTATGTTGTCTCCCAACCAACGTCCGCTCTGTGAAAAGCTAGTCAGAAAAACACATCTTGTTTCCATCCAGGTCTCGAACGTATGCAGAGAACTTTGGCCCTCGTTGGTTGGGGGCCCCCTCACAATCACCCCCGAGATCTGTGGCTAAAGCGTGCAGCCTTCTGACTTCTGCTTCGCTACCAACGCAAAATCCAACCATCGTTCCATTACCGTTAGTGGCCGGCAACGTGTCGAAGGGTTTGGCCACGGCGAAGGCAAAATCCTTTCCAAGCCAGTAAGTCATTCTTTCTGAAGGCGACATGCTTTGGAGACCCGATTGCGAAAACAGTGTGTCGTAGAAGGTTCTTGCAGCTGCCATGTCATTCGTTCCGACAACAAAGTAATTCATTTTCATCGATTTAGCTCCTGCAAGTGAGTGGCCTGCGTCAGGCAATGGTTTCAGTGACCCAAGCTATATCGACTAATGTGCCATTTTATGTCTTATTTGATTCATGGCACGAGCTAATACACACAACAGACTGAGGCGATTGGAATTGCTTGCGGTTCAACTCAAGCAAGATGCCCATTGTACGGTTAGAGACTTGGCGCAACAGCATGGTGTCAGTATGCGCACGATAGCCCGCGACCTTGTGCTTATGCGGGACCAAGGCATGCAGATAGACGCTGATCGCGGTCGTGGAGGAGGTGTGCGCCTCGACCGCAACTGGGGCGTTGGTCGCATGAACCTGACATACGCTGAGGCGGTCGATCTGCTAATCAGCATTGCTGTCGCAGAGCAGATGAAATCACCAATGTTGCTTGCGAACTTGGCTTCGGTAAGGCGGCAGCTTGTGGCCTCGTTTTCACCCGAGAAACGCAACAAGGTGAACCAGCTCAAGTCCCGTATTATCATAGGCGTCACGGCTTCGACTTATGTTCAAGCCAGCGCGAGCGCCCCACCAAAAAGGATTGTGCAAGCGGTTCATCAGGCTTTCGTCGATCAGAAGGTCTTGGAGCTGCGATATCAAAGAGAAGACGGTGTTATTTCCAACCGGCAAATTGAGCCTCAGTATCTCTTGTTGAAGTATCCCATTTGGTACGTCGTTGCGATCGACCGTCTGAGAAACGAACCAAGGACATTTCGGTGCGACCGGATGCTTGGGGCCTCAATGGGCGAAATGCGCTTCAAGCTCCTGCCGAAAGAAAAATTTCAACCCTCATTGGTAATTGATGATTCTTCGATGTGATCGGGTCATGGCCAACAGTAAGCGGACAATGACACCTGAATTATAGGCACGCACTTCGTCCGCCCTTCTACCGCCTACTGAGACCGGCGAAAGACTCGTTTTAGCATATCAAGCTCTGCTCGCATCAGGTCCAGTTCGGCGCGCAGGTCATCGGCGGCGGCGTTTCCTGCAATGATCGAGAACCCGCCCAGTTTAAGCCCTGAAACGGAATCTGAGATTACAAAACTGTGGACCCCGTCAGACAGGGCCACATCAGGCACCTGTACACGAAGCTCCCATCCGGTGTCGGCTGGTGACAGGTGAACCTCATCCAGCGCGTCACCACGGTAGGACACGCTGATCTCGGGCTGCGTATCGGCCTGCAGGTGGCCCATCCAGGTACCATTTTCCAGGCCCAGAGATGTGAGTATCAGATCGGTCATGGCAGGGTTCTCATAAATCGGCGCGATGGTGACGACAGACGGTCAGGTCCTGCAACACTATCCGGTTCATCCAAGGATTATCCAGAATGATATCCAGCCAGACTTTGTCCATGCGGCGTTCATTCAGTGGTAAATGTGCAAGATCAAAATCCACGCTGTTTGAAGGACCAGTAGGATCAAGTTTGCGCAGAACCTGTTCGGCGTTTGGGCCGTGTCGAATATTGAGCCGCGCGAACAATTCCTGTGGGCGTTCGGCCTCAATATGGCAATCGACTCGGATCAGATGCTGCCGCGTCAGCTCTTGCACAGCCTCTTGTGGAAGCTCGATAGAGAGAGAGAGAAATGATCCCTCGAACCCGAAAACCTCGACCGCCAAGCTGAACGGTGACAGATCATGCTTGCGCGTGTTCCTGATCTGGCGCGTGCTGATTTCCTGGCGCGGACAGTCGTGAAACAGCGTTGCCTCATCGTTGATACGTGCCTTACGCGGGGCCGAGGCGACACCGGGGCGGGGCTGAGGATAGCGCCACAGCTCGGGCCTCCAGCTCCAGTCGGTGCCCAACGGTTTCGGGAAATGGGTTGATCCCGCCACAGGCCGTGTAAGGCGGCTGTTAGCCTGCAGGATCAGCGCATCCAGCTCGGATCGCAAGCGACGTGCATCATCACGCTGCAGCCGCAATTCAGAAAGCACAGCTTCGGGCGCTGCCCGGGCGTCCCGCTGCCAGCGCGTAAGTGCTTTGCGGTGAATATAGCGATCCAGTAGCTTGCCCATGATCCCAATCTATTGCTCCACACATCTTTTGTCGGATATCCACCCGAGGATAAAGCCGATTTGCATCATAGCGTCGGTAAATTACCGAAAATGTGAACACGCTTTTGGCTAGGCAGCAAAGTTGTGACCTGTTACGGAGGGCGCCGTTCTTGCAATCGACCCGGTCAGTGCGTACCGTCTGACACCTGATTGCAGTGGACCATCCGTTACAACCCTATAGCAATATTTCCGAGGCAAAGACGGGGCATGGAACCCACTCTATTCGCATTCATCTGGAAGCATTCCAAGAAACAGCAACTGGTTTTGTTGCTGCTGACATTGTTTTCTTTTCCCTTCCTCTATGCATCACTGGAGCTGCCCAAGCAGATCATTAACGATGCGATTGGTGCACCAGGCAGCTCGGTAACTTTCTTAGGAGTTACGGTGACGCAGGTGCAGTATTTGTTGATTCTGTGTCTGGCCTTTCTGGCGACGGTCATCGCCAGCGGTCTGATGAAAATGCGGATCAACACCATGAAAGGTGTGTTGGCCGAACGCATGTTACGCCGACTGAGGTACACGCTGATCCACCGAACTCTGCGGTTCCCGAAATCCTATTTTGCCACCACCAGTCAGGGCGAGTTGGTGTCGATGATCACGTCCGAAGCTGAACCGATGGGCGGCCTGATGGGGGATGCGATCGCACAACCCGTATTCCAGTTTGGTCAAATGATGACCATTGTGACGTTTCTGTTCATGCAAAGCGTGTGGTTTGGTCTTGCAAGTATTGCGCTGATCCCGCTGCAGGCTTGGTTGATTCCAAAATTGCAGCGCCAGATCAACCTGTTGAACAAAGACCGAATTCAAGAAGTTAGGCGCTTGAGCTCAGAAATCGGCGAAAGCGCAGCCGGGATCAGTGATCTGCGCACCAACGGAGGCTGGCGGCACAGATTGGCCCAGTTCAGCCATCGTTTGGGAACTTTGTTCGAGATCCGATTCAAGATCTATAACAAAAAGTTCTTCATGAAGTTTCTCAACAATCTGATCACTCAGATGACCCCGTTTCTGTTTTATTCGGTGGGCGGATACCTGGCGATCACGGGCGAAGTAACAGTGGGCGCACTGGTGGCGGCACTGGGAGCATATAAGGATCTTAGCGGACCTTGGAAGGATCTGCTGACCTATTACAATCAGGTTCAGGACATGTCGTTGCGGTGGGAAATCGTGACCGAACGCTTCGCACCCGACAACATGGTGCCCGAAGAGCTGTTCGAGGGCGAGCCTGATTCCATTCCGCATCTGACTGGCGAGATCAAGCTGCAGAATATTACCGTTCGGGATAACGATGGGAAAACTGTTCTCGAGGATATAGACCTCGTCATACCCAAAGGGGCCCGCGTGGCCATCAAATCCTCGAATGCGGCCGAAAGAGGGGCATTGGCTCAGCTGCTGACCCGCGAATTGCTGCCGGTTCAGGGCGACGTCACGATTGCCGGACTTGACATCCAATCTTTGCACCAATCCGTCATCGCGGCGCGGATCGGATATGCCTATTCTCGACCATATCTGTTTGATGGGTCGATTGGGGACAACTTGATGATGCCCCTGAAAACACGCCCTCAGCATGAAGCCGACGCCGCCAGGGCCCCTAGCCGCCGCCAGGTCGAGGCCGCGCGAGCGGGGAACTCGGTGGATTCGCTGTCAGATGAATGGATTGATCCCGGTCTGGCCGGGCTCAACAACACTGACGACATCCAGGATTGGTGGTTCAAGCTGGTCGAGGCGATGGGAACGGATGAATTCATGTTCCGCCGCACCCTGCGCAGCCAGTTGAATCCGGATCAGCATCCCGAGTTTGTGCAAAATATCATCGACCTCCGTGGCCCCATCCATGACAAGTTGGTGGAAAAAGATCTGGACCGCTTTGTCTACCGGTTCGATCCGGACAGGTTCAACCCAACTGTGCCTTTGGGCGGCAACCTTCTTTATGCAGCACCGTCGCAGGAAATCTCGCCGGACATTCTGGCCGGCGATAATCGGTTCATGCAAATGCTGCGTACACATGAGCTTGATGACGACGCGCTGAGTATCTCAAGCGCTGTTCTGGAAACGCTGAGCCATGCTTTTGGGCGGGACGGAACCGACCATCCGCTGTTCCTGCGCCTGGGCTTGAGCAAGGAAATGTTCCATCGGCTGCTGGCAATCGAAGACAAGCGCAAGGCAAAAGGAGTGGACGAGCTGTCGCAGCGCGAACACGCCTTTCTTCTGACCGTTCCGTTCCTGCTGACCGCCGAACAGATTGGCCCTGATTTCCCGGATGAATACAAACAGAAGATTCTGAAAATCCGCACTGAACAGGGCGAGAGGCTACGCAGAAGCCTGCAAGAGATATTTGTACCGGTCACACCGGACACATACATCGCGCGTATGACAGTTATGGAAAATGCGCTTTTCGGGCGGGTGTCTGTGACGGCGGGTGCTCATGCTGACGAGATAGAGGATGTGGTTGCCGAAGTGATCAATGCCGCAGGTCTGCGCAGACAGGCAGCGGCCATCGTCTATGATCTGTCCGCAGGGCTGGGTGGGAACAATCTGACAACCGTCTTTCAGGAACGAATTGCCTTCTCGCGCGCCGGGATTAAACGGCCGGATTTGCTAATCCTGGATAAAGCGTTGGCCAGCCATGACTCTGAGAGCCGTTTACGCACCCGGTTGAAACTGCGCGAACTGCTGCCCGATTCTATCATGATTTTCATGGAGGACAGTTTCGCCCATCCCGAGGCCTATGATCTGTTTGTTGAAATCAAGGATGGCCGCATTGACGGTGTCTCGAAAACGCAGCTCGAACAAGAATCCGGCACCACCGCTGACCTCAGCCGCAAGCTGAAGATTATCTCGTCAACTCCGCTTTTTGCCAATATCGACGGTCGCAACCAGAGATTGCTGGCGTTTTCGGCGCAGTGGTATGATGCTGCCGCTGGTCAGGTCATTTTCTCTCGTGGGCAGGCGCCGGATGCGGCCTATCTGTGCATTTCGGGTCATGCGAAGCTGATGTGGCACGAAGAAGACGGTTCGACCCGGTCCATATCTGTCATTGAACCCGGGCGCCTGATCGGTGACCTGTCTGTTATCACCGGTGAGACCAGGCAGTTGGATCTTGTGGCAGGCGAAAACTGTTCATTCCTGCGGATTGGTGCAGTGGAACTGCGCGCGGTGATCGAAAGCGATGCAAGCGTTGCGGTTCAGTTGCTTGAAACAGTTGCCGGATACCTGACAACCATTTCGGAAAAGATCAACGCCACCAAAGCATCGACCTTGTTCTTCGATGATGAGGACCAGACCGAAAGTTCCCACCAGAATGTCTGAAATCCGCGCGCCCTCTTACGCCCCGCATGAGCAACTGGTCGCCGACGCACGCGACAAACCACAGCTGTGGCGTCTGCTGGCCGGCCTGGCAACAATCGTGGTCGTTGCAACCGTCTTCAATCTGATCCTGTTTGCAGTCGTAACCGTGGCCGGACCGCAGGAATGGGCCAGCGGGTTGATGAACGGCTCGACCCCGATCTCGATGGTGATCCTGCTGTCAAGCTTTGGGTTTGTCACATTTGGTGTGTGGACCGCAGCGCGACAGTTTCAGAAGCGGTCCCTGGGTTCTATTTTAGGGACTAGGGGCAAAGCGGCCAGACAGTTCTGGCTTGTGCTGCGCGCCCTGATGGTGCTTGGCGTGGTTATTGTAACCGTGCCGCACGTCATTATGGGCGCGCAGCTTGTTCAAAACCTGTCCTTTTCGGTTTGGCTGGTATTCCTGCCTCTCTCGCTATTGGCTGTGTTTGTCCAAATCAGTGCGGAGGAGCTGCTTTTCCGCGGATATATGCAGCAAAGCCTGGCGGCGCGATTCCGTTCTCCGATCATCTGGATGGGGGTACCGTCGCTTCTATTCGCGGTGGGGCACTATTCGCCCGATGCGGCGGGCGGCAATGCAGAGTTGCTGGTGCTGTGGACTGGTCTGTTTGGACTTTTGGCTGCGGATTTGACCGCGCGGGCGGGAACCCTGGGCCCGGCCATAGCGCTGCATTTTTTCAACAATGTCATAGCGCTCTTGTTTGTCTCGCTCCCTGACACCCTCAGCGGTCTTGCCTTATTTGTACTGCCCTTTGATATGACCGATACTCTGACATTGCGGCAATGGTTATATGTGGATTTTGCCGTGATGATTGTCAGCTGGTTTATCGCGCGCCTTGCGCTCAGGCGCTGATTGCAATTCTTTCCGTAGCGTCTTATGTGACGTCAACGCCGTACTAGCAAGGTTCCGACATGAACTGGATCACAAACTACGTCCGTCCCCGGATTAATTCGATCTTCTCGCGCCGGGAAGTCCCGGAAAACCTTTGGCACAAGTGTGACGAATGCGGCACGATGCTGTTCCACCGCGAATTGGCGGAAAACCAGAATGTCTGCACCCAATGTGATCATCATATGGCGATCACTCCGCGCGACCGGTTCGGGCACCTGTTTGACGGTGGTATATTTACCGAGGTCGATGTTCCCGCTCCCAAAGATGATCCGCTACAGTTCCGGGACCAGAAGAGATACCCCGACCGGATGAAAGCAGCGCAGAAGAAAACTGGCGAGCAAGAGGCGATGCTGGTCGCCAAAGGTGATATCGGACGTACGCCGATCGTGGCAGCAGCCCAGGATTTCTCGTTCATGGGCGGCTCGATGGGTATGTATGTCGGCAATGCCATCATTGCGGCGGCGCAAGAGGCAGTTAAGTTGAAACGCCCGCTGATCCTGTTCTCGGCAGCGGGTGGCGCGCGAATGCAGGAAGGCATCCTGAGCTTGATGCAGATGCCGCGAACCACCGTGGCGGTTGAGATGCTGAAAGAGGCAAAACTGCCCTATATCGTTGTACTCACCCATCCTACCACCGGAGGCGTGACCGCTTCTTATGCGATGCTGGGCGACGTCCATATCTCGGAACCCAATGCGCTAATCTGCTTTGCAGGCCCGCGCGTGATCGAACAGACCATTCGGGAAAAGCTGCCCGAAGGATTTCAGCGCGCAGAATACTTGCTGGACCACGGAATGCTGGACCGGGTAACGAAGCGTACCGAAATGCGTGACGAATTGATCACGATTACCCGCATGCTGATGAATCAGCCTCCTGCGGTCAAAGGTGATTTGCCCGCGCCCACCCCCGAAGCCCCAGAGAAAGACGCGGATCAGGAATGACTTCGCCATCGTCAGACGTCATCCTTGATCGGATGATGGCGCTGCATCCCAAGATCATTGACCTGACGCTGGATCGGGTGTGGCGTTTGCTTGCCGCACTGGAAAGCCCTCAGACCAAATTGCCTCCGGTCGTTCATATCGCAGGGACAAATGGCAAGGGGTCTACGCAGGCTATGATCCGCGCCGGTATGAAAGGGGCGGGGAAAACGGTTCACGCCTATACCTCTCCGCATCTTGCCCGGTTTCACGAGCGTATTCGGCTGGCAGGTGAGTTGATTTCGGAAGCCGAACTGACAAACGTCCTTGATGAGTGCTATGCCGCCAATGGTGGTGAGAACATCACCTATTTCGAGATTACGACCTGTGCGGCCCTCCTGGCCTTTGCCCGCAAACAGGCTGATTATACCTTGCTTGAGGTCGGCCTTGGCGGGCGCCTGGATGCAACAAACGTGGTGCACGAACCCGCCGTGACGGTTATCACGCCGGTTTCCATCGACCATGAACAGTTTCTAGGCGACACGTTGGGCAAGATCGCTGCCGAAAAAGCCGGGATCATCAAGCCGGGCGTCCCTTGTATCGTCGGCCCACAGCAGGACGAAGCGCTTGAGGTCATCGAATATACAGCGGCCCGTCTGGGTGCCCCATTGCTGGTACACGGTCAGCACTGGCATGTGACCGAGGAAAACGGACGTCTTGTGTATCAGGACGAAATCGGGCTGCGGGATCTGTCGCTGCCCAACTTGCTTGGCGCACATCAAATTCAGAATGCGGGTGCGGCAATAGCGGTATTGCGCCATCTCGAACTTGGTGATCAGGCCTATGAGGCCGCCGTTACCAAGGCCGAGTGGCCAGCACGGATGCAGCGTCTGAAATCCGGCCCGCTTGTTGAACAGGCCGCACAGGCCGAGCTGTGGCTGGATGGTGGGCACAATGCCGCCGCGGGAATTGCGCTTGCTGAAGTGCTGAGAAAATTACCGCAATCTCCGACACATTTGATCTGCGGAATGCTCAACACCAAAGATGTCGCTGGCTATCTTGCACCGCTTGCCACGCAGGCTCAAAGCTTGACCGCAGTGTCGATACCGGGTGAGGCCGCGACGCTTAGCGCTGAAGATACGGCGCAGGCTGCTGACCAGGTTGGCATGAAAGCCGACACAGCAGAGAGTGTATCCGCGGCCCTGCAGAAAATCACAGACCAAGACCCTCAGGCCCGTATCCTGATTTGCGGATCACTCTATTTGGCGGGCAACATCCTACGCGAAAACGGATAGGTCTTCACCCGGCGGAAATACCCTGGGGGAGGCGCGCAAAACGTGACAGGGCAGCGCCCCTATGCCCCCCAATCCTCAGCCTGCATCTCGCGCAGTCGCGAGGCAGTGCGTTCGAACTCGAACGTCCCTTCACCCTCGACATACAACATCTCGGGCTCTGCTGCCGCCGAACAGATCAGGCGAACCCGCGCCTCGTACAAGGCGTCAATCAACGTCACAAAGCGCTTGGCCTCATTGAAATTATTCCGGGAAAGGCGCGGGATGTCCTCCAGAACCAGAACTTTGACTGCCTCGGCAACGGCCAGATAATCTGCAGGGCCCAGCATCCGTCCGCACAGGTCATAAAAGCTTGCTCGGGCTATCCCGTTCCGAAAGGCCGGCAATTCGACAGCACGGCCATTCACCTGCAACATCAGCGGTTCCGCCGCACCGCCCGCGAGATCGTTCCAGACGGATCGGATATTCTGTCGAGCCTCGGGGCCGATCGGCGTGAAATAGACTGGCGCACCTTCAAGACGGTTCTGTCGGTAATCAGTGGGCGAGACCAGTTCCCATATCTGAAGTTGTTCCTTGATATGCGCGATGAATGGCAAAAAGAGCTGGCGGTTCAAGCCGTTCTTGTACAATTCGTCCGGGTGCCGGTTGGATGTGGTGATGACCACGACCCCGCCAGCATGCAAAAGATCAAACAACCGCCCGACGATCATCGCATCGGTGATATCGGTGATCTGCATCTCGTCAAATGCCAGCAGTTTTACGGATTTGACAACCGAGTCCGCGACCGGTGCAAGCGCATCCTCAACTCCGTCCTTACGAGCTTTGTGCATCCCCGCGTGGATTTCCTGCATGAAAGCATGAAAATGGACGCGACGGGCAGGGATGTCGCCAAGCGCGTCGACAAACATATCCATCAACATCGACTTGCCACGACCAACTCCGCCCCACAGATAAAGTCCCTGGGGCGGCGGGGGTGCCTTGCGAAAGAAACCACGCCTGACCGGGGTAGCCAAGGCCGCGCGAATGCGTTCGAAATGCGGAAGGACAGCCTCTTGCGCATCGTCCCGCGTCAAAGTGCCATCGGCGATGCGTGCCTCGTAAAGCGATATCAAATCTGACATATCCCGAGGGATACCTTCACCTCAGGGCGTTGAAAAGAAGGCATTTGGAAGATGCATCAATTTTGCTTATCCGCGGCGCCAAAACTCCTGAATTGACCACGGTACAAATTTGCGTACCGTCGCGGCTCGGCCATTCCGAGGATTCAATGCCCCAACACGCGCGCCTGCTAAACCCGATCTTGATCGTCGGCTGCATAATTATCGCCGTCAGTTTTGCCGTGCGGGCATCCTTTGGCGTGTTCCAGATCCCCATTGCGACTGAATTCGGCTGGCTGCGCACCGATTTTTCGATGGCGATTGCGATCCAGAATCTCGCTTGGGGAATTGGACAACCCATTTTTGCCGCCATCGCCGAGAAGGTGGGGGATCGCTGTGCGATTGTGCTCGGGGCATTGACCTATGCAGCGGGCATGGTGTTGTCGGCGTGGTCCGTTACCCCGTTCGAGCATCAGATGTACGCCTGGCTTGTGGGCTTTGGGATTGCCGGCACGGGGTTTGGTGTCGTGCTTGCCGTAGTTGGGCGGGCGTCCTCTGATCATAACCGCTCTATGTCTCTGGCCGTCGTGACAGCGGCAGGAAGCTTTGGCCAGGTTTTGGGTGCTCCAACGGCGGAATGGCTTTTGTCTTTTATGCCCTGGCAACAGGTTTTCATCGTGTTTGCCGTTGCCATCCTGGCACTGGTCATGACTCTGCCCTTCATGCGCGCGCCCCAAGCCGCAACCAAAGCCGAAATCGAAGAAAGCATGGGGCAAATTCTGGGCAAGGCCTTCCGGGACCCGTCTTATACCCTGATTTTCCTGGGATTTTTCAGCTGTGGTTATCAGCTTGGCTTTATCACAGCGCATTTTCCCGCTTTCGTTACCGAAATGTGCGGCCCGATTCAGCCGGGTGGAATACTGGATTCCATTGGTATAACGACAACTTCCGCATTAGGGGCTGTGTCGATTTCATTGATCGGGTTGGCCAATATCGGAGGGACATTGCTGGCGGGGTGGGCCGGAATGCACTTTCCCAAGAAATACCTTCTGGCCTCTATTTATGCCGCCCGCACGCTTACAGCGGCGGCTTTCATAATCCTGCCGATCACGCCAATCACGGTCGTTGTATTCTCATTGGTCATGGGTTCGCTCTGGCTTGCAACGGTTCCACTGACCTCGGGGCTCGTCGCACATTTGTATGGGTTGCGCTACATGGGTACGCTTTACGGCATCATCTTCTTCAGCCATCAGGTCGGCAGTTTTCTTGGCGTCTGGCTTGGCGGCCGCATGTATGACCAGTACGGAGATTACACCTTTGTCTGGTGGATCGGCGTGGCCATCGGCGCCTTCAGCGCCATCGTTCACCTTCCCATCCGCGAGAACCGGCCGCTACCCGTCGCAGCCTAATCTAGCGGGCCTCTTCGCGGGTCAAAAGCCCCTCTGCCACCAACCGGTCTGCCCATCCTAGCGGGCCCTCAAAATGATGCGTTTGCCAGCCTCGCGCCTGCGCCGTTTCGATATTGTCGATCCGGTCGTCGGTGAACAACAACGTCTCGGGCGCCAGACCACAATCGGCTTCGACCATCTCGTAAATCGGGACATGCGGTTTCACTGTCTGCATGCGACCTGAAACATACAGCCGGTCGAACTCGTTGAGGAATGGATAGACCGTGGTTGCATACTCAAAATTCTGCACCCCGAAATTTGTGAGCGCAAAGACCGAGATGCCTTTGGCGCGCAGCGCACGTTGCAGTCGTACCGAGTGGGGAATTTCTGGCGTGGCCAATTCGATCCATTTGTCGTGCCACATCCGAATTTCATCCCGCCATTGGGGATATTTATCAGCCCAGCCATAGATGGTGTCCGTGAAGTGATGCCCCTGATCAACCAGATCATTCATTCCATGCAGGTCAACCTCGGCAAACATGGCCCGGCGACGGTCTTCACCAATAACCGCGTCGTAGTACCGTTCTGGCTGCCATTCTATCAGGACATTCCCGATGTCGAAAACCACCGCTTCTATTGGCATGAACAAACCTTCTTAGAATCTCTGCTGGGGCTGACTGAATCAATCCTTGCTGCGCTTTTCAAGACAGGAACTGCAGCGCGCAGCGCTGCCCGGCCCAACCGGAGGGGACGCATCTCTGATGCGTCTGTGACGGGCGGGAGGGTCACGCCCTTAGTGCCGCCCGCAATTCCCGTTCCAACGCATCCAAAAACCGGGACCTATCGGCCTTGCCAAAAGGCTTGCCACCGCCCCCGGCGCCCAGAGGGTTTGCCGAACGCAGGTCTGCCATCAGGTCGCGCATCGCCAGTTGCTGACCAATATTGGCGGCGGTAAAGGCCTCGCCGTTGTGACGTAATACACGCGCACCTGCTTCAACACATTTCGCGGCTAAAGGAATGTCTGAGGTCACAACCACGTCCCCTGTACCACAACGCTCTGCGATCCATTTATCGGCCTCATCCGCACCTGCGGACACGATCACAACCTGTACCAGAGGATTGGCCGAAGGCCTCAGGCCACCGTTCGAAACCAGAGCCATCGGAATCTTATGTCGGGTCGCTACACGCTCGGCCTCGGCCTTCACTGGACAGGCATCTGCGTCTATGTACAGGGTTGTCACGCTTTCTTTGCCTGTTTCTCGGCAGGCTTCTTCTTGACCTTGAATTCCTCGGGGATGGGCATCCGGTTGAACGCATCCAGACCAGCGATCTTATAAGCCTCGGCCAAGGTCGGGTAGTTGAATGTGTTTTGAACGAAATAATCCACTGTGCCTTTCAGGTTCAATACAGCCTGTGCGATATGGATCAGCTCAGTCGCGCCTTCGCCTACGATCTGCACACCAAGAACCCGGCGGGTTTTCAGCGAAAACAGCATCTTCAACATGCCATGTTCCAACCCCATGATATGCCCGCGAGAAGTTTCGCGGAATCGCGCGACGCCAACCTCATAAGGGATATCGCGCTCCTGTAGTTCCTCTTCGGACATGCCGCAGGTGGATATCTCGGGCACCGAATAGATGCCGTAAGGGTACCAGGGGCTTTCCGGCAGGGTCGGGGTCTCCAACGCGTGACATGCCGCCACGCGCCCCTGCTGCAGCGAGGTTGATGCCAGCGAGGGATGTCCGATTACATCTCCGGTCGCATAGATATGCGGTACCGCTGTCTGATAGGTCTTGCGATCGACCTCAATCCGGTTGCGGTGATCGGTTGTCAGCCCGACAGCATCCAGATTCAAGGCCGAGGTCGCGCCCATCCGCCCGGCGGCAAACAGCAACATCTCGGCCCGGACATGCCGTCCATTCTCGAGCGTCACTTCTACGTGGCTACCTCCATCTTCGATCTTTTCAACGGCAGAGCCCAGCCGCAAATCCACGCCGTTTTCGCGGATTTGGTGGGTAAAGTCGTGGATCAGCCGGCTGTCGATGAAATCCAGAAACGTCTCGCGGGGTTCAATCAGGGTGACACGTACATCAAGCGCGGAAAACATCGTGGCATATTCCACACCGATTACACCGGCCCCGATCACGCATAGCGAGCGCGGTATCTCGGCCATCTCCAGAAAATCATCGCCATCGACGATAGTCTTCCCGTTGAAGGGCACATAATCGGGACGATAGGTCTTGGTTCCGGTGGCGATCAGGAACTTTGCGGCGGACAGACGTGTGGTTTCGCCTGCGTCGGTTGCAACCTCAATCTCGTGGGGACCGACAAATCTTGCCAGACCATTTAAGGTTTCCACGTGGTTCCGGTTGAACTGATGTTCCAGCACGTCGACCTCATGGTCCAGCGTCATGTGCAACCGAGCCTTGAGGTCTTCGGCCCGGATCTGATCCTTTACCCGGTACGAGCGCCCGTAAAAGCTGCGCTCGCGCCAGCCAGACAGGTTCAGCACTGTCTCGCGGAGAGTTTTTGACGGGATGGTCCCGGTATGGACCGAGACCCCACCCAATCGATCCTTGCGGTCGATAACCAGCACCCGGCGTTTCAACTTGCCTGCCTGAATCGCCGCCGAACGACCGGAAGGGCCGGACCCGACAATGATCAGGTCATAGTCGTATTTGCTCATGCCTCAGTCTCCATACAGTGCTTCGGCGTGGAAAGTGATGTGGTCTTCCATGAAGGTCGACACAAAGAAGTAAGAATGGTCATAGCCGGGCTGCAGACGGAAAACTGCCTGTTGGCGACGTTCGGCTATCGCCTGGGCCAGCGCCTCGGGGCGCAACAGGTCGATGAACTGGTCATTGTCGCCGGTGTCGATCAGGACAGGGCCGTCGAAACCGGTGTTCTTCATCATCAGCGATGCGTCGTGCTTGGCCCATTGGGCCGCGTCATCGCCCAGATATGCCTTCAGTTGTTTGCGGCCCCAATCGGCGCTTGTTGGGTTTGAAATCGGTGCAAATGCCGAAACCGATCGGAACCGGCCCGGTAGGTTCATTGCCAATGTCAGGGCGCCATGGCCGCCCATGGAATGGCCGGTAATGGCCTGGCGGTCTGCGTCGATTGCAAAGGTTTCAACCAGCAGAGCGGGCAATTCCTCGGCCACATAGTCCCACATGTTGAAGTGCGGTGCCCAGGGTGATTGCGTGGCATTCACATAAAACCCCGCGCCCTGGCCCAGATCGTAGTCCTCGTGATCGGCAACGCCTTCGCCGCGCGGGGATGTGTCAGGGAAAACAAGGGCGATACCCTGTTCCGCGGCCCAGGCCTGCGCCCCGGCCTTGGTCATGGCGTTTTCATGGGTACAGGTCAGACCAGACAGATACCATAGAACCGGAACCGGGCCGTCCTTTGCCTCGGCGGGCAGGAACAGTCCAAAAGTCATGTCGCATTGGCAGGCAGCCGAGGCGTGGCGGTAGACGCCCTGGACGCCTCCGAAACAAGCGTTTTCCGAAAGGGTTTCCATTTGGTTCCGTCCTTACGTTAGGTTCGCGCCATGGCTATCGTTACTCGGTCCGTGCGTAAAGTCTGTGTTCCTGCGGCCAGCGAGTATTTTCCCTATCTGTGGCTTAGAATGTTCCGGCTATGGCAATCACCAGCGGCAGTGTCAGGATGCTGACCACGGTAGACAAGAGAATTGCGGCCGAAGCCCGATGGGGTGCGACCCCGTAATAGGCCGCCAGCATATAGACATTCCCAGCGACAGGCAGTGCTGCCGCTGCAATGGCAACCGAAGCCGAGAAGCTTTCCGCCGGGATCAACCAGATTACGAAGACAGCAACGCAGAGCGGATGAATGATCAGCTTGCAAAAACTCAGCCAGGCAGCGATCTGAACACGCTCGGCGGATTTGCTGGCGAGCGATGCCCCTATCGCAAACAAGGCTCCCGGAGTGGCTGCCCCGCCCAGGATTGTCAGAAAATCGTTCAGTGGAACTGGCACGGGAATTTGGAAGGCTGACCACAAAAGCCCCGCTGAAATAGATACGATCATCGGGTTTTTGAGCAAACCGAGGCCAATCAACCGAAATGTTGCCGGCGTCAGCCGCCCATCGCGCCCGGCATTGATCAAAATCACAATCAGCGAGGAAAACACCACAAGGTCGACAGTCAATACCAGCATGACCGGGCCGATTGCTGCTTCGGTGAACAAAAGCGCAAGCATCGGCAGCCCCAGAAAGCCCACATTGCCGATCGCAGCGCATTGGGCCTCGACGGCAGAGGTTGGCATGTCAAGGCCGCGCATCCACGCGATCAGACTGGCCAGAGCATAAACCGTAAGCGTTCCCAGCAGATAGCCCGCGACCAATCTGCCGTCGAATATCTCGGCAAAGGGCAGGGTGGCGGCAAAGCGGAACAACATTGCCGAAAGTGCAAAATAGAACACGAATTTCGTCAGATAGGCCGTGGCTTCTTCCGAAAAGAACCGACTGCGCCCAGCCCAATACCCCAGGCCGATAATCGCAAAGAACGGCAGCGTACGCAGAAAAATATCAGCCATGGCCAGAGTGTTAGCACGGTTTTCTCTGGCGGCAACCCCTGGCCAATCAGGCCCCGCCGAACGACCTTCGCGGACTGACCTAACGGAAAAATTACCATAATCCCGCCTGCCCATGGCCGAAATCCTATGCGAATCGTTGTATCTGAACTGATCAGTTTATAGATTCGACGAATCCACCCCTGAAGGAGAGCGCATGTCCGAAGCAACTGCCATTTTGCGAACAGGCCGAAAATTTGATCAGGTCCTGCAAGGAGCCCGATCGGTGTTCATGGCAGATGGTTTCGAAGGAGCTAGCGTAGATGACATTGCGCGCGCGGCGGGTGTTTCCAAGGCGACATTGTACAGCTATTTCCCGGATAAGCGTCTTCTTTTCATGGAGGTCGCTCAGAACGAATGCTGCCGTATGGCCGAGAATGTCGTTTCGATGGTTGACGATACAAAACCCGCACGCGAGGTGCTGACCATCGCTGCGACCCAGCTGGCCGCATTTCTGGTGTCGGATTTTGCGCAGCAGGTGTTCCGCATCTGCGTGGCCGAGCAAGATCGGTTCCCCGAACTTGGCCGCGCCTTCTATGAGGCGGGGCCGCAAAATGGCACCCGGCAACTTGCAGAATATCTGCAAAAAGCGGTGAATAAAGGCGAATTGGTTATCGAGGACCTTCAATTTGCCGCTGAACAGTTTTCGGAATTGTGCAAGGTCCGCCTTTGGCCCCGATCCACATTCGGCATTCAAAGCAGCTTTTCAGAGGCTGAGATTGAAGAGGTCGCGCTGCAGGCTGTCGACATGTTCATGGCCCGTTACGGCGCCTGACATTTGGGTCGGATCGACTCGATTCAAGACATGGATGTGGAGGTCGATCCCTGAAGCCCGCGGCATTTAGGATTGATGGCATTCAAGAGTTCGGACGCTCCTGCCCGGTGGCTTCGCCACTGCTTGGCTCTAATCGCCAAAGAACCGAAATCAGTTAGAAAACAGGCTCGACCAGGCAAATCATAACGCTGTACCTGCCCTCTTTTTTACTTCCTGATCGCTGGGCGGTGAACTCAGTTGACAATGGATTTTGTATTTTGGATACATTGGGCAGGGATTTCGCGGCGGTGACAGTCATCAAAGATTGTTCTGACTAGAAATTAGAACAACGCGAAAATCTGAAGAAAAAACATTTCTGGGAGAAACTCATGAAACTTAGATTGATGGCCGCAACTGCAGCGATTGCGTTGTCCAGTGCTGCGGCCCAAGCAAATACTTTGGTATATTGCTCGGAAGGATCACCCGAAGGCTTTGACCCGGCGCTATTTACCGCAGGGACAACCTTTGATGCCTCGTCACACCCGATTTACAACCGTCTGCTCGAGTTTGAGACCGGTACTACCAATGTTATCCCCGGTCTGGCGGAAAGCGTTGAGGCCAGCGATGATGGTCTGGAATATACCTTCAAATTGCGTCAGGGCGTCAAATTCCATTCGAATGACGAATTCACGCCGACGCGTGATTTCAATGCTGATGACGTGATCTTCTCGTTCATGCGCCAGAAGGATGAAGGCCATGCCTATAATCAGGTATCTGGTGGTACCTGGGAATATTTCCAGGGCATGGGTATGCCGGACCTGGTCGAGTCGATTGAAAAAGTCGACGACTACACAGTGAAGTTCACCCTGTCCAAGCCTGAAGCGCCTTTTGTGGCCAACATGGCGATGGACTTCGCCTCGATCCTGTCTGCGGAATATGCGGATGCGATGATGGCCGCGGGTACGCCTGAGAAGCTGAACACAGCACCGATCGGGACTGGTCCGTTCTCGTTTGTAGCCTACCAGAAAGACGCGGTGATCCGCTATGCGCAGAATGCCGACTACTGGAAGGCCCCTGCGGATGTGGAGAACCTGATCTTCGCTATCACGCCGGATGCATCGGTTCGCTATCAAAAGCTGAAAGCGGGCGAATGTCATATCATGCCTTATCCGAACCCGGCCGACATTCAAGCGATGCAGGACGATGCAGATATCAACATGTTGGAGCAGGAAGGTCTGAACGTCGGCTACCTCGCCTACAACACCACCATGGCACCGTTCGACAATCCGAAGGTCCGCAAGGCGCTGAACATGGCGATCGACAAGAATGCGATCATCGACGTCGTGTTCCAGGGCTCGGGCCAAGTTGCCAAGAACCCGATCCCGCCAACCATGTGGGGCTATAACGACGCCATCACCGATGACGCGTATGATCCCGAAGCGGCCAAGGCGATGCTGGAAGCCGAAGGCGTATCCGACCTGTCGATGAAGGTTTGGGCTATGCCGGTACAGCGTCCCTATAACCCGAATGCACGCCGTATGGCCGAGCTGATCCAAGCGGATTTTGCCAAGGTTGGTGTCGACGTCGAAATCGTGTCCTATGAATGGGGTGAATACCTGTCGCGTTCGAAAGATCTGGACCGTGACGGAGCCGTTCTGCTGGGTTGGACCGGTGACAATGGCGATCCAGACAACTTCTTGGCGGTTCTGCTGGGTTGTGACGGACGCGAAGCCTCGAACCGGGCGCAGTGGTGCCACGAGCCCTTCGAAGAGCTGATCCTCAAGGCCAAGCAGTCCACCGATCAGGCCGAACGCACCAAGCTGTACGAAGACGCTCAGGTGGTCTTCAAAGAGCAGGCGCCTTGGGCAACGATCGCACACTCGGTGGTCTTTATGCCGATGCGCAACGAAGTGCAGGGCTATAAAGTGCACCCGCTGGGCGGCCACATCTTCTACGGTGTGAGCGTCGAATAATTCATCACTTACCGACCGGAGCCGCCCGCGTGGCGGCTCCGGTTTCTTATTGGAGGTCGGCCCTGATGCCGAATTTGTCCGAGTACCGTCAACTGGCAAAGGACATGTCAGTTGATGCCGTGGCCCTTGTGCCCGGCCCGAATTTCACCCGCGCATTGGGAAAACCTTTCATGAGCCACGAACGGCCCTTTGTGGTCGTGGTCCCCAGCGAAGGTTCTCCTGCGGCCATCGTTCCCAACCTTGAGCTCGGCAGTTGGGACCTGGTTGGATTTGAAGGCGCCGTTTTCGACTGGTTCGACCAGACCGGGTATGATGACGCCTTTGCAGCCCTCGCCAAGCATATGCCGCTGACATCGCTGGCTGTGGAAGGGCAGGTGATGCGAGTCTTTGTGTCGAAGGCGTTTACCAACGCGTTACCGGACCTGCAGATTGTCGATGCCGAGCGTGAAATTTCTGGCTTGCGCATTATCAAGACAGAAGACGATATCGCAGCGCTTCAAGCCGCGATCGACATCTCTGAGCGCGCGTTAGAGCGCGTGATTGCGGATGTGCGCGTCGGTCAGACCGAATTGCAGATTGAACAGGCCTTGATTCAGGCGCTGTTTGCGGAAGGCGCCGCCTCGCTGGCATTTTCGCCGATTGTTGCCGCCGGGGATAACTCGGCGCGGCCCCATGGTAAGGCGCGGGCGGATTACCAGATCAAACCGGGCGATGCGCTTTTGTTTGATTTCGGAGCCCGCAAACATGGGTTTGCCGCCGACATCACCCGGACATTCTTTGTCGAAGAGGTCTCGGACGAGGGCAGGGCGGTCTATGACACCGTTCTGCGCGCCAATCTGGCAGGGTTCAAAGCCTGCCGTCCCGGTGTCACGGCGCATGATATCGACGATGCCGTGATCAGCGTGCTCGAAGCGTCACCCTATGCCGATCGGATCCGCACTAAAACGGGCCACGGGCTGGGCCGCGACGTTCACGAAGCGCCGTATATCATGCGTGGAAACGACCAGAAAATCCTTCCGGGCATGGTTTGGACAAACGAGCCGGGCCTATACGCGCTGGACAATTTCGGCGTGCGCATAGAAGATGACGTGCTTGTTACAGGGGATGGCTGTCGGTCGCTGACCCACTTTCCCAAAGATCTCACAATCATAGGTCGCTGATGTTTGGCTACTTTCTTTCTCGTCTCGGTATGTTCATTCCGACATTCCTGGGTGTAACGCTTATCTCCTTCATGTTCATTCGGGTTTTGCCCGGTGATCCGATCATCGTCATGGCCGGTGAACGCGGAATGTCCGAGGAACGCTATCAGGAAATGGTGGTCAAACTGGGCTTCGACAAGCCGGTCCTCCAACAATATTGGGACTATCTGACCGGCGTTATGCAGGGCGATCTGGGCGAAAGCTTTGTCACCAAGAAACCGGTCTGGGACGAGTTTTTTGCCCTGTTCCCAGCGACGCTGGAATTGTCGATCTGCGCGATGATCTTCGCGGTGGCCCTTGGGTTGCCCGCCGGTGTCATTGCCGCAGTCAACCGGGGCAAATTCTTTGATCGGGCGCTGATGTCATCTGCGCTGGTGGGATATTCGATGCCGATCTTCTGGTGGGCGCTGCTGCTGATCATCGTGTTCTCGGGCAACCTGGGCTGGACGCCTGTTTCGGGTCGGATCGACCTTCTGTATTACTTCCCCAGCGTGACCGGCTTTATGCTGATCGACAGTCTTTTGTCGGGGCAACCCGGGGCATTCACGTCGGCTGTTCGGCATTTGATTCTGCCAACGATTGTTCTGGGGACGATCCCGCTGGCTGTCATTGCGCGTCAGACGCGCTCGGCGATGCTTGAGGTTTTGGGCGAGGACTACATTCGTACCGCGCGGGCAAAAGGCCTGTCACCCACTCGGATCAACGGGCTGCATGCTCTGCGTAATGCGTTGATCCCCGTGATTACGGTGATCGGCCTGTCGGTTGGAACTTTGCTGGCTGGTGCAATTCTGACCGAGACGATCTTTAGCTGGCCGGGCATCGGCAAGTGGATGGTCGACAGCATCTTCCGGCGCGATTACCCGGTGGTGCAGGGCGGTCTTCTGATGATCGCCGTGATCGTGATGCTGGTGAACCTACTGGTCGATGTCCTTTATGGCATCATCAATCCAAAAATCCGGAGGCGGTGATGGCTGAACTATCCGCAAACGCACCCAAAACCGAAGACCGCCCAAGCGCCTTGCGCGAATTCTGGTTTTATTTCAGTGAAAACCGCGGCGCGGTGATTGGCCTGTGGGTATTCGCCGCCTTTGTCTTTTGCGCTGCCTTCGCACCTTTGCTGGCCCCCTACGATCCAACCGAACAGTTCCGCGAGCATATCCTGCAGCCTCCGGCATGGCAGGAAGGCGGCAGTTGGGCCTTCCCGCTGGGGACTGATCCGCTGGGCCGGGATATGCTTTCGCGGCTGATTATGGGATCTCGCTATTCCTTCTTTGTCGGGATCGTCGTGGTTTGTGTGGCCGTGTCAGGCGGTGTGGTTCTTGGCCTGCTATCCGGGTTTGCACCCAAATGGGTCGATACGATGATCATGCGCGTGATGGATATTATCTTGTCCTTTCCGTCGCTGCTGCTGGCACTGGTTCTGGTCGCCATTCTGGGCCCGTCTCTGACCAATGCAATGATCGCCATCGCCATTGTGTTTCAACCACATTACGTGCGCCTCACCCGCGCCTCGGTTCTGGCCGAACGGCAAAAGGATTATGTGACCTCGGCTCGTGTGGCCGGTGCAAGCAAGGCACGCCTGATGTTCAAAACCGTGCTGCCGAACTGTCTGGCGCCGATCATTGTCCAGGCGGCGCTGTCCTTCTCGACCGCGATTCTGGATGCTGCGGCACTTGGCTTTCTGGGCATGGGGGCGCAGCCGCCAACGCCCGAATGGGGCACGATGCTGGCCGAAGCGCGCGAATTCATTCTGCGCGCCTGGTGGGTGGTAACTTTCCCGGGCCTGGCCATTCTGGTCACGGTGCTGGCAATCAACCTGATGGGCGACGGTCTGCGCGACGCGCTGGACCCCAAGCTGAAACGGAGCTGACGACATGAGCCTGTTGGAAATCCGAAATCTTTCGGTCGAGTTTGCTACTGCGTCGGGTGAGTTCCGCGCTGTGGATGGCGTTGATCTGTCTGTCAACAAGGGCGAGTTGATGGCCATTGTCGGGGAAAGCGGCTCGGGTAAATCCGTGTCAATGCTGGCGCTGATGGGGTTGCTGCCATGGACGGCGACAATCACTGCAGATGAAATGAGCTTTGAGGGTCGCGACCTGACCAAAATCTCGGCACGGGATCGGCGCAAGATCATCGGCAAAGATATTGCCATGATCTTTCAAGAGCCGATGTCTTCGCTAAACCCCTGTTTCACGGTCGGTTTCCAGATCAAGGAAGCACTGCGTATCCATTTGGGGCTAAATCGCAAAGACCGTCATCAGCGCGCGATTGAGCTGTTTGACCTGGTGGGGATCCCGGCACCCGAGAGCCGTCTGAATACATTCCCTCACCAGATGTCGGGCGGCATGAATCAGCGGGTCATGATCGCGATGGCGATTGCCTGCACCCCGAAACTTCTGATCGCGGATGAACCCACTACCGCGCTTGATGTAACGATTCAGGCGCAGATTCTGGATCTGTTGGTCCGATTGCGCGATGAGCAGGGGATGGGCCTTGTTCTGATTACCCATGACATGGGTGTTGTGGCAGAAACCGCCGAGCGGGTTCAGGTCCAATATGCCGGTCAAAAGGTCGAGGAACAGCCGGTACGCGATCTGTTCCGCACACCGCGCCATCCTTATACCTCAGCTTTGCTGAACGCTTTGCCTGAACGGGCAACTTCGAAATTGCTGCCGACGATTCCAGGTGTTGTTCCTGGTCAATTTGACCGTCCCAAAGGTTGCTTGTTCAGCCCGCGATGCCAATTCGCCGATGACTTGTGCCGGAACACACCACCCGCTCCGCATGGAGCAGATTTCGGCAAGGCCCGCTGTCACCACGTCAAGGAAATCACCGCTGGAGAATTGGCATGACCGCCCCGATCGTTCAGGCAAACGCGTTGGCCCGGCACTATGAGGTCAAAGGGGGATTGCTGTCGAAATCGGCAACGGTCAAAGCCCTTTCCGGTGTGGATTTTGCCCTAGAGCCTGGCAAGACGCTGGCCATTGTAGGAGAGTCCGGGTGCGGTAAATCCACCCTCGCTCGCGTCGTAACGATGATTGAAAAGCCCACTTCGGGAACGCTGACCATCGACGGCGTCGAAATCACCCCGTCAAAGTGGGCTGAGATGCGCAAAAACGTGCAGATCGTGTTTCAGGATCCCTATGGTTCGCTTAATCCGCGACAACGGATCGGTCAGATCCTGCAGGAACCTCTGATCATCAACCGGCCCGATATGACCGCTGCGGAACGGGAAACTCGCGCGCGCGAAATGATTGATCTTGTCGGTCTGCGCCCCGAGCATTATGATCGCTACCCCCACATGTTTTCGGGCGGCCAACGGCAGCGGATTGCGATTGCCCGAGCCCTGATGCTGAACCCCAAGGTTCTGGTTTTGGATGAACCGGTATCGGCGCTGGATGTTTCGATCCAGTCACAAATCCTGAACCTGCTGGTTGAACTGCAAGAGCGTCTGAACCTGGCCTACCTGTTCATCTCGCATGACCTGTCTGTGGTGAAGCATTTCGCTGATGACGTAATTGTCATGTATCTGGGACGCGCAGTCGAGAAAGCTCCGAAAGAACAGTTGTTCGCGGCGCCCCGGCATCCTTACTCCAAAGCGTTGTTGTCGACGACACCGCGTGCCGACCCCGAGGCGCGTAAGGAACGGATCAAGCTGGAAGGTGAGTTGCCCTCACCGATGAATATCCCCAAAGGATGTGCCTTTGCTCAGCGATGCTGGCTGGCAACTGACGAATGCCGTGCGGCACCACCCGATCTGCAAGGAACAACCCATCAGGCTGCGTGCCTGCATCCGCTGGGTTAGGTTAGCTCTCGGAACTGCGCGTTGCGGTGACCATCGCAAGCAAATGGTCTTTTGTGCGCCCAATATGTTGGGTCAACAGCGCGCAGGCTTCCTCAACTTGCCCATTCTCGGCCAGCGTCAGCAGTTGGCGATGGTCCTTTTTTGCGGGCTCGCGTTGTTCCATAACGCTCAGGTGCATACGGACATAGCGATCGGACTGTAGATTGATCCGTTGTAGTATATCATTGGTGATCCCACGGTCTGCTGCAGCGTAAAGCGCATTGTGGTATTCGTAGTTCAAACCACCCCACCGCCCGACATCATAGGCTTCGTAGGACGTTTCCATTTCGTCCAGAAACCTTTCGCATTCGGCAAAATTTGCCTCGGTCATCTGTGGAATTGCACGCCTGAACAGATCGACCTCCAACATTATCCGGAGGTCAAATATCTCACCGATTTCTGACAGCGAATGTCTTGTCACCGCAGCGCCGCGATTGTTGGTCAGCTGCACAAGACCCTCTGCATCAAGCCGTTTTAACGCTTCTCGTATGGGCATGCGTGACACGTCATAGTCTTCTGCCAATGCTTCTTGACGGATGGCTTCACCTTCTGCCATCTCACCGCTTAGAATCCGCTCGCGCAGGTCATTTGTGATGACATCGGGCAAACTTTGCCTGGGAATTGCGCGGGTTCTTGGCATTGTTACAGTCTCTGCTGGTGTAATTTTGTATCCAAAATACAAAATAGACACCGGTTTTCCAAGAGCCTTGCATTCACTAATGAATATAAAGTGTTGATTGATTTCAAGCCGCCTCGGCTGCCACAGTAAAAATGGTCACGTTCTATAAGGATTAAACATGAAAGAGGATCGTATGGATAATCCGCGCTTTTTGCCAAAAGGCGCAATTTCCGTGGACGTTTCCTATGACGGGCCGCCCAAGGCCTTCTATTTTCTGCTTTTACCCAACACGACGATGCTGGCTTTCAGTGCCGCGATTGAGCCTCTGCGCATATCAAATCAACTGTCCAGAAAGCAGCTGTTCGAATGGTACGTGCTCTCCACCGACGGAGAACCCGTGACCTGTTCCAACGGCATACGTGTTCAGGCGGATCACTCGGTTCATGACCTGGAGAAGGGAGCGTTTGTCTTTGTGTGTTCCGGAACGCAACCGATGAGGTCTTTCAACACAAATGTCTTGAACTGGATTCGGCGACAAAAGGCGCATGGATGTGAGTTCGGTGGGATTTGTACCGGTGCATTTGCCTTAGCAAAGGCGGGCGTGATCGGAACCAGAAACTTTACCGTCCATTGGGAAAACCGGCCTGGCTTTTGTGAGAACTTCCCAACAATGGAGCCGACCCAGAACCTCTATGAAATTGACGGGAAACTTAGAACATGCGGGGGCGGGCACGCCAGCACTGACATGATGCTTGAAGTTATCGAGGAATTGTTTGGCAACGCCTTGGCGAACAATGTTTCGGAAATGTGCCTGCACAGAAGGCTGGGAGAAGGCGGCAGCAAACAGGTATCGCCGGTTTCGGCGCTTTTGGGCACGCGAAATGCCAAATTGATCGAAGCGGTGCAAATCATGCGCGAGAATATTGAAACGCAGCTTAGCCTCGAGGCAATAGCGGATCAGGCGTCCCTGTCCCGGCGGCATATGGAGCGGCTATTCAGGCAGCACACTAACATGTCGCCGGGACGGTTCTATAATGAACTCAGGCTGGACCGTGCTTTTGCCCTGTTGAATGAAACAAACCTGAGCGTTTCTGAGATAGCCTTTGCATCCGGGTTTTCCAGTACGGATAGGCTTTCTGTGCATTTCCGGAACCGATTCAGAATATCACCGCATAATTTCCGGCGATCCTGGTCCGAGGAAACCCACCCAGAATGACTGGATGAGCACCACTTGATAGGTCCCAGGGACTACGCCTGTATGACGTTCTGACGTTGAACCCCCAGACCTTCGATCCCCAGTTCCATCTTGTCACCAGGTTTGAGGTAAACCTGCGGATTTTGCCCCAGACCCACACCGGGGGGTGTCCCGGTCGAGATCACGTCGCCGGGTTGCAGTGACATGAATTGCGACAGGTGCGAGATCACCGCTGTGACACTGAAATGCATCGTTCTGGTCGAGCCATCCTGATACCGATGCCCGTTCACCTCAAGATACATTGGCAGGTCTTGGGGATCAGGGATTTCGTCCCGTGTCACCAGCCAGGGACCGATTGGGCCGAACGTATCTGCGGATTTACCTTTGACCCACTGACCTGAACGGTGCAGCTGAAAATCCCGTTCTGACAGGTCATTGATCACACAATATCCTGCCACATGGGCCAGTGCTTCATCCTCCGAGATGTATTTTGCTTCTTTTCCGATGACGACGCCCAGTTCCACCTCCCAATCGGTCTTGACTGACCCGCGGGGGATTTCAACGGTGTCATCGGGGCCTATGATGGCGGATGTCGCTTTGAAAAAGACCACCGGCTCAGCAGGTAGGTCCATGCCGCTTTCGGCCGCGTGATCGGCAAAGTTTAAACCGATGCAGATGAACTTGCCGACACGTCCAACACAGGCGCCGATACGGCTGTCGGCATCGACGGGTGGCAGGGTTTCAAGATCCAGCGCGCGCAGCTGTGCAAGGGTTTCATCGCTAAGCGCTTCCCCGGCAATGTCGGCGACGATCCCCGACAGGTCCCGGATTGTGCCGTCTTTATCAACTATGCCCGGCTTTTCCGCGCCTGCTGGGCCGTATCGTAGCAATTTCATTTCACATTCCTCATTTGCTTCAGATCGTCCAGCCGCCATCAATGGCAAAGGGCTGTCCGGTTGTGTATTTGCTGGCATCGCTGGCCAGATAGAGCGCAAGTTCCGCGATCTCATCTGCGGTTCCGATGCGGCCCATGGGTTGCCGCGCGATAAAATCAGTCATTGCTTTCTCGTAATCCCCAGTTGCGCGCAACCGGTCGTGCAAGCTGGGGCTGTCGACAGTGCCGGGGCAGATCGCATTGCACCGGATTCCTTGAGTGACGAAATCGGCTGCGATCGATTTCGTCAGTCCGATTACGGCGGCTTTCGAGGCGCAGTATGCAAACCTGTTTGGAACGCCCTTCAACGAAGAGGCGACCGAAGACATGTTGATGATAGACCCGCCACCATGTTCCAGCATGGTTGGCAGGGCACATTGGATCAGCCGGTACATCGATTTGACGTTCAGCTCAAAACTGAAATCCCAGTCACGTTCATCACATTCCAGAATGGACCCGCCAGCCACATATCCTGCGCAGTTGAACAAAACATCCAACGGGGGCATGTCCGCGACGAAGGCCTGCACTGCCGCCGCATCGGTTACGTCAAGTTTTACCGACGTAACGCCTTGGATATTTTGCAACTCTGCCAGAGAGGTATCATTGATGTCGCTGGCAAAAACCTGTGCACCTTCGGCGGCGAACAATTCGGCTGTTGCACGCCCGATGCCCTGTCCCGCGGCGGTGATCAGAGCAGTTTTTCCAGCCAGACGGCCAAGGTTTTCGGATGATGTCATATCTATTTCACTCTCCTTCTAAAATCCAAGCTTCGGGGAACCACAACGGCAAAATCCCATCGGCATACAGCCTCGGAAAGATCAATCTAGTTCCTGAGGTCATAGGCTTGGGCAGCATTACCGCCCCGTATCGCCTGATGCTCGTGTGGTGACAGACCGGTTAACAGCGTATCGGTCGCCTCGAGCCATCGTTCATAACTGCTGTTTAATGTGCAAACCGGCCAGTCGCTGCCCCAGATCAGGCGATAGGGCCCGAATGTGTTCAGCAGGTGATCCACATAGGGCTTCAAGTCTTCTACCGTCCAATTCGCCCCGGCCTCGGTCACCAACCCGGAAAGTTTGCACCAGGCATTTGTATTTCGGGCCAATGTCGACATGTCTTCTTGCCAGCCCTCCATGACTCCCTCCCGAATCAGGGGCTTGGCACCGTGATCAATCACCGTGCGCATATGTGGGTGCCGATCCAGCAGCTGTTGAAGCGGCCCCAGATGTCGCGGCAGGGTCAGCGCATCAAAGGTAAGGTTCCACTGTTGCAGAGCGTCAAAAGCCGGTGTCAGCCCATCCTTGAGCATCCATAATGGGTCGGGAATGTCCTGAACCATGGGGCGCAAACCGACAAAGACCGGGTGGGCAGCCAGTCGTGCGATTTGTTCCGGTGCGTCGGCGGCCTCAAAATCAACCCATCCGACAACGCCTTTTATGAACGGGGCCTGCTCGGCGAGTGACAGCAGATATTCGGTCTCAGCAGCTGTCGGCGCAGCCTGTACCAAGACCGTACCGTCAATTCCCGTTCCTTTCAGCAATGGGGCCAGATCCGCGGGCGCGAAATCCGCGTAAATCGGCCCCAGATCCGGTGTCAGCCAGCCATAGTCTTCGCGCGCCAATGTCCAAAAATGCTGATGGGCGTCGATCTTCATCCAAGGACGCCCTTTTTCAGGATAATATTTCCATACAGCCGACGTTCGCCGGTTTGCACGATCGCAAAAGCTGTGGCCGCCCGGTCGTAAAAGGCGAAACGTTCAAGGCCTTGTATCGTGGCCGGGTGGTCTGCAATTTCGCTGATAATGGTCTGAAAATCGGCGATGGCCTCAGGTACAGCATCCGGATCGCCAACAACCTGCATGGTCAGGGCCGGGTCAGGGACAAATGTGTCCAACGGCATGACAGACAAAATAGCTCTTAGGATTTCGCTGGCGCTTGACCCGTCGGCACGTATGCAGCCCGGCCCAGAGCTCGAGCCGGGGAAATTCGCATCCGCAATCACGATTTCATCGCCATGCCCCATAGCGCGCAGGGTGTACAACAGGTCAGGCGACAGGATGGGATCAATATTACGCAGCATAGGCAGCCTCTCCGGGAAGGGGGGCGTCGGAACGGATCAATCCTTCCGAACACAGATCAGACCAAAGCGCAGCGGGGATTTGACGTTCGAGCAGGGCCGCATTGGCCTGCACCTCGGCAGCATTCACCGCGCCGGGGACAACGGTTTTGACGCAGGGATGGCCAAGGACAAATTGTAAGGCAGCAGCGATCAGTGGTGTATCATGGGCTGAGCAAACAGCCTCGATCTGGCGAACTCGGGCAAGGATGTCTTCGGGTGCATCAGCATAATTGTATTTCGCACCGGGAACAGCGCCGGTTGCGAGGATACCCGAGTTGTACGGCCCGCCAAGAATTATGCCCACGTCCCGCTTTTCGCAAAGGGGTAGAAAGCTGTCTAAAGCGTCTTGTTCCAACAGGGTATAACGGCCTGCCAGAAGAAACCCGTCAAAGTCGCCCAAGCCCAATAATCTTTCGCAGACCTGCCATTCATTTACACCGGCTCCAATGGCTGCGATTTCACCGGCGTCACGAAGTTCGACCAGAGCTTTGTATCCGCCGCCATCGAACAGTTCCCGGATCTTGGCATCAGATGCCTCCTGACTACCCTGACTGAACGCACAGACGTCATGCACAAGCAGGATATCGGCGCATGAGACACCCAACCGGTCGCGGCTGGCGTCGTAGGATCGCATGACCCCGTCATAGGTATAGTCGAAAACGATACGTTTCTGCGGCACATCAACAAAGGCTTCGGGTGTGACCTGATGCGGTGCGCAATCCAGCAGCAGACGCCCGATCTTGGTCGAAAGTTGAATCTCTTCGCGTCCGAACCGGGCAATAGCCTGGCCAAATCGTTGCTCGGAGCGGCCCAACCCATATTGCGGTGCGGTGTCAAAAAATCGGATACCCAAATCAAAGGCTGCCTGTAGCGCAGCCTGCGCATCCTCATCTGATACTTTGCGATAGAGATTCCCCAAAGGCGCGCCACCAAAACCCATCCGAGTCAGCGGAACGGGTCGCGCCGTGCGGCCATTTAGAAGCTCTGTTGCGGTAACTGTCATCCTGCCTCGCGTATTGGATGAGGGGAGTCCGTGAAAAGGTGGGACTGTTCCTGCTGCAAGCGTTGAATCCGAGGCATCAACTGCCCAAGATGACGTTGCATGGCGTCCTGTGCAGCTTTTTCATCTCTCTCAAGAATCGCGTTGAAAATGGCGCGGTGTTCGGCCAGCGTTTCCACCACCCGGCCCGGGGTGGGCAGCAGCAGCATTCGCGCTCTGGTCACTTGCAATGAAACGGTTTGCGCGACGTCGCTTAACCTGTTGAATCCTGTGAATTTCATTAGCAAGCCGTGGAATTCTTCATCCGCCTCGTAAAAGCCGGGGACATCTTCATCTTCGATCAGCAGCTCTTGCAGACGCATGTTGCGGCCCAGTATCTTGCGCTGATCCTCGGTCAAATCGCGCGCGACTTTGGCGACCGTCGCAAGTTCAAGTGCTTCACGCAGGAACATGCCCTCGCGAATTTCGGACATCGAGAAATAGGATACGCGCGTGCCGGATTGGGGCACGACATCCACCAGACCCTCGGAAGCAAGTCGGGCAATCGCCTCGGTCACGGGCGCACGCGAAACGCCAAGGCGTTCGCATATCGGCGCCTTCCTGAGGTTGTCGCCCGGCGCGAAGTCCAGCGACAGGATTGCATGCTTGATTGAGAGGTAAACGCGCTGAGACAACGAGCCCTCAGACGTAGAAATATCGTGCAGGTGCAGAGCGTTTATGTCCTGTGGTTTATTCATATTTGGTGGCCTAGCATACTAACATGTTAGTTGACAAGTGCGTGTCCGACGATTAGCAGTCGGGATCAGCAAACAGGAAAATGATGCAACCAGACCAAAAAATAAAGGCTTCTCAGCCCGCAGCGCGCGATACAGTCAGGTTGAACCCGGACGACAATATCGTCATTGCACTCCGAGATCTGAAGATCGGCACGCAGCCTTGCGGGCTGAATGTCCCGCTTCGGGATCAGGTTCTGCGTGGGCACAAGATTGCTATTGCCCCAATTTCTACCGGAGAAAACGTCATTCGCTATGGTCAGATCATTGGTCAGGCAAAGGCAGATATCGCAGCCGGAGATCACGTCCATGTCCACAATCTTGGTATGGGGGCCCATCAGCAGGACTATGCCCATGCGACCGCAAATACCCCTTTGCCGCATATCGACGAAGAGCGGAGTTTTCTTGGGTATCACCGGTCCGATGGGAAGGTTGGCACGCGCAATTATATCGGAATTCTGACGACAGTGAATTGTTCGGGTTCAGTAGCCCGGTTCATCGCCGAAGCGGCCTTAAAACGTGGGTTGCTTGACCCATATCCCAACGTGGACGGGGTGGTGCCCATCGTGCATGGCACGGGCTGCGGTATGTCGTCCAAGGATGACGGCTATGCTACGTTGATGCGCACCCTGGCCGGGTACGCCCAGCACCCGAACTTTGCCGGCATTCTGCTGATTGGGCTGGGATGTGAGGTCATGCAAGTGGCCAGTCTGGTTGATGGCCGCCCCATCCGCGAGGACGGTGCCTTGCGCTATATGACCATCCAAAACGAAGGCGGTACGCGCCGCACGATCGAGCGCGGGCTTGCCGAGCTGGAGGGGATCGCGCGGCTGGCCAACCATGCGGTGCGCAAGCCCGCTCCGATCAGTGCGATTACGGTCGGGATGCAATGCGGTGGCTCGGATGGTTATTCCGGCATCACTGCCAATCCGGCGCTTGGATATGCCTCTGATCTGCTTGTGCGCCATGGCGGAACGACAATCCTATCGGAAACCTCTGAAATTTATGGCGCCGAGCATCTTTTGACCCGGCGCGCAGAAACGCCGGAAATCGGCAAAAAACTGATCGACCGTATTCATTGGTGGGAAGATTACACCAAGCGCAATGGCGGCGAGATGGACAACAATCCAAGCCCCGGAAACAAGCGCGGTGGACTGACGACCATTCTTGAAAAGTCTCTGGGTGCGGTGGCCAAGGGGGGCACGGCCCCGATGCGCGACGTCTACAGATTTGGCGAAATTATCGACAAAAAGGGCTTTGTCTTCATGGACAGCCCCGGGTTCGATCCTTGCTCAGTCACGGGTCAGGTAGCAGCGGGTGCCAATTTGATCGTGTTCACCACGGGCAGGGGGTCGGTCTCCGGATATCAACCCACGCCCTGCATCAAGCTGGCAACAAATTCGGAAATGTACGCCCGCATGTCCGAAGACATGGATCTGAATTGCGGCGACATCGTCACTGACGGGGTCAGTATCGAGGCCAAGGGCGAAGAGTTGTTCGAAATGTTGATCCGTGTCGCATCGGGCGAACAAACAAAAAGCGAAGAGCTTGGTTTTGGGGGCGTTGAATTTGTCCCCTGGCAAATCGGCGCTGTTATGTAGCCGCAGGTTCGTCTGGGGTAGGGGCAAAATGGGAGGAGAGATGGAAAAACTGGTCGAAATGAAGGGGATCGAAAAGTATTTCCCCGGTGTGCACGCGCTGAAATCCGTGCAGTTCGATCTGTTTTCGGGCGAAGTCCACGCGCTTATGGGGGAAAACGGGGCGGGTAAGAGTACGTTGATGAAAATCCTGTCCGGGATCTATCAGCGCGATGGCGGCGACTTGGCCATTCAAGGCAAATCAGCCAGTCCCACATCCCCGCGTGAGGCTCAGAACCTCGGGATCGGGATCATCCATCAGGAACTGAGTCTGATGAACGATCTGACCGTAGCGCAGAACATCTTTATCGGACGCGAGCCCCGGAAACGTTTTGGTCGTCTGGACGAGGCTGCGCTGAACGCTCAAACCGCCGAAATCTTCGGGGCGATGAACCTGAATCTCGATCCCAAAGCACTGGTCGGCGGGTTGACCATTGCCAAGCAGCAGATGGTCGAAATTGCCAAGGCGCTGTCCTATCGCTCCAAGGTTCTGGTCATGGACGAACCGACCGCGGCCCTGAACGACGCCGAGATTGCCGAGCTGTTCGTCATCATCCGCCGCCTGAGGGCCGAGGGGGTGGGGATTGTCTATATCAGCCACAAAATGGACGAGCTGAAACAAATCGCCGACCGTGTGACTGTCATGCGCGACGGTGAATATGTTGGCACTGTCGGTGCCAGTGACACGCCGATCAGCAAAATCATTGCGATGATGGTTGGGCGCGAAGTATCAGAGGATCCCTTGGATGTGCCCAACCTGAGTGATGCCGAGGTTGCGTTGGAAGTCGTAGGGCTGACACGAGTCAACGATCTGAAAGACGTCAGCTTCTCGGTCCGAAAGGGCGAAATCCTGGGGTTTGCCGGGCTGATGGGGGCAGGGCGGACCGAGGTGGCCCGAGCAATCTTTGGCGCTGATCCCTTAGATGGCGGCGAAATCCGGGTACATGGGCAGATCGTGTCCATCCGTTCCCCTGTGGATGCCGTGCGTGCCGGGATCGGGTACCTGTCCGAGGATCGCAAGCATTTCGGCCTCGCCACGGGAATGAACGTCCGCGACAATATCGCTCTGGCTTCGATGGATAGGTTTACCAGTGCCACCGGTGTTCTGAACGATAGCGAAATCAGCTCGACCGCCAAAGGCTATATCGCCCAGCTTGGCATTCGCACGCCCTCGGATGTGCAAGAGGTGCGCCTGTTGTCCGGCGGCAATCAGCAAAAGGTAGTCATCGCAAAATGGCTGCTGCGTGATTGCGACATCCTGATCTTTGACGAACCCACGCGCGGTATTGATGTCGGTGCAAAATCGGAAATCTACAAACTGCTCGAAGAACTGGCCGCGCAGGGAAAGACGATCATCGTGATCTCATCCGAATTGCCGGAAATCATGCGCCTCAGCCACCGCATCGCCGTCATGTGCGAAGGCCGGCTGACCGGAATTCTGCCCGGCGGAAACAACACCACTCAGGAAGACATCATGCATCTGGCCACCCAACGCACGGCGGCGATGCAGGTCACAGGGACAGCAACATGACCACAGCAACGGAAATAGACAAGAAAAAGCCCCTGGCGGGCCTGTCGGAAAGCGGCGCGTATCAAAAGCTGCTGGCCTTTGCCAGTCTCATCGCCCTGTTGATCGGCTTTTCGATCGCATCGCCGAACTTCATGCAAACCTCGAACATGATTGCCATTCTGCAGGCAACTTCGGTCAACGGCGTACTGGCCGTTGCCGCAACTCTGGTGATCATCACGGGCGGAATCGACCTGTCGGTTGGCACTTTGATGACCTTCTGCGCCGTGATTGCGGGCGTAGCCCTGACTTATCTCGGCATGCCCCTGCTTTTGGGTGTTGCTGCAGCCATTGCAGCGGGTGCGTTTTGTGGTCTGTGTTCGGGCACATTTGTGGCCAAAATGAAAATCCCGCCCTTCATCGCGACGCTGGGCATGATGCTGATCCTCAAGGGTCTATCGCTGGTTATCTCGGGCACACGACCGATCTATTTCAATGACACGCCTGGTTTCGATCAGATCTCGCGCGGGTCTCTGATTGGAGAAATCGTCCCCTCGGTACCTATCCCGAACGGCGTGCTGATCTTGTTTTTGGTCGCGATTGCAGCATCCTATATCCTCAGCCGCACTGTTTTGGGCCGCTATACGTTCGCTTTGGGATCAAACGAAGAGGCGGTCCGCTTGTCGGGTGTCAACACCGACGCCTGGAAGATGCGAATCTACGCGCTGGCCGGGGGAATTTGCGGCATCGGCGGCATCCTGATCGCCTCGCGCCTGAACTCGGCACAACCCGCTTTGGGGCTGGGATACGAACTTGAGGCCATCGCGGCTGTGGTCATTGGCGGAACCTCTCTGTCCGGCGGGCGCGGCACGATCCTGGGAACACTCATCGGCGCGCTTATCATGGCTGTCCTGACCAATGGGCTGCGCGTTCTGTCTGTCGCGCAGGAATGGCAGACCGTTGTCACTGGCGCGATCATCATTCTGGCCGTCTATGCCGACATGGCGCGGCGCAAAAAGACCGGGTGAACAATTTTTAGGACCAAAGAAGATAACGACCAACTGGAGGAGAATATCATGTTAACACGTCGTTTCGTTCTGGGGGCGCTCAGCGCAGCCACCCTCGCAGCTCCGGCCTCGATGGCCATGGCGGAAGAAATCTATATTCCGCTGGTATCCAAAGGGTTCCAGCACCAATTCTGGCAGGCGGTAAAGCAGGGCGCCGAACAGGCAGCCGAAGAGTTTGACGTCACAATCACATTCGAAGGACCGGACAACGAAACGATGGTCGACCGTCAGATCGACATGCTGGCCGCAGCTCTGGCAAACAATCCAAAAGCCATCGGCTTTGCCGCACTCGACAGTCAGGCCGCCATTCCGTTGCTGAAGCAGGCAAATGACAAGGGTATCCCGATCATCGCTTTTGACAGCGGTGTCGACAGTGATATTCCTGTTTCTACTGCCACAACCGACAACCTAGCTGCAGCGGGGCTTGCCGCTGACAAAATGGCCGAAAAGATTGGTGGAAAAGGCAAAGTTGCAGTGGTAGCCCACGACCAGACCAGCCGCACTGGCATTGACCGCCGCGATGGATTTGTGAACCGCATTGCGGAAAAATACCCTGATATCGAGGTTGTCACCGTTCAGTACGGGCAAGGAGACCATCTGAAATCAACCGAGGTGACAAAAGCGATCCTCACTGCAAACCCCGATCTGGATGGTATTTTTGGCACCAATGAAGGCTCTGCCATTGGTGTCGTGAACGGGGTACAGGAATTGGGCACCGAAGGCCTTGTCATCATTGGCTATGACAGCGGCAAAGCCCAAAAAGACGCGATCAAAAGTGGTCTGATGACCGGGGCAATCACCCAGAACCCGGTTGGTATCGGCTATGAAACGGTCAAGGCGGCCGTCGCGGCGATGAAAGGCGAAGAAGTCCCGGCCCTAATCGACACCGGCTTTTACTATTACGATGCTTCCAATATTGACGATCCGAAGATCGCGGCAGTTCTTTACGACTAAGAGCCTGACAGCTTAATACGGACCGGTTCGCCCGATCGGCGGACCGGTTTTTTTGTTTTACTGGGTTGCAACAATCATCTTTTCTGTTTGTGGCGTTTTCATGCTATCCTCTACGGGTTATTTTTTTGATGTTTATTGAAGGTTGAAATTCCGGTGAAAAAAAAGCCCAGCAACAAGACCTATGTCCTGCGTCCCCTGGAAAAATCCGATCTTGAGACAATTCTGCCCTGGTTTCAAAATGTAGAGGATTTAGCCAAATTCGAACGCGTGTCCCGCATCCCTCTTAATCTTGCACAGACAGAGGAAAGCTGGAGCGACATGTTCACCGGCTCAGCCATCGGCCGCAGGTGTTGGTTCGTTGTTGAGAATTCGGCGGGAAAACTGGTCGGCATGAGCGGCCTCGAGGGGATATCGCCGATCAATCGCGATGCTGTCGTTGCGATGTTCGTCGATCATTCGGTGCGCCGCCATGGTGTTGGTATCAGGGCGACGGCTTTGGTCGCCGATTTCGCCTTTCGACAACTGGGGCTGAACCGGCTGACTTCGTATTATAGGGCGGATAATGTCAGCAGCAGAGACCTGGTTGCCAGACTGGGGTGCCAGATCGAGGGGTCGATGCGTCAGGCCTGGTTTGCAGATGGTCAATTTCACGATATGGTTGTGGTCGGGTTGCTGAGCAGCGATTGGTTCGAAAACCGAAATTCACTGGCGAAAGAATTGGGCGGTGAAACCATCGTTAAGCTTGGCAATAATGCCTCGGATTGCTGGTGTTGGCCCCCGCAAGAGACTGGGTCGGACTAAGAGACGTTATTACCAATCATTTCAAATCTTTTTTTGTTATACAAAAGTTAGGGTTCGTTCAGAACTCAGGAATCGAGTACCGCCAGTGAATACAGTTAACCCGAATTCATCAATCACTCAGAAGCTGGGTGCAGTCTTATTTGCAGATGTCGTCGGCTATTCTCGCCTGATGAGTGAGAACGAACTCGACACCTACAACGCTTTGAAGACACTTCTATCGCAGATCGAAGCCGCATGCGCCCGTTATCAGGGGCGTGTTGTCGAAGTGCGCGGTGACGGCATCCTGGCCCTGTTTGAAACAGCGACCAGCGCGGTCGAATTTGGTGTTGAGCTGCACCAAATTTCTGCCCAGCACAACGATTCAGGATCAGATCAACAGCAAATCAAGTTTCGCGTTGGCATCCATCTTGGAGAGATCCTGATAGATGAGCGTGGAATTCATGGCGACAACGTCAACATTGCAGCGCGATTGCAAGAAATTGCGGAACCCGAGCGGGTCTATGTCAGCTCTGCGGTGTATGATCAGGTTTGTAACCGGTTGCGGTATGGGTACGAATTTCTCGGTCCGCAGCAGCTGAAGAACATTCTTTCGCCGGTTTCTACCTACTGTGTCCGCAGCGAGGTTGCCGGTGCTACTTTGGCGGGCACCATGCGTCCCGACGCTATTGTCGATCTGTTGGAACGCCCGGACACTCCGTCGGTCGCTGTGCTACCGTTCAGCATCAGCGGTGGGGATGAGTCTGACGGCTGGATTGCCGATGGTCTGACCGACGACATCATTCTGAACCTTTCCAAATTCAGAAACCTTTTCGTCATCGCCCGAAACTCATCATTCTTCTTCAGGGCGCAGTCCATGCCACCGAAGGAAGCCGCAAGAAAGCTGAATGTCCGGTATATCGCCCGTGGCAGTGTGCGTCGCTCTTCCAGTCGAATCCGCATTACTGCGGAACTGGTCGATGCAAACACTGAACGCACGATTTGGGGTGAGCGGTTTGATCGAAACATTGACGATATATTTGATATTCTGGACGAGGTGACTGAATGTATCGTCGCGGCCACGGCCGTAATGATCGAATCCCATGAGCGCCAAGTTATGGTTCAGGCCGTTCCTTCAGATCTGGAGGCATATGGCTCTGTCCTGCAGGGGCAGCAGCACATCTTCAAATACACGCGCAACGACAACCGCAAGGCACAGAATTTCTATCAATCTGCGCTGGAACGGGACGGCAACTATGCCCGTGCCGCCGCCGCCTTGTCCCGAACGTTGAATCTGGATTGGCGATACTCGTGGACCGAAGATCCAGGCAGTGCTTTCGAGCAGGCGCTGTCTTTGGCACAGCGGTCGATCGAATTGGACCCAACAGACGCACGGGGATTTGGCGAGCTGGGATTTGTCCATCTGTATCGCAAGGAACATAGTGCGGCGCTACAGTCTTACCAACGTGCTTTGGCTCTCAACCCCAATGATGCGGATATGCATTCGGATTTCGCCGATGCGCTTGCACATTCAGGGGAAAATGAGACTGCCATCACGCATCTGCAACAGGCCATGCGTCTGAACCCGTACTTTCCGGATCAGTATCTCTGGCACCTCGGCGGCGCCTATTACAATCTCAGGCGCTATGAAGATGTTATCGAAACCGTCAACAAGATGAACAATCCGACCGAGGGTCAACGGATGCTGGCCGCCAGCCATGCGCAGCTGGGCAACATGGATATGGCACGTATGATTGCTGAAAAGCACCGCGCCGCACACCCGAACTTTTCTTTGTCACGCTGGGCCAAGGTGCTGCCCGACCGTCTGGAAGACGACACGCAGCACTTTGTCGAAGGGCTGAAAAAAGCGGGATTTTAGAACGGAAAAAGGCGCGAGAACCCGCGCCTTCTTTGCTGACTTTGTCCGAAGATCAGTCGCCGCCGCGTACTTTGGCTCCGCTAACCTTGGCGCCACTGACCTTGGCTCCGCTGACTTTCGCGCCACTGACCTTGGCGCCACTTACCTTGGCACCGCTGACCTTTGCACCGCTGATAGCAGGGCTGTCAAAGCCAAAATAGAGGTCTAGAAGAACCTGTTCGAACTGGCCTGTCGTGACATCCATTCGCATGGTCTGATCGGACTTATCATAACTCCAGAACTTGATACCGTCAGCGACCTGATAGTCCGCCGCCGCAACACCGCCGATCGAAGGATCCGTGGGCGCGCGCGAGGCCTGGTTTGGTGGCTCGCCCTTCTTGGCGACGTCTTGACCATTGCCGTGAACCAGGAAAATCACCGGCTCGGGCAGGTCGTAGTAGGTGCCTTCATAGGCAAACCCGTAAATCTTGGCAAATTTTGCTTCGTCATTTCCTGAACTCGCGAGTTGCTCATCAAGATGTTTGTTGTTGCCTTTGCCTCTGCTTTTCTTTTTCGCAGGGTCGTAATCCAAATCGTCGATAACTCTGCCGTAAATCAACACTTCCGAAAAACTGAGCAAGGATTCCGCCATAAACTCATCTCCCAAATATGGGTTCATCACCCGAACCCCCTTCGATTAAATCCCGAGGATGACCGCATCGGTGTCTCCTCAAAAATCACCCCGCCTCTAAATGCCATAAATCTGCCGAAAAAAAAAGAATTTTGCTGTCATCAGTCTGGAACCTGCGTGCGGACGGAGTGTGCGTGACTGTCTTCATCGGGGTCCGGCAGCCGCGGACCGGCAGTTGCCACCCCGATATCACGCATCCGAAAGTTACCTTCGATGATCCGACGGAAGGCACCCCCGGTAATTTCCTGATCCACCGCCAGCATGGCCTTTTCGACACCGAAATAGCTGAGCATATCGGCGTCCAACATGCTCCAGGCGTCGGCCAGATAGGTGCCCAGGAAATCGCGCGCCTCCAGAAGTGCTACGCGGAATCCATCAGGGTTTTCGGCATATCGCTTGTCAAAAATACCCTGCATGACCGCGCTGTAATCGGGTGAATCCTCTAGCTGATCGGACAGATCTTCCTCGGCCTGTGTGATAAGGTCATGAACCAACAGGCGCTCATGATAGATGTCCACCAAAATGTCGAACATTGCACCTGTCAGTGGCTCGGAAAGTGCATGTTCACTGGACCATCCGGCAGCGAATTCCGATAGTGACCGGTTGTTTGCGGCCGTTCTAATCTGTGCATTTTCCGAAAGCTCGGCAAAGCGATTCAGCCGGTTGAAGCTGTAGAGATTGCCTTTGGTGTTTTCCAACAGCGCCTCTACCACCGAGCCAAAATGCAAAGAGGCCAGAAGCGCCACCATATCGGCGGCTGATTCATGGAACCCGTAATATTCACCCGAGACATCTCCGTCGGTGGGCATGCCCACGACGCTGTAAATGATTGAGTGGCCGATTTCATGTGCGACCACGTCGAAATTCAGGCTGTAGGGGCGATATTCGTCCCCGTGTTCGTGGGTGCCCCCGGTTTCAAGGAAACCCCAACCGATATGCGCATTGTCCAGGCTTGGCAGCAGCGACAGTTCCAGTCGGTCAAAATCGCGGGAGAAATGCCATGGGATTGGTCGGTCAAAATAGCCCTGCCAGACATCCATCGTGAAATGCGCCGAGCCAAACAGATGCGCTGCCTCAAAAGCCGGGTCCGACGGGCCAATATGGATAAAGTTACCGAACTCATCAGGCATTGCCGGGGGATGGATATATCCGTTCCAGGGCGGCAGATACATTCCCGGACCATCCGGTCCGGGCACGATGGCCCCATAGGGTGTAGTCTTTCCGACAGGGTTAACCGTGTACATGCGCGGACCCGATGGACCAGGGCCGATACTGCCCTGCGGGGCCGATATTTCGACTAGCTCAAGCTGGGGGTCCTCTTCCAGAAAAGGGGATTGCGGATACAGCAGAAATCGCGTTCCAGGCTCTTCTTCATCAAGGTGATCTGGTAAGTTCACAATACCCCCCTTTCAGGCCACGCCTCGGATCCGCCTTGGGGCGGCTAGTCAACGGTACTATTTAATCCGGCATCCGCGTGACAAAACAAATACTCTGCTTCTATCAAATCAAAAAATGCTTCCCGCCCGGCCAATCCAAGTGAAACTGCATATGATTCAAGATCATCCGGCACTGGTTGGTCAAGCTGTGTTTCAAAATACCACATAACCATAGGTAGGCGCCCGCTTGCGGGACCGCCTCGGGCAGTCAATGATTCAGCTCCCCTTTGTGCCTTGCGATGGGCACGATCCCGCAATTCGGCATAGCTCCCGTCACGGCGCAACTCGCGCAAAAGCGATGACTCAAGGACCGAAGCCCGAGAGGTAATGTGGCCATGCACCCGAGCAGCATCGGCCAGCATCGCCTCGTATTCCTCGACACTCAGATCATTCTCGTCCAGCCATGCCATCAAAGCGGCGCGGCGCGACAGGCCGGCTTTTTGCCGGTGCGCATCCATTTGTGCCATCAGGGCAGGGCGGTCGGGCTCTTCATCCCGCCGATCAGCCTCTTCCCGCGCCAGCAGAGTCAGCGCGGCCCGTTCACGCAGCCGCGTATACATGTCCGGGTTCAGCCTGACTTCGTCGATAACCGCCTGATCGGCCTTCTGATCGGCATCCACTCGGGCACGCAGCCCTTTCCACATCAGCGTTTCTTCGGTCGGTTGCTGCGTCGCCGGGAAGGGAAGTTCGTTTGCCAGATCTTCGGCCATACGCCCAAGCATCTCAATGGCATCACGTGCTTTTGCATCAACCTTGCCGTTTGGCAGCCAGTCCACAAAGCCCTGGATATCAGAAAGCCCGTTCAACGCGTCAATTATGTTGGGCCAACTGCGCTGACGATAGTTCATACCCTTGGCAATCTGCAGAACTTCAGCGGCACGTTCAGCGACCAACATGCCTAGATTTTGCGCCTCCTCAACCGTTGCTCGGACCGAGACCATGGGTTCGCTCAATGGCAAATAGCCCAATTCTGCCGGGCTGTGCAGGACCGCAACTTCGTCGTCATCCTGCAGGGTTCGGCTGTAGAAATCCTCAAAGATTCGACCCACGCCGATCATACCGAAATCAGCCAACTCTGCCGCGCGTAAAGCACCCATGCTGGCACTGCCATAAACGGGGATTCCCTGATCCATCGCCCAAAGAATCTCTTTATGCCAGACCGACGGGACGCCCTCAAAAAAGCCGTCTATTATGCCGATCGCACGCGGACGATCACGTGCCACGCGATATACGTCCCCCTGCCGGACCGGGGGCAAGATCACAGGGTCCAAGCATTGGGCCACAGCATCAGCAGTCAACGTCGGGCCCACAAAAATAACGACACTCATCCGTAAGTTTCCATTACACGCTGCGCGCGTTCCCCGGCGATATAATCGGGGTCGTCATGAGGCGCTTCAAGCCCAGGTATGACAGCTCGGACAACGGCGATCTCATATTCCGGGCGCGATAGATCGACCGTGATCACCTGCGAAATACCTACAGTTTCGAGGCGGGTAGTCAGCAAGTTCAAATCCTCTTGGAATGATCCGGTGGCATATGTCGGAGTATTCGAAAAATCCTGCGTCGCGTCCGAGCTGTCAATCTGATTGCGAATATAGGCACATCTTTCTATCTGCGCCTGGTCAGTAAACTCTTCTGGGTCCAGATCATCACGCGCGCCAGAGATATAGGTGAGGCGGGTTTGTGCCGCTTCGGTCAGGGCCCGCAACAAAGCAATGGCGCGATCTGGATGGCAGCCATCACCGATACCGATGTGGCCGTTCTGCCCGTCCGGCTCGCAGATCGTACAGCGGAAACAGGCGATTCCGATGTCCGAGGTGGTGTCCCAGATGCCCAGGGTCAGGCCCGCCGCTTCAATCATGCTTATTGCGTCCTTGCACCTGTCATCATCTATAGTGTCTGGGTGGATCCGTGCTGGCGCGGACTGAAATTGCCACAATGTGGTGGCATCGCGTTCGATGAGTTCAAAGATCGCATGGCAACTGGCTTCAAACAGGTTGTTGCCGGATGCCAAACCATTTGTCGTTCTGGGAAAGGCTACCTGCCCACCCATCGGCAAAGACGTATAATCGGTATCGACCATCTCCATTGGAACCCAACGGGCGCAAGCGGAATTCAAATCCCGACCCTCTACCCACAATCTGTTCGCATCAGGATCAAATCGGCCACCAGTTACCCGAGGTAGCTTATCAACATCCACCACCGGCGCATCGCGCGCTATATCGGTAAATCGTGCCAGACGTTGAGGCGCCGTTACCCGTTCCGCGTGCCAGCTTTCGATCGCTTCCATAACCCCCGACGCTTGCGCGGCCGGGACTGACAATCCCTTGCCGAGCGACACCGAAACCGATCGGGAATTCGGGCGCGCAACCATGACCGTGGGCAATCCGATACGATCCAGGCCGGTTAAGTTCGCAATTCGAGTAATGCCCATTTCACGCAAATAGGGCGTTACGATTTCCAATGTTTGGCTGGGGCTTCGCAGGCGATGAGTATCAAGCACATATTGCTTTTCCGATACGTCAGACATGATGCAACCTTGCCAAAAACAAAAGAAATTGGCCACCAGGCGAAAATACTTGCCGGTGACCGGATCAGCTCAGGATGGGGGATGATTTCATATGGGTCAACTCTGCCGCCCATAATTGTCTCAACACGACAATCTACTTGCTGGACAATGATAAGCGCGGGCTGAACCAACTGTATCCAGCAGCCAGCACCTAGAATCGAATTGCAGCTACGATATTCAAAGGATGTCGCATTATTTTAACATAATCTTCATTCTGCGATATTTACTGCGGGACCGGAAACCCAAAATGTCTCGAAAAGCTGTCGGAAGCGCGCCTTCTTTCGTGCGAAGGTCTCAGGGCAATCGGGAAAGTTGCTCTATTGGGTCTAATTTATAAAATATAATCAATGCAATACACTGAACTATGGTGCGGGTGGAGGGACTTGAACCCCCACGCCTTGCGGCGCCAGAACCTAAATCTGGTGCGTCTACCAATTTCGCCACACCCGCACGACCAGCAGCAGCTGCCGGAATGCCGCTCAATAGCAAAGCTTTTGAACGAGTGCGAGAGGGAAATTGTAGTTTACACGAAGATTATTGATGCCCGTTTCAGAACAAACCCAACCTCTGCTTAGAGGCACCACACGCCCCGAAAAGATATGAAAGACCGCACGACGACACCGACCGGAAAGGCCAATGGACTTTCAGCTGACCAAGCTTTGCCTGACGCCGCCCAAAACAGAAATCTCGCAGACCAGGTAGCCCCCAAAAAAGACTATGTGAAACATAGCGTCCTGTTAAAATTCACCATTGATGAACCTGCCAAATTTAAACACCCTCACGTTGTGCCGTGTTGTTGTTGCCTTTCCCGAAAGCGCACTTTGTTTGGGCGATGGATTCTGTCTCATGACAAGATTTTGCCAAATATGGAGCTGACCACATGTATGTAAAACTATAATTTAATAAATAGTTACACCCCATTTGGAGACCAGCTATCAAATTTGGCAGGCTGTGAACTTCAGCCGATATGCTCATATTTTTATACGCTTTTTAGTTTAGTAGTGGGCCCGGGCAACTCCGCAGCCATACTTGCGCCACAATTCAAACGCCAAAAAATCTTATTCGCGTCAAAATAAGACCGCCTTGCCAGTAGTTGATGGGTGGAAAGGAGTTAATGAGTCTTTTGCCTTCGGGCGTCTTACCAGTTCGTTCGCTCAACTCCAGTACAAGGGTCTTTACCATGACCAACATGATGAACTCTGCATCTGCCGAGCAAGACGCGATTGGTCTTGCACGCGAAAGTTTTCTTGGTGAACTCAAAACCCTGAATCGCGAACACCCGAATACCGGGTTTGGCATCTCGCTGCGGACGCATTCTGGCGGGCATTATTTGCTTGCCAATTCCCGAATGCCCCTGCCCGAGGTCAAATCCCAGGGTTTCCCAACAGGGCGCAGTGTTGCGTGCCTGGAAAATAGCGACTGCTTCAGCTCGATCGAAGTGCTGGCCGATGCCCGCGCATTTGAATCGATCACACCAAGCGCCGAAGCCGCAATTTTGGGCAACGCCCTGAACCTGATCGCCCGGATTGATACGCTGACTAGCGCACCTCACGGGCAGATCGAACCTCATATCGCCGCTACAGGAACCGGAGGCTAACCATGGCGCGTAACGATCATCTTTTGTCTGTTGGAAACGAAGCGCTGACCCCAATGACTTCGGCCATGTCGGCATTGACGACACAGATTGACCAACTGACAGAGGTGGCGGACGCACGCTCCTCGGCACGTCTTGCGACGCTCAAGACACGCATGGAGAATTTCACTGCCAGCGTCACGCTGGTCGGTCAGGTCAAGGCGGGAAAATCTTCGCTTGTGAACATTCTGTCCGCACGCCCTGCCCTGCTGCCTTCGGATGTGAACCCTTGGACCTCTGTGGTTACCACGCTGAACATCAACACTAGAACCCAAGGTGATACAAAATCCCGGTTCACTTTCTTCGAACAAGAGGAATGGGACAATTTGATGGTTGGCGGCGGCCGGCTGGGAGAGCTGGCCAATCGGGCTGGCGCCGACGATGAAATGGACGATATCCGCCGTCAGATCGGCGAAATGAAAGCTAAGTCCGAGGAACGACTGGGTAAGCATTTCGACCTGATTCTGGGGCAAAGCCATCAATACGACTATTTCGATGAGGAACTGATCCAAAGGTATGTGTGCCTGGGTGATGAAGACGACCCGGACATCAACCCCAAGACCGGTCGTTTTGCGGATGTGACAAAGTCGGCTGAGCTGTACATGGACATCCCCCAGTACCCGATTTCCCTCAAGCTGTGCGACACACCGGGTGTAAACGATACGTTTATGGTGCGTGAACAGATCACCCTGCGCAGCCTGCGCGGGTCCGAAGTCTGCATTGTGGTTCTTGCAGCCAGTCAGGCTCTGACCACAATGGACATGGCGCTGATGCGGATCATCGCTCAGTTCGAAAATCGTCAGATTATCCTGTTTGTTAACCGAATTGACGAACTTGCAGATCCGGTCACTCAGGTTCCTGAGATTCGGGATCGGATTCTGGACACGCTGAAACAGAACAATATCGACACCAAAGCAAGTGTCGTGTTCGGCAGCGCCCTGTGGGCCGAGGCCGCGATAACTGGCAATCCCGATATTCTGTCCGAGGAATCCCGGAAAGCCCTTAACACGTTCTATCTGGCGGCCGGGTTTGGCGATCAAGCCCCGTCACTGGACAAGATTTGGGCGTTGTCCGGTTTGCCCGACCTATTGCTGGCGATGAATGAACGCATTGCCGAAGGCGCAGGAACTCGACTTCTGGACCGTGTACGCCACCGGGCGCGCAACATCGCCAGTCAGATCCGGGCGACCGCCGTGGCTAAAAAACTATCCGACAGCGAAGGGATCGTGCGAGAGCTGAACGGGGTAGCACCCGAAGACGCCGTGGCCGAGGTCAACGCAGAATATGAAAAGAAGGCCGCTGAGCTTACTGCTTCCTTGCGCGCGAAAGTGCTTGAGCGTCTGAGCTCGGCCGAAGCCAACTTTGTCAAACGTGCCACCGATTCTCTGATCGCGCATCTTGAGCAAAATGGCGAGCAAGGAACGTGGCAGTACGATCCTGCCGGGCTGCGGACCTTGCAAAAAGCGGCCTATTTTAGCTTTGCCCGGTCGATGCGCAAAGAAGTTGGTGCGTTGTATTCAGCGGCAGCCGCTGACATCGAAGCGTTGTATCAAAGCTTGCTGGGCAACCATCTGGGAGAGTTCAGCATCGAGGCACCAATCGTCCCGCGGGTACCACCTCCACTGGGTATCGGACGCACGATTGCCCTGGACTTGCAAAGCACATGGTGGCGCCGCTGGTGGCAACGCCGCAATGGTTTCGAGGCCTATGCGGCGGATTATACGCGCCTGATCACATCAGAGGCGAATTCGATCACCAAGGATATCGAAGAAAACCAGATTGCAGCAGTTCTTGAAAATGTCCGCGCCGCCCTTTCCGACTTTATGCGCGAGCAAAAGGAGACTCTGTTGAACATTTCGGCCTCGGCCGAAAAGGACCCCGGTCGCAGTGCAGCGCTGATGGAGGGGCTGGCCCCTCAGAAATCCCGCGACGATATCCTCGGCGATATCCTGAAAGATCTTAGTAACGAGGCAGCATAAGTAGCGATATGGCAAAAGATTCACAAACCCGCTTCGTCTCTTCAAAAGCATGGGACCGCATTGAGAAATGGTCCCGCAGGAAACCTGTTTTCGCACTTATGGGGGAATTCAGCGCCGGCAAATCAACCTTGATGAACTTTCTGCTGCGCTCGGAGGCACTGCCTACACAGGTTACAGCCACACAGCTGCCACCAGTTTGGTTCAGTTGGGGTAGAAGGTCGGCCTATGTACAACGCCCTGACGGAACTCGCGAAAACATTGACCTGGACCAGCTGGAACAAGTCGGGGTGAATGATGCCCAGTTTATTCGCATATTTCTGGAATCCGACATTCTTGAAGCCGTCGACCTGATTGACACTCCGGGTATTTCCGACCCCAAGATTTCTACTGATGTCTGGCGACGGGCTGTCGGTCAGGCAAATGGCGTTATTTGGTGTACGCACGCCACGCAGGCATGGCGCGAAACGGAACGGGCAACCTGGGTTTCCCTGCCCGAACGGTTGCAACATAATTCATTGCTGCTGGTCACACGTGCAGACGTTTTGGATGTCAAGGATCGCCAAAAGGTCCTTCGTCGTGTGAACCGCGAAGCAGGTCACCTGTTCAACCGTTCGATCCTGTTTTCAGCCCGTGATGCCATCATGGCCCGCGACAAAAGCGGGGACGCCGAATTGTGGACCCGCAGTGGCGGTGGCAAGATGGTCGACAGCTTCCTTGAAATCACAGAACTGATCATGGACAGCCGCGCTCATCAGCTGGCGCGTTATCAAATTGACACCAGCTTGTCCGATGCTCCTCAGGTACACCCGCTGCGCCCGCGGCGCAATTTCTCGAATGTACAGGGAACCGCTCCGCTGAAGCTGGTAAATCCGCTGCATGAGGGAACAGAGCCCGAGGTGGTGACGCAATTCCCCGTGCGCCCTGCCCGGGTCGAACTGCGCCCTGATGAGGTTGAACGTGCCCCGCGCATTGACCCACAAGAGGCCGAACGTCTGCGCGCCGACATGACCTCGGGCGCCGAGATCGTAAAAGAAGAAAAAGAAGACGAATTGCGGGCGTTCTTCCGGGAGACCACTCCCGAGGACTTGGACGTTGCCGACCTGTCCGTTGCTCTTACCGAGGATGATGAAACAGACCCACAGGCCGTATCCGTCATTGATGAAACTGACATTGTTGAAGTTCAGCCACTTTCTGCGGAAGCCGAAGTTGCTGAAGAAGAAAACCTGTTCAGTGACGAAGACGAAGCTGACACATTCATGGCCTCTTTGGAGGACCAGCTTACAGATGTTCCTGAGCCCGAAGAGACCGCTCAGGCAGAGCCGGAAGAAACCCCGGTCGAACTTTCCGTGTCCTCGATCACAGCGTTGATGGCTGAACAATCGGATGATCCCGAGGATGAGTTCGAACCAGAGCCGGAAACCAATGGCCTGATGAACACTCAGGTTGTCGCCATGCCAGAGAGCAGACCGGAAATCGCGGGCTCGTTTGAAGGCATTGTGAACGTGTCCGTCGACACCCCGCTTAGCGCGGCGGCGATGTGGCGCGAGGTCACGGATGGCGAAGACATGCCCACCAACCCAGAAGCGTTGAAGAAGGTATTTCAAGCATTTCTTGAGGAGTTTGACCAAATCACGGCCGAACACAATGCGCGAAAATCAGATAACGCGGTAAGGCCCATGGCCAATACCTCTGAAGACACGGGTGTTGAACGACATGTACTTTAGCGGTGAGAAACCTAGGAGACAGGGCAACTGATGTCTATCGAAACAGCATTAAACGATGCGATGGCGACCATACCCGACTGCATAGCAGCCGGGTATGTCGACATGAAGACAGGTATGTTGCTAGGCACCCATGTCACAGACTCGGAAAGTGCCGAAGCCTTGGATACTCTGGCCATTGCGGTGGCCAACCTTTTTCAGGGGCGCGGTGTGATCGCGTTTGAGAATCTGCTGCGTTCGACCGACGCCGACGATACGGAAAATCCTGGGTTTGGCGAAATCGCAGTGTTTTCAAAGGATCGGCTGAATATCTTCCTGCGGACCCCGGACTACCCGGACCATGTGGTCTGCTACACCTGTCGCGACAGTGCCAATGTGGGGCTGGCACTTACTAAATCGCACATAAGCCTGGGGCCGGTTACGGCCGCTGTATAACGGGACCAGAGGGGGTCACGGCATGATGGATACTGACATACTGGACATGCTCGAAGACATCGGGCGGTTGTCGGTCGCCCGTTTGAATCCGACGGTTACATTAGCTGCTGAGACGACTGAGATTCGTCGTGAAAAGATCCTGCGTACAATTCGCGGAACCATTTTGCCGCGTCGGCTGGAATTTACCGCGGCCAATGGTGATTGTCTGGCAATGGAGGTCAACAGCTCGCGGGTAACTGATGTTTTCCGGGTCCGCTCGGGCATGATACCGGATTTTGAAACTACTCCGCGTGAAGAGCTTGCGACCCGCTTGGCCGAATTGGTGTCCGATATTGCAGCAGCCCCTGCCCCGTTGGAGCTGCTTTCTCTGCAACCGGACACGGCGCTTGAGGTCGATGATGTCGGTGTGACTTTCAGCGAGATTGCAAAGGCTTGCGGCACTATCGAACTGCCGCCCGAGACGGTCGTTTCTTTGGTTCCCGACACGCCTGCCCCGCAAGAAACAGATATTCCAGCGCCCGCCGCCGAGGCGACAGCAGAAACCATTGCCAGCGCGTTTTTTGATGGCGCTGAACGGTTCGCATTGGGACGCGCCGAAGTCGCCTTGGACGGTGCAGCCATATCGCGGCTCGAAGGAGTATGCGACGTCGGGCAACCCATGCACGCCGATCAGGATCTGGTTCGTCAGTTTGCACAGGATCTTGTTGGGTGGGACGGTGACGCCGCCATCGCGCTGGATCATCCTCAGCTGATTGTAATGCGGCCTTCAGGGGGCAAAGGGGATGCGCTTGCCGTTCTGCATGACGGGTCACATTTTGCGCTGGCCATTCATGAAGCGCGCAAACTGGGAGCCGTCGTAAACCTTTGGAAATCAGTTACGGGATCGGAAAAATGATCCGGTGCCAACAGTTCAATTTTTCAACGAATTCGATCCGTGAAATTAAGTAGTCAGGGTATGTGTTATGAGTGAGAATAATCGTCGCGAGTTACTTCGAATAGCCAACGAGATGAAAGGCGTCAGCAATGACGAAACCGGGCAGTTTATCTCTCGGATCATTGGTGATCTTTCGAACCTGAAGCCCTCGATTGCTTTTGTTGGTCAGATCAAGGCCGGCAAATCCCGACTGATCAATGGTTTTACCGGACAGGCCGAATATCTGCCGTCGGATGTGAACCCTTGGACAACCGTAATCACTGATATGCATTTCGGCCACCCGTCGGGCCGGACGCAAGGTGCCGAGTTCCATTTCTTCGACAACCGTCAGTGGCAGTCCCTGATTGCCGAAGGCGAAGAGCTGCGCAACATGTTCCCCGATGACGAGGACAGTTATAAGCGCGAGATGATCGAAGAACAGGTCGACGCAATGAAGACCCGCGCCAAGCTTCGGCTGGGCGATAGCTATGAACAGCTGCTGGGCCAACATCATGATCTGGAAGACCTGAATTCGGATGATTTGGCACGTTATGTTTGCGCAGGCGATGACCCGACCGAGGGTGGGACACATGATCCGGCATCGGACCGGGGCCTTTACAGCGACATCACCCGAAAGGCCGAGGTCTATTTTGACATCGGACATTTCCCATTTCCGCTTACGGTCACCGATACGCCCGGCGTAAATGACCCCCTGTTGATCCGCGAAGAGATCTCTCGCCAATACCTCAAAGAGTCCGACTTCTTTGTGGTTGTCCTGTCGGCGCATCAGGCGCTTTCTCGGGCGGACTTGAAACTGTTCCGCCTAATGCAAGCGCTGGAGTTGGGCCAGATCGTGGTTTTTATCAACCGCGTGGACGAATTGGGAAATGGTGCCGAAGATGCCTTCAAGGTGCGGGCCGATGTTCTGGACGGGCTTGAGAAGGCGCTTGGAAACTCGAACATTGACGTGCTGACCGGCAGTGCCCAATGGGCGCATTACGCCCTGACCGGTGACGAAGCCGGTATCAATCACGACGATGTCCTGGCCTGGCTGCGCGCGCATCCCGATCAGATGAAGCAATATCTGGACGGTGTCGAAGAGATCAAACAAGGCCCCGGCCCGATCAGCCGCGAAGGTGTTTTGCGCTTTGCCGCTATGATCGCCTCCGGGTTGCCCGATCTGCGCCGGCATGTGACCCGAGCGCTGACAGAAGGCCCGCGCGATGAACAACTGCGTATGGCCTGGCAGCATCTCAACAGCTTTGCCCAAGGTGAATTGGACCGGTCCAAAGCGCATCTGCGCGCGATCGAGAACGACACCACAACCTCGGCAGAAGACGCTGGTGAAAACAACAGGATATTGGCCGATCTGCGGAACTCGGTCAGCGACAAGACCACCAAGATCATTGACGAAATGGATGACGTCCTGGCCAACCTGAGAGGCGTAATGGATGACACCGTGGCCGAGGCGGTGTCGGGCGTTGTTCGCGGCCCGAACGGAGATTCTCCGCTGTTGTCGAAAACCGGAGAAACCGAGCTGAATTTCACTCCGCTGCGTGACCGCATGCGCGAACTTGTTCAGGGGGCCACCCAAGTTGTCCGCCAAAGAATGCTGAGCGAGCTCTACGCAATCGACATGCAAAGCAATGCCACGCTGCGGGCTCTGCCCGGCTGGCAGGACGCAACCGACAACCGGATGAACACCAGCGCAGTTCGCTGGTTCCGTCCGGACACGTCCGCTTTGACCCGTGGCATCACTGTCGAACTTCGGGTAAACTGGTTGTCCCGGCTGATTTCGCGTAAAAGTGTCGTGTCCCGTGCCGAACGCATGATCGTTCAGGAGTTTGAGATGATCGGAGATGATCTGGTGGATACCGCCCGCGGTGATTTGACCGAGCGGCTTAATACCGTGCTGGACCATTATCTGGCCCTGCTCGCCACACATCTTGAACATCGTGCCGGAACCGGCGAAACAAATGCCCGGGCCGAGGCGCAAGCCGCCTTCAACCACGCACAACATATTTCTGACGAGCTGGGCACCCTATTCAGCCAGCATCAAACAGATGAAATACTAGCAGAGGCAGCGGAATGATCGAATTTCCCGGAACCGACAAGGAAGTGAGGCAGCTCGAGCGCTTTCTGACCGCGACCGAAAGCCTGCCGAGCGACGTGGCGCTCGAAGATATGCGCGCCCGCGCCTTGGCGCATGCCGAACGCTTGTCAAACGCGGTCAATATTGGATTCGCCGGAGAATTTGGGGCGGGAAAATCCAGCCTGGCCAACATGTTGGCCGGCGCAGATATTCTGCCTACCGGGCCGCAACATCTGAAACTGCCGCTCGTTATTGTGGCATATTCCGAAACCCCCGAAACAACTGTCGGGTGGTGGGACCGTGAACCTAAGGTCTATTCCGGAATTGCACTTGAAAAGGCCGCCAAAGACGAACCCGACTTTATCTCTGTTGGATTGAACACCCCTGCCCTGCAAGAGATATCGCTCTACGATCTGCCTGGGTCAGGCGCTTTGGATGATACCTATAAACCGACGCTCGATCTGCTCAAATTTGTGGATTGCGCAATCTGGTGCACCAACGGCACAAATGCATGGCGCGAAACGGAACGCCATCTTTGGGCCAAGGTTCCGGAAGAGTTGCGAGCAAACAGCATATTGGCTGTGACACATACAGATTTGCCTCCGGTACGCGACGCGCTTGACCGGGTATTGGCTCGCTTGAACAAAGAAAAGCGCAATATGTTCCGCTCGGTTGTGCCGATCGGCACCCCAGTGGCTGTCCGTGCCATGGCGCAAGAGCCAGAACCGGATTTCGCCCTTTGGGAAACCTGCGGTGGACAGGGGCTGGCCGAACAGGTGCTTGATATTGCTTCGAACCGGCGACAGGCAGACCTGAGTTCGGCGCGCGAAGATCTGGAACGGCACTTTCTGCCCTATCTGAAATCGATTGACGTTCAGGTGCCGGACATAGCCGCCCTCGACGCGCCCTCTATGCAGGCTACGCTGGAAAACGTGCTACCCCCTATCGACAATCCGATCCTGGAAGACTGGCTTGCCGCGATTGCCAGTATCTATGAAGACCTGCGGGAAACCTCAAATATGGAGCCTGCGGCTTTCCTGCAAAGCTGTCAGGAAATCGTTGAGGACTTTGCCGAGCGCCTGGAAAACGATGGCGAGATTGACCCGACGGCGGATTGGATTCCGGGTGAGTTCGAAAAGGCCACGGACTTGTTGCTTTTGCTTCAGTTCGAAAGCGGCGTTGCGCCACTGAAGGATGCGATTAGCATTCTGGCACAGCTGAGTGACAACCTTGCTTGGGCCGGCAGCCGGGTTGAATCGGCACAACCAAAGACCGGAACCTGAAATTTTCGCTCAAGGCTGAGCGGCAATTCCGCGAATCGTAGAAGCGATTCCTACGAATCTATTGTTTCGAATTTGTAGACCAATCCTTAAGAATTTGTTTTTAGCTTTCGATTTTTTCACAATATATTTCTATATGTAGTATAAACTGTCAAATAAACACTACATATAGATCAATCGCAAAAACGATCCTTAGTGAAGCCATCAGGCGGCCCCAATAAAGTCAAATTTGAATCGTCTAACCGACTTGAGTGTCCTGCGGTTGTTTTTGGTTGTGTGTTTGCGGGCTATTTGCCCAGGTTTTTTGCCGCAAAACGATTAGAACGGGCGGAATGAAATGAGCCATAACCAGGCTGTCGGTGCAACGCACGACGAACCTAAGATTGAGGGACTTGAACCTGGCGCAAAGCTGTTGCGCGGGCAGTATGAGATCCTTCGTTTCCTCAGCAATGGCGGGTTTGGGATTACCTACCTGGCCCGCGACAGCCTAGAACGCGATGTCGTGATCAAAGAGTGCTATCCGGGCGCTCTGTGCCGTCGGAATGGTGACGCGGTTGAACCCATCAATCCCGACCACAAAGAAGATCTGCGCGCGATCATCGATCTGTTCATTCAGGAAGCGCGCAATCACGCCCGACTGGTTCATCCCAATATCGTTGACGTACATCAGGTCTTTGAAGACAACGATACGGCGTATATCGCAATGGACCTGATCCGGGGTTGCGATCTTCTGGATTATTCCGAGAACCCCGAAAACGACGCGGGCCCGGATTTCATTGTCCAAGTTACCGAGAAAATGCTGTCGGCCGTTTCGTTCATCCACCAAAGCGGAATGCTGCATCGCGATATCTCACCGGACAATATTCTGATTGACCAAAACGGAGACCCGGTCCTCATCGACTTTGGTGCCGCGCGCGAACAGGCAGCCAATCAATCTGCTGCCCTGTTGACTTTGCGCGTTATCAAAGACGGCTATTCCCCGCACGAATTCTATGTACGCGGCGCAGATCAGGGACCCAGCAGCGACCTCTATGTTCTTGCGGCGACGCTTTACCACGCCATCAGTGGCGAACGTCCGATCGACGGGCAAACCCGACTGAATGCCTTCAACAATGGCCAGGATGATCCCTATGCGCCCCTCGCAGGTCAGTACAGCGGCTATCCCGATGGGTTCCTTGAAGCGATCGACAAAGCGATGGAAGTTCACGCAACAGATCGTCTGCAAACGGCCTTGGATTGGCTGCGGATGTTCCGTGGTCCCGGCGTCATGTTTGACTCGTTCGCCTATCGTCCGGTTTCGGTCATCGTAGCGATGGACCGTAAGGACGAAGTCGAAGAGCAAGCCCGGATCAAAGCCGAAAGTGAAAATGCCGAGGCGGTGGTGACTGCCTTGTTGGCTGGGAACCCTGACATTGCCCTGGGTAATGAGGATAAGTCCGAGGGCGATCTGGCCAAGTTTGCACAAAAAGAAGAGGCCGCGGTTGCGGTCGACACGATCGTCAAGAACGGATCAGGCGGCAGCGGTAAAGTCATCGCAGGCGCTGCTGCGGTGGTGGTTGCCTTGGCTGCAGGCGGATTCGTTTTGTTCAGTGGCAGCGAAGAAACCCCCGAACCGACAGCAGCGCCGGTCCAAGTGACCGAGACAGAGGCACCAGCCTCGGAACAGCCGGAAGAAGTCGTGGAAACGGCGGCACCGGCCGCTGCGGAAGAGGTCGTGGAAACGGCAGAACCGGCCGCTGCGGAAGCTGAAGCACCAGAACAAGAAGTCGCAAGCGCAGAACCTGTTGAGCAGACGGATACCCTCACGGCGCAAAACGCCGAAGCGCAACCTGTCGAGGCAGCCCCGGTTGCTGCTGACCCGGTAGAAATCAGCGCTGCTGCTGGCCAACCGGCCGAAACGCAGATTGCGTATTCTCATTGGGATGTGGAAATACCGTTCCAGACTTCGAAACGCCGCGCCTCGACTGGCAGCGTCGTTGTCGTGACCGGCATTGACCCCACGCTGGATACTTCCGTGATCGGAGAATGGGTGCAGCATGGGGCGTCAATTTATACTGTGAACGGAGTGCCGGTCCAGGCAGATGCAAGTTTTGCCGCCCAGATTTTGGATGACCTGAAGGTCGATCCGGATGGGTATATCCGCATCACTGCCCGTTATCGGGAACTCGGGAAAACCCGTGCGCAGAACGGATTGCTGGCCCTGCCCGCCATTCGCATGTTAGGTCTCGAGAATGGTTATGTGTTCACTATCAGGAACAGCAATGGAAACGGCTGGGCAACTGTTGTTGACACTGCACCAGACGCGCCCGCAGCAGGCAGCCTGCGCAAAGGCGATGTACTGATCTCGGAAAATCATACCGGTCAGAACATTACCAACCCTGAAGGGCTGGACGCGCTTTTGCAGCTCCTTGTTTCTGAAAACCAGTCCGAAGCCCGCTTTACAGTTCTGCGCAACGGTACTGAAACGGGTGCGGTTATGCCCCTGGTACAGGAGTAATGATCCGGTCTGATTGTGATCTGCCTGTGTGTGTTTGCTGAGAGTGAAGCGAAAGCCATCACTCTGACGGGGACCGGCCCGTCGCAGAAGGTAAATGAGTTTTTTGTTCCCAATCATCAGTGCCTGTGTGCCGAACGTGCAGAGGTGAGTAGCAGCCCCATGGGACGTAGTTCCTGTGCCAAGAAACAAAGGTGTCGACACCATGTTTAAATATAAAAGCCCCCTTAGCCGGCTTCTCGAAGGTGCCGGCAAACCTCAAGAGACCGAAACCGAGGAGGTCGCGGCACCTGAGTCTGATAACGCTGAACCGATTGCGGATTTCAACGCACTTCGTAATGCACTGGCAGGCGGCAACATTGCTGCTGATAGCTACGATGAAAGCGAAGAACTATTACCCGAAGGCAAGATGCCGGTGTTCTCCGAAGCTGAACAAGCCACTGCCGATGAGATTATCGTCGAGGAAGTGGTCGCCGAAGTGCAAAGCGCCACCGAGGTTACAGTTGATGCCGACCCAAAGGACGACGAACCGGTTGTGACACTGCATGTGTCAACCGAAGAACTGACAGCCACGATTGAAGATCCCGCGCCTGAAATGGCGATGGAAGAACCGGTCGTAGACGTAGTCGTCGAGACAGTTGATCCGGAACCAGAAGCGCCTTCTGCCCCAGAGGTCGAGGCACAACCTCAGCCTGCTCCTGCGGCAAAAGAAGACAGACGCAGCCGTGTGAAAACCACCTTCCTGGGCTTCGAGCGCGCGGATACGCATGTTCAGGACCTGATGGAAACAGCCGAGCCGGTGGCTATAGCCAAGACCGAGGCCGCGCAGGCGACATTCCCGGTAGGATGGCTTGTTGTAACTTCCGGCCCCGGCCGCGGTTCCAGCGTTACGCTGACAGAAGGCCTGATGCAGATTGGGCGTAATGATGACCAGGCGATCCAGCTGGACTTTGGCGACACTGGGATTTCCCGCAGCAACCATGCGGTAATTGCCTATGATCCGGAAGACCGCAAATGCTATCTGGGCCACGGCGGCAAGGCCAATCTGGTGCGCCTGAACGGCAAACCCGTTCTCAGCACAGTTCCACTCTCCACAGGCGATCTTATCCGGATCAGTGAAACCTCAATCCGTTTTGCAGCCTTCTGCGATGACGGCTTTGATTGGCGGGATGTTTAATTGATGCTGGCGACCCCGGCATATGATCTTGCGCTGATCCTGGATCAGGGTCAGCGCGACACGCAGGAAGACGCGGTCGCGTCGCGTATGTTCGACGCGGCGGATGCGGGCTATGTCATCGTCGCGGACGGAATGGGTGGGCATGCGGCAGGAGAAGTGGCATCCGAGCTGGTGGTCAAAGCCTGGCGCGATGCACTGGATACCGAACTTGAAGCAGACGCTCCGGCTGAGACTGCGCTGATCGACGCCTTACCCTTGGCAGCCATGCAGGCAAATGCCGCGATTTCGACTTACTGCGAAGAGCAGGGTGAAGATTTCAACATGGGATCAACCATGTTGGGAGTTTTGCTGCTGGAAAAACGCGTCTTCTGGATTTCGATTGGCGACAGCCCCCTTTATCTCTATCGCGACCGTACCCTCAGCCAAATCAACGAAGACCATTCGATGGCTCCGATGATTGATGCTCAGGTTGCTGCAGGTACCCTTACGCCAGACCAGGCGTCGTCTCACCCCGACCGAAACCAACTGACTTCGGTGATAATGGGCGCCGCAATTCCCAAGGTCGATTGCCCGGAAGAACCATTGGGTCTTAGCACCGCGGATGTGCTGATCGTGGGAAGCGATGGGCTGCAATATCTGAGCAACACAGAAATTCAGGCAATTCTTGAGGAAAACGAGGATGCGCTGGCTCAAGATATTGCGGATGCGCTGTTGCGGGCACTGAGAACCAGGAACGACCCGGATCAAGACAATACGTCGATTGGCGTCATCAAACTCAGAAGAAACGACTAGAGGCAAAGCAACCGGACCAATGAAACTCCATCTGATCATATCCAGCCTGGCACTAGCTGCCGCGACGGGCGCTGCTTCGGCACAAGAAGCATGCTCAACCTATGAAATCCAGCGAGGCGACAGCCTGCGGGAACTGACCATCGCAGTCTATTCGACCGAAGATTTTCGGATCATCTTCGAGGCAAACCGCGATGTAATCGGAAATAATCCCAATGTCATCCGCGTCGGCGACGTTTTGACCCTGCCCTGTTTGGAAGATATCGGGCGCGCGGCTACCGTGCCGCAGACAGAGGCCGAAGCAATGGCCGCCGAAATGGCCGCCGAACTTGTCAAGGCTGCGGAAGATCGCGCTGCCAAAGCTATCGCCGAAGCCGAGTCCCGCGTGGCCGAAGCCAAAGCAGAGGCGGTCATCGCCGCCAAGGCTGCGGCCAAGGATGAGATCGAGGCCGCGCGTGCTGAAGGTGCTGCCCTAATCCGCAATGCAGGTACCGGTGAACGTCCTGAAATCCGGGACCGTCAGTTGATTTTGATCACTGGCGGCAACTATTCCCCGTTCACGGATGAAGCTCTGCCGCATCGTGGTCTATATACAAATCTTGTTGAAACCGCGATGTTGCGCGCAGCGCCGGAACAGTCCTACAAGATCCAGTTCGTCAATGACTGGTCTTCACATCTGGATCTGTTGATGCCGACGCTGGCATTTGACGCAACCTTCCCGTGGTCGCGTCCAGATTGTGACGACGCAGATGCACTGTCTGAAAATGACCGTTCACGTTGTGAAACCTACAATTTCTCGAACCCGTTCTATGAAGTTGTGGACACGTTCTTTGCTCGCGAAGGTTCGGGCTATGAAGAGACCCTGACATATGCGGACTTTGCCGGTGCAACCATCTGCCGACCCGAGGGCTGGTCCCTGTCGCATATGGACGCTGTGGGGCTGTACGAGCCCGCGATCACGATGCTGCGCCCGGTTTCGCCGGATGAATGTTTCCATGCATTGATGGATGGAACCGCCGACATCGCCGCAATTGAGGCCCATCTAGCCGTCGAGGCAATCGGTCGGCTGGGTTACGAGCATCGCATTGTAGAAAACCCCAACCTGGCAGCAATCAAGTCTCTTAACATCATGACTCACAAGGAGAATCCTGATGGAGAAGCGATCCTTGAAACGCTTAATCAGGGTCTGGCGATCATGCAGCAATCAGGCGAGTGGCGCGACATCGTCTCAACCGCTCTGCGTTATCAAATGGAAAATGGCTAAGGCCCTTATCGGCCTAAACTCAAAAAAGTCTGGAGGAAGTGGACATGTATAAATTTAACCTGAAGAAAGTCGTGATTTCGGCCACCGCCGTCACCGCACTGAGCGCCGGAGCTGCCGCAGCACAGGAAGCCTGTAGCAACTATACCGTCGCGGATGGTGACACGATGGCGACCATCGCCATCGCGGCTTATGGCACCTCGAACTATCAGCCGATCTTCAACGCCAACCGCAACATCATCACCAACCCAAACGCGCTGGCGCCTGGATTGGTTCTGTCCTTGCCCTGTGAAGACGGTAGTCTGCCGAATGGCCAATCAGCACAGGAGCTGATCGCAGCAGAAGAAAAGCGTGCGGCCAGTGTGAAACGTTCGAACGTCTACGCCCCGCCAATCAAGCTGGTAGCGGGTAACGGATGGGAGCCATTCACGACCGAAAGTCTGAGTGGTGGTGGGATCATGACCCGCCTGGCGACCACAAGTCTTCAGCGTGCCGGCAACAGCCGTGATTTCTCGGTCAGCTTTGTCGACGACTGGACTTCGCATTTGGAAACTCTCTTGCCGCTCGGCGCATTCGACATCTCGATCGCCTGGACAGTTCCAGATTGTACAAATCACACCTATGAGTGGTCTGCAGCGACTGAATCCCGGTGCAACGAGTTTGTTGCTTCGGTTCCGGTCTATGACATCGTCGGCGGTTTCTTCACTCTGCCGGAAAGCGAATACTCACAAGCGACGGCCTTCGAAGACCTCAAAGGTGCAACCCTGTGTCGTATGGACGGCTGGAGCATGGTTGTACTTGAAGAAGTTGGCTTGAATTCCGATAACCTGACGTTGGTTCACCCCAGCTCGGCCCGCGAGTGTCTGGATGCCGTTTTGACCGGCTCAGCCGATGTGGCCGCGTTCGAGGTCGATCTTTTCGCTGCAACCATGAAGGACATGGGCCTGACCTCGGAAGATATCGTAGAAAACCCCTATGTTTCCACGCTGTCCTCGATGAGCTTCCTTGCGCACCGCACCAACCCGTTTGCACGCGAATACATCGCTATGGTCAACAAGGGCCTGAACGAAATGCGTGAATCCGGCGAATGGTACGCGATCATCTCGGACACGCTGCGTGAACAGAACGAAAAGCTGAACGCCGCGTCAAACTAATACCGATACATATGAACAGTCGCAGGGCCGGTCTTTGGACCGGCCCTGTCTTTTTTCAAGATCCAAAGATTTTTGCGACAGGAATGAGAGTCCGAATAATGGCTGCCGCGGTTTGATGCCTAAAAGGGCCGACCTTCCCTTCGAAGCCGAAACAACTTGGTCCCGGTGGCACTATCTGCCGGCGTTTGATCCAAAAGACTCGACTCTGTAAAAGCGGAAGCATAAAAAGAACAAATCAAGAACATATTGGTATCTGGCATGTTCGATGGAATGCAGCGTCGCGTCGTTTCATTGTGGTTTCCTCGGTTGGCAAGCGACCGGGTTCTGCGTCGACGCCTGGTGAATGGGCCCTTTGTCCTGACGCTCAAACAACAGAATGCCAATCGTATTTATTGCCTGAACGCTCAGGCTGCGGAACAGGGGCTGCATCAGGGCATGTCCTATGCGGATGCGCGCGCCTTTTGCCCCGCTTTGCAAAGCTGCACAGCCGATCCTCAGGCCGATATGCGTTTCCTGCACATCCTGCGTCGCTGGGCAACGCGCTATTGCCCCTGGGTGGGGATGGAAGGCGAGGATGGGCTGGTGCTTGACGTCACCGGGTCAGCCCATCTCTTTGGCGGCGAAGAGGCGATGTTGGCTGATATGCGCGGACGGTTTGCGCGCGCAGGGCTCTGGGTGCAGATCGGGTTGGGGGATACGCGCGGTGCGGCTTGGGCGCTTGCCCGTTATAACGAGGGGGTCGCAGCCTCTGGCAATATGCTGACGGCCCTAAAGTTGCTGCCGGTGGCGGCCTTGCGTCTGGATGAGAAGACCTCGGTCGCCTTACAGCGCATGGGCCTGCGCAAAATTGGTACATTGGCGGCAGCACCGCGCGCACCGCTGACACGGCGTTTTGGTCCCGGTCTGCTGCTCAGGCTGGATCAGGCTCTGGGCGCGCAACCCGAAGCAATCACGCCGCTGTCCGATCCCCCCCATTACGCGGTGCGCATGACCCTGCCGGACCCCATCGGATTACTGTCGGACGTGATGGCTGGTACCGAACGGCTGTTGGCCCAGCTCTGCGCCAAGCTGAAGGCGCAAGAGATGGGCGCCCGGAAACTTTGCATGACATTGCGTCGGGTGGACCAGGACTGCCAGCAGGTTGAACTGCGTCTGGCCCGACCTCTGCGCGATCCTCAGCGTATCCTGTCTTTGTTCGAACGCGGTTTGGGGGAAATAGATGCCGGTTTTGGCATTGATCAAATGCGGTTGGAGGCCACCGGGGTTGAAGCGCTGCCAGTACAACAAATCAGCCATGTGTCGGACCACAGCAAGAGCCGGCTGGATGACCTGATCACCCGGCTGGGCACCCGGGTCGGGCTTGAAAACATTCAGCGTTTCCTACCTGCGGACAGCCATATTCCCGAACACAGTTTCAGCATCGCGGCCGCCGCCTATTCCAACCCCTCCAGCGGCTGGAGCAGCCTGAACCCACGCCCGCTCTACCTGTTTCCACCCGAACCGATTGCGGCAACCGGCCCGCATCCGCCCGCGCGGTTCCGCTGGAGACGTATGTCCCTGACAACCGGCCATGCCACGGGCCCCGAACGCATCGCGCCCGAGTGGTGGCATCAGGATGAAAGCTGGCGCTCTGGCCTGCGGGATTACTGGCGAGTGGAAACCACGCAGGGGCGCAGGCTCTGGCTGTTTTACACGCCTCAGAATCCGGGCTGGTTTGTACAGGGAGAGTTCGCATGATCACAGCAAACCGCCCGACAGACGCCCTGCACCGCCATATGCCAAAGCCCCATGCACAGGGGCTGGGTTATGCCGAACTCTGTGTCACCACGAATTTCACCTTTCTGACCGGGGCCTCCCACCCCGAAGAGCTTGTCCTGCGTGCCGCCGAGCTGGGATTGTCGGCAATAGCTATCACGGATCACAATTCGTTGGCAGGGGTTGTGCGCGCATGGTCGGCACTGCGAGAGCTTAAACGACAGACCAAACAGCCCCTTCAAATCAGATCTGAATATCGGGTTGATTCCTCCTCCCGGCAAGAGGTTGGCCACAGGCAGGCGCTTGCGAAACCGGACTGCACTGTTCTGCCTAAACTGATTACCGGCTGCCGGCTGCTGCTGCGCGACAGTGCGGTAGATTGGGTGGCGTTGCCCTGTGATCTGGCAGCCTACAAACGCTTGGCCCGCCTGCTGACTCTGGGCAAACGGCGTACAGATAAGGGCGATTGCGAGCTCTATACGCAAGACATGCTGACGGCCTGCAAGGGTATGATCCTGATCGCCCTGCCCCAGACCACCCTGTCAGAGGCCGCATCGGATATTCAAACCGTGCGGCGACGATTTCCCAATCATGTTTTTCTGGGCGCAGTGCCACGCTATGACGGCAGCGATCAGGCCTATCTGGCCGAATGCGCCCAACTGGCGCAGAAAAGCTGCGCCCCCATGGTGGCGGTCGGGGATGTTCTGATGCACCGCGCCCACCGCAAGCAACTGGCCGATATCCTGACCTGCATGCGTGAAAACATCACGATTGATCAGATCGGCACCCGCGCATTCCCCAATGCCGAACGCCGCCTCAAATCCGGCCAGGATCTGGTCCGGCTGTTCCGCCATCACCCCAGCGCCTTGCGGCGCACGATGGAGATTGCCGACAGGTGCAGCTTTGATCTGGCGGAGCTTTCGTATGAATACCCCGATGAGATTGCAAGCGGGGAACATCCGCAAACGCGTCTGGAACGTCTGGCACACGAAGGGTTGCAGCGCCGGTACCCCGAAGGGCCGCCCGACACGGTGGTCGGGCTGATGCGCAAGGAACTGGCGGTGGTCGCGGATCTGCAGTTTCCCGCTTATTTCCTGACTGTACATGACATCGTACAATATGCCCGGTCGCAGGGCATTCTGTGTCAGGGGCGCGGGTCCGCGGCCAATTCGGTGCTCTGTTACCTCTTGGGCATCACGGATGTCAGCCCCGACCAGATCGCCATGGTCTTTGAACGGTTCGTGTCCAGATACCGGGGCGAGCCGCCGGATATTGATGTCGATTTCGAGCATGAGCGGCGTGAGGAGGTGATCCAGTGGATTTACGAGAAATATGGCCGCGAACGTGCTGGTCTTTGCGCAACTGTCATCCATTTCCGCACCCGTGCAGCCATTCGCGAGGTGGGCAAGGTCATGGGGCTGTCGCAGGATGTAACCGCTAGGCTGTCGAGCCAGATCTGGGGCATGAGCAATGGCGGCGTTGATCTGGACCGTATTCGCGAGCTGGGGCTGGACCTCAGCGACCGGCGCCTCATGCAAACCATTCATCTGATTGGCGAAATCATCGGCTTTCCCCGCCATCTGTCCCAGCATGTTGGTGGTTTTGTGATCACCAAAGGACGCCTGGACGAGCTTTGCCCGATTGAAAATGCCGCAATGGAAAACCGCACCGTCATCTGCTGGGACAAAGATGATATTGATGCTCTGAACATCCTGAAAGTCGATGTGCTGGGGCTTGGTATGCTCAGTTGTCTGCGCAAATCCTTTGGCCTGCTGCAACAGCATGAAGGCCAGACCCTGAGCATCGCCAAGGTGCCTCAGGACGACACCGCCACATATGACATGCTCTGCCGGGCGGATGCGATCGGCGTCTTTCAGGTCGAAGGTCGGGCGCAGATGAATTTCCTGCCCCGGATGCGCCCCCGCGAGCTTTATGACCTGATAATCGAAGTTGCCATTGTGCGCCCTGGCCCCATTCAAGGGGATATGGTGAAGCCCTATATCCGGCGACGCAATGGGCTGGAAAACCCCGAACCCTTTGGCCCGAAACTGGAACAGGTGACAGCGCGCACATTGGGCGTCCCCCTGTTTCAGGAACAGGCCATGCAGATTGCCGTGGTCGGGGCCGGATTCACGGCGGAAGAGGCCGACCATCTGCGCCGCTCATTGGCTACGTTCCGGCGAATGGGCACAATCGGCACATTCCGGGATAAATTCATCAATGGGATGCTGGGCAACGGCTATGACATCAAAGTAGCTGAGCAGTGTTTTTCCCAGATCGAAGGCTTTGCCGATTACGGGTTCCCGGAAAGCCATGCGGCGGCCTTTGCCATGCTTGCCTATGTCTCGGCCTGGCTGAAACGCCATCACCCGGCGATCTTTGCCTGCGCGCTTTTGAACTCTCAACCCATGGGGTTTTACGCGCCCGCTCAGATCGTGCGCGACGCCCGCGAGCATGGGGTCGAAATCCGCCCTATCTGCGTCAATCATTCCGAGTGGGACAATATACTGGAACGCCGCCCCGATGGCGCGCTGGCGCTGCGGCTGGGATTCCGCCAGATCAAGGGGTTCAGGGAAGAAGACGCCGGCTGGATTGAGGCCGCCCGCGGCAATGGATATCAGGATCCAGAGGCGCTGTGGCTGCGTGCGGGGCTGCGGCCTGATGTACTGACGCGCTTGGCCGAGGCAGACGCTTTTTCCGATATGGGGCTGACCCGGCGCGATGCACTCTGGCAGGTCAAAGCCATTCAAAGCCCCAAACCTCTGCCCTTGTTCAATGATCCGATTGACGGGGAAACGGTTCACGAACCCCTGGTCAACCTGCCCGCCATGCAGCTGGGCGAAGAGGTGGTCGAGGATTATGTTGCCACCCGCCTGACCCTGCGGGCCCACCCGATGGAACTGCTGCGCCCCTCTCTGCCAGGGCTGACCACACATGTCGCCTTGCTAGAGGTGCCCCTGGGGCGGCACAGCGTTTGTGGTCTGGTTATCACCCGTCAGCGGCCGGGCACGGCGTCGGGTATAATTTTCCTGACGCTAGAGGATGAAACCGGGGTCAGCAATGTGGTGGTCTGGCCCAAGGTTTATGAGCGTTTCCGCCGGGCCGTGATGGGCGGGCGCCTGCTGCGGATCACAGGGTATCTGCAGCGTGAAGGGATTATCGTGCACCTGATCGCCCAGGACGTTCAGGACATGTCACATAAGCTTTCCGAATTGGGGCACCCGCAACCAGAGGTCCTAAGCACCGAAGGGTCCCGCACTGATGATACACCGAAGAAATCCCGCTATCCTGCCAGGGCAATGCACCCACGGGATCAGGCAAAGCGGCTGTTTCCAAGCCGGGATTTTCATTGAACCGCACTGCTGCATATCTCTGGCAGGGTCCGCACTGTCGGATTGCCGCAACTCAAAACAATATTGAGGCAAACTCACCCCTACCCCGTTCACAGGGCAAGACACCCTGTGCTAGGTTAAGCACGTATAATTGTTTATGAATTGGTGAGTTTCCGATGGCGCGAAAATGTCTGGCAATCCTGATTACGTCGGCGGGTCGCCGTGTTGGCTTGTTGCAATGCTTCAGGGCGGCTGCGGAACGTCTGGATGTTGATCTGACCATCATCGCCTGCGACCTGAACCCAAATGAAAGCGCGGCCTGTGCACTGGCCGATCACGCCGCCGCCGTGCCGCGATGTGACAGCCCCGATTATGCAACCTCGATCCTCGAGATTGTGCGTCAACACGGGGTCAGCTTGGTGATCCCCACAATCGACCCGGAACTGATGCCCCTGGCACAGGCCGCACCCGCCTTTGCCAATCTGGGCGCGCGAGTCCATGTCTCGCCGGTGAACGTGATCGAGGTTGTCCGGGACAAGCGCCTGACAATCCAGAAACTGTCCGAAGCCGGGGTTCCAGTTCCGCGCACATTGGATCATCAGGAATTGCTAGAGCGGCCACAGGACATCAGTTGGCCCATCTTTGCAAAGCCAAGTGGCGGCAGTGCAAGCCGGGGGCTGGACGTATTCGAAACCCTCGCTGATGTCCCCTCTGAATTCCCCGAACCGATGATCTTTCAGGACAAGCTGAACGGACCGGAATACACAATCAACATGTTTGTAGATGCCTCGGGTCAGCTCTGCACGGTGATCCCGCATCTGCGCATTCAAATTCGCGCCGGTGAGGTTGAAAAGGGTGAAACCAGGCGACGCAATGATCTGCAAACCATCGCCGAAGGCATTGCACAGGCCCTGCCCGATCTGCGCGGTGTCGCCTGTTTTCAGATCATCGATGACCCAGAACATGGCCCCGCAGTGCTTGAGATCAATGCGCGTTTCGGGGGTGGCTACCCTCTGGCCGATCATGCGGGCGCACAGTTCGCACAGTGGCTTTTGGAAGAGGTCGCCGAATTACCGTCAACCGCTCATAACAACTGGCGCGATGGTGTGAAAATGATGCGATATGACAGTGCGGTGTATCAGGGCTGATGCTGGTATTTGATCTGGACGACACCCTGTATCTGGAGCGAGATTTTGCCTTTAGCGGCTATAACTGGCTGAACGGTTGGGTCCACGAAAAAACCGGCGTTGAAGGGTTCGGACAACAGTGTCAGGCCGCGTACAATGCGGGGGAAAGACGACGCATATTCAATGTGGCTTGCGCGCAGACCGGCCTTGATGCGACCGATGCTTTCATACAGGACCTGATCACCAAATACCGGTCACACCCGCCCCTCATTTCGCTGTGCGAAGACGCCGAGCGGTTTTTGACAAACGCAGATCAGCCAATGGGGTTGATCACCGACGGGCCCGAAAAGATGCAGCGCAACAAGATCGCCGCGCTGGATCTGGACCGCTTTATTGCGCATATACGCCCGACCGGCGCCTGGCCGGATGGCTACGGGAAACCGCATCCCCGCGCCTATGAAGAGATGGAATTGGCCGCGCAAAACCCGCGCAGAATGGTCTATGTAGCAGACAATCCGGCCAAGGACTTTATCACCCCGAATGCCCGAGGCTGGCGGACGGTTCAAATCCTCCGACCCGGGGCTGTGCATGATCCGATTCCACCCAGTTCTAAGCATGCCGCATATGCCACGGTCACCAGCTTAGGCCAGCTTACAGAAGTTCTGTCAGACCTTTAGCCGTGCCGGCTTTGGCAGCAACTCCGATTTGCACATTGGCAATCAAAGAATCCCAGTCCGACAGGACGTGCTGCGGTTCCAGCCATTCCCTGTTATGGCGTGCATTCTGACGCATTTTATGCAGTAAGGCATCATCCTTTGACAGGCTGACAATCGCCTTAGTCAGACCGGCAACATCCTCGGCCGGAACAAGCAATCCGTTTTCCCTGTCGCGGATCAATTCCCGTGGTCCATAGGCGCAATCGAACGATATGACCGGCAGACCTGTGACCGTGGCTTCGGCAACCACGTTCGGAAACCCTTCAAAGCGGGAGGGGAATACCAGAATATCCGCGTCTTGCATCCAGTCTCCGGGTTTTGGGCTGGCGCCGGGCAATGAAACGATATCCGACAAATTCGCCGCCGATATCTGCTGTTCCAAGGCGCCGCGCTCGGGGCCCTCGCCAAAGATCGTCAACCGGATGTCTGGGTTGTTGCGCAGCACTTCGGGCATTGCCCGCAGCAGCATATCGAACCCCTTTTGACGATCCAAACGCCCGACAGCCACAAGCCGGGTCTGTCCGGACCCGATGTGAATCCCCCCCAGCGGAGCACATGGATTGGGGATTACACTGGCCTTTGGGATCAGGTCCGCAGGCAAATCCAAACGCGCACGTTCGGTCTGCATGACAATTCCGGACGCCCCCCGCGCAAGCCTGTTCACCGCTTTCAGCCACATGGGATTTCCGCTTTGGACCAGTGGATTGTTCCGCTCGGAAATTACAACCGGCACCCCGGTTCCACGCGCGGCCAACATGGTCAGCACATTCACCTTGGTCAGAAACGAGATGATCAGATCGGGACGCACAGCCCGGATGACCTTGCGAATATGCAAGTAGCGCCGTGCCTGCGTCAGTCGCCGCGAAATCTTTAGCGGCTGAATCATGTGCAAATGCGCGCACTCAGGATAGGCGAAGTAGGAACCAGAATCCTCTGTCGCCATCCCGGCAACGTGAACCTCATCCCCGGCCGAGATCCGATGCGCGGCGATCATTGCGGCGATCTTTTCCGCACCGCCTGCTCCGAACCCAGCTTGCACCAATAACAGTTTCATTTTTCACTCAGCGGCGCTTTTTACACGATCAGCTTGCTGTACCAGATCCAGAGTTTCCGGACGGTTCAACTCTTGTTCGACAATGGGTCGATTCAAGTCTTTGGACTGCAGGAAAATCCGCCCAATATATTCGCCCATTATTCCCAGGAACATCGCATTCAAGGTCATCGACAGCAGCAACAGGATGGTGGTCGTGGCAAAACCGCCCGGCCAGTTCTGGCCAAAGAACAGCTTGCCGATCACATATCCGATCATCAACAAAAACGTCCCTGTGCCAACCGTCAGACTGATCATCGAGGCAAGGCGCAAGGGCAGAAGCGAGTGGTTGATCAGCCCGTCGACAGCAAGCGACAGCATGGCCCGAAACGGAAATTTCGACTCGCCAGCGGTGCGCGCATTGCGATCATATTCAAAGCCGATCTGGCGGAAACCCATCCCACTGATTAACCCGCGAACATAAGGAGAGCGATCATCGACCCGGCGCAGCTCGTCCAGAATACGCCGGTCAGTCAGCCGAAACTCGCCCGCATTTCTCGGCAAATCATCATTGCTGATCATATCGATCAACGCATAAAAGCCGCGCCGCGCGGCAGCGACGATGGGTCCGTCCGGCAGGCTACGGCGAATGCCGTATACCACGTGATATCCCTGCCGCCAGGTATCCAGCATCTGCGGGATCAGTTCGGGCGGGTCCTGCATGTCGCAATCCAGTTGGATCGAACAGGCCCCGTTTGCGGATCGATAGGCCGTCAGAACTGATGACTGATATCCCATATTGCGGGCAAATCGGATAACCCGGACACGGGGATCAGCAGCAGCAATATCCGACAGGATTTCAAATGTACGATCCGTGGAATGGTTGTCAGTGAAAATGATCTCGGGCTCATAAGAGGGCAGATCGTCAAACACCTTGGTCACACGTTCATAGGCCGTGCGAACGTTATCTTCTTCGTTCAAAGCGGGGATCAGGATTGAAACCAAAGTCACGCGTTTATCTCCGCTTGTTGTGACTGTTTTGTCCATTGAACCGTCCTTTCAAGGCCTTCACGCAAAGCGATTTTTGCCGACCAGCCATAACGTTTCGCCATCTGTGAAGGATCCGAAACCAACAATACCGGGTCATCCTTCGGCGGCGCAGAGGAAACCATATCCGGAGCTGCTCCGGTCAACACCTGCAACTCTCCTGCGACCGCGGCCATATCCGGAGCATCGCCAGTGACAACATTAATGACCGACCCCGCCTTGTCCGGTGCGTCAGCAATCAGCAGCAGCGCTTCGACTATGTCGTCAATATGTATCAGATCACGCCGATCATGTGGACGATGAAGGAAAACCGGGGCTTTCCGCAACAGGCGGCCAATGGCGTGGGGTATGAAGAAATCTTCTGACTGTCCGGGACCATAGGTCAGCGCCAACCGAGCCGTAACAGCCTTGAACGGCAGCCGGGGCTGAGCCATTTCAATATAGTGCGTTCCGGCCACCAGAGAGGCGCCATAGGAATTTCGCGGGTTCTCTCGCGAAGTTTCGACATAGGGCAGCTTGATATCACCATATTCCGCAATGGATCCGGTGCGCACAAACGCTTTGGGCGGCTGATCACAGATGGCCAAAGCCGACAGGATCGCAACCAGCCTCGAGAGATTTTGCAAAATACTGGCATTCAGATCTGCCAGGTCATCAGTCTCGGCAAATTTTGTCTGCGCGGCGGTGTGCAGAACTACCTCGGGTCGGAACGCATTCGCGACGCGTTTGATCGCGGCAACATCCGAATACCCATCGGTGAAAAAGCGGATTCCCGAAGCACCTTGCAAACGGTCCCGAGAGGAACCCGGCCGCGTAAGCACAGCGACCTCATCGCCCCGGGCCAAGCAGGCCCGAACCAGATGAGAGCCAATGAATCCGCTGGCTCCGGTGATCAATACGCGCGTCATTGTTTCCCCTTCAGGGAATAACTACTGGCATTGGCAAAGGCACGATGAACTTGCCGCCAGCGGCTTCGAAATCAGCCATCTGCTCGCGGATTTCGTCAAAGAAGTTCCAGGCCAAAACCAACAGGTAATCAGGTTTGCGTTCCATGACCGCTTCGGGGGCCAATACAGGAATAAGCTTGCCCGGCGAATACAGGCCCTGTTTCAACGTGTTCCGGTCAACCAAAAAATCCAGAGTTTCCGTGCCGATATCAAAGTAGTTCAACAGCGTGTTACCCTTAGCGGGCGCGCCGTAGCCAGCGATCGTTTTACCCGATGCCTTGAGGTCGGCCAGCATGGAAACAAGGCTGTCCTGCATCACGTGAACACGCTCGGCAAATGCTTCGTATGCCTCTTTGTTGGTCATACCCGCGGCATCTTCGTCAGCCAGCATATCAGCAACAATCGGCGCCGGGGTTTTGTTCAGCGCGGCGGGTTGCATGAACACGCGCATCGAACCGCCATGAACCGGCAGTTTTGTGACATCCACTACATCGAGCCCAACGGACTGGCCCAGTTTGACGACGGACAGAAGGCTCAGTTCAGAGACATGTTCGTGATAAACATTGTCGAACTCGTTGGTCTCGAGGATCATCTTGCCCCAAGGCACTTCGATGATGAAGACGCCGTCATCTGTCAACAGGTCCAGAACACCTTCGGTAAAGCCGTGCAGATCGTCTATATGGTTGAAGGTATTGGTCGTCGTGATGACGCTGGCCGGCCCTTCGGTTTCACGAATCTGCTGCGCGGTGGCGCGGTTGAAAAAGTCCACATGGACCCGAACGCCCCGTTCGCCGGCAATCTTGGCAAGGTTGGCCGCCGGGTCGATGCCCAATGTGCGCCCGCCCTGATCGTTGGCATGGGACAGCATCAGCCCGTCATTACAACCGATATCAATGATCAGCCCACCTTGCGCACGCTCTACTGCGACCGAGGCGAGTTCGGCGAAATGCGTATGCATTGTTGCCGCACCGGACGGGACATAAAGATAGTCCGTAAAGAAATCAGCAGGCACCTGATCTGCAACCTGGATCAAGCCACAATCCAGACAGGCCTGAGTATTCAGCGGGAAAGCCGGTTGCGGAACATCCTTTTGCTCGGGCCGTGCGAACATATTGGCGGGCGGGTGATCGCCCATCGGCAGCACAAGCATAAGGTTGGTAGACCGGCAGGTCCGGCAGGTCGTGCGAACAGACGTATTGATGCTTTGATCGTTCATCAGACCAGTGCTCCTTGGAATTTCAATGCAAATTCTTCAAATTTTGCATGCATATAATCGATTTGCGCTTGTATCAGACCATGGTGACAAGCCAGCAGGATACCCCCGCGCATAACCGCATCGGAATTGGGATAGCCCGCGGGATCTGCACGGTATTCTACTTGCTTCATGGCAGGCTGACGCAGAATGTTTCCGGTAAAGACGGGCCGAGTTTGAATGTCCGAAGTCTCAAGGAATATCTGCATCTCGCGCCGTGTGAATGGGGCACCTTCGCGCAATGTCAGCGGGAAGGCCAGCCAACCGGTGCGCGAGTTCGGCAGTTGTTCAGGCAGGATGAACCAGTCTTCATAGCGGGCAAAAAAGGCGCGATGAGCAGCGAAGGCCTCTTCGCGCACGCGGATGTTGTTGTCCAGTTTGCTCAGCTGCACCAACCCGAATGCCGCGCTGATTTCCGAAGGTTCAACGTTATAGCCAAGATCCTCGAACAGAAATTTGGCATCATACTCGATCCCGTCCAGTTTGACGTTGAACCGGTTCTCGATGGCCTCGGATTCCACAAACAGCGAGGACGACCGCCCCCAGGACCTCAGCAAAAGCGCCTTGCGGCCAAGCTCTTCGTCATTCACGCACAACATGCCGCCATTCCCGGCGCCATTGATGACGTGGCTGCCGTAAAAGCTGGTGGTAGAGACGTCGGAATAGACGCCCGTGCTTGTACCGTCGATGGTTGCGCCCAGCGTGTCAGCGCTGTCTTCAATTACCTTCAGACCATGCGCATCGGCCAGCTCGCGGATACGGCGCCAATCTGGCAGGTTTCCGATCAGTGACGGGATCATGACGGCAGATGTATTTGGCGTGATCATGCGTTCGATCGCGTCTACGTCTATATTATAGGTCCCGACCGCGGCATCCACAAATGTCGGGATCAGGCCCTGACGGACAAGCGGAGCAACCGTCGTGGCAAAAGTCAGGGCCGGAGTGATAACTTCGCTGCCCTTTGGCAAGTCCAGAATCTCGACCGCGAGGTAGTTCGCCGATGACCCCGAGTTCACCATGATGCCGTGGCGTTTGGAAAACAAAGCAGCCACTTTTTCCTGCATCTCGCGCACTTTGGGGCCCATCTGGGTGGACGTTTTCAGAACTTCGACAACCGCGTCGATCTCTTCCTGGCCATGCACGGTTTGACCGTAATTCACTCGCATTATTCTTTTCTCCTCAATAACCCGCTATTGCGCGGCGACCGGAGCCCGGTCGAAATCCCGTGAAGACATCAGGTCACTGTAGAACCCGATCTGATTGTTTGTGATCCCACCCATCTCCGAACCGGCGGCATGGGCCTTGTACCAGTCTACTGTCAGGCGAACGGCTTCGGGCAATGTCAGTTGCGGACGCCAACCCAATCCCGTTTGCGCCTTAGTGCTGTCCAGTCGAAGAATACCTGCCTCATGCGGCGCGGCAGATGTCTGTTCAGCAGACGCCATCGAAAACTGTGGAGCTCCATCGCCCCAGGCATCCTGCATCAAGGTTGCCAACTGCCGGACATCCACCGTCCCCGACACATCAGGGCCAAAATTCCAGGCGCCAGCAAAGCTTTGCCCATCCCGATACATTCGCGCGGCCAAGGCCAGATAGCCCGACAGCGGTTCAAGAACATGCTGCCAGGGGCGCACGCTGAGCGGGCTGCGGATAACCACCGGTTCGCCCGCCTCGGATGCGCGGATCACGTCGGGGATAAGCCGATCTTCGCCCCAGTCGCCCCCTCCGAACACATTCCCGGCCCGGACTGTTGCAAGTTGCGGCCCATCCGCTGATGAAAAGAAGGAATGACCATAAGATTGCGCCACAAGCTCGGTACAGCCCTTCGAGGCGCTATATGGGTCCCTGCCGCCCATCGGATCGTTTTCACGATAACCCCAGGTCCATTCCTTGTTGTCGTAACATTTGTCACTGGTGACAACGACCACCGCCTTCAGTGAGCGCATCCCCAAAGCGGCATCCAGAACATGGGCCGTTCCAGATACATTGGTCGCAAAGGTTTCGGCAGGATCCCTATAGGACCGGCGCACCAAAGGCTGTGCAGCCATGTGGAACACGATTTCAGTGTCCACCCCTGACAGTGTATCCAGCACCGCCTGACGATTGCGGATATCCGCAATCCGACTGTCGGTCAGCCCGTCAACAGAACAGGCATCAAAGAATGAATGCCCCTGTTCGGGAGGCAATGACAAGCCTGTCACCTCTGCCCCCAGACGCCTCAGCCATGCACAAATCCACCCGCCCTTGAATCCGGTATGCCCGGTCACAAGAACACGGCGGCCGGCAAAAACGCCATCAAACTGAGAATTGACCTGCCCGCTCACGGTTCACCTCATATCGCCAGAGCTGGGTAGCTCTTGCCCGAACCTTCGTTGAAATTAAGCCAGGGCGGCGTTTCACCTTCGCACAGACCGTCCAGGGTATTCCTGTCGCGCAGGGTATCCATCGGGTGCCAAAACCCATCATGGCGATAGGCCATCAACTCGCCGTCGCGGGCCATCTGGGTCAGCGGGGTCTGTTCCAGCGGCTCATTGTCATCAACCATATAGTCCAAGACGCCCGGCTCGAAGACGAAGAAGCCGCCATTGATCCAGGTTTCGCGATTGCGGACCTTTTCGGTGAAGGCGTCAACCCTGTCGCCCTTGAGCTCGATGTTACCAAACCGCGCCGGGGGCTGAACCGCAGTTACGGTCGCCAGTTTGCCGTGTGATTTGTGGAAATCAATCAGTGCATTGATGTCGATATTTCCCACGCCGTCCGAATAGGTGCACATGAACGGCTCATCAGGAGTCAGCCAATCCTTGAGCCGACGGATACGACCACTGGTCATGGTATGCGCACCGGTGTCGACCACTGACACATTCCACCCGCCCGGAGCAGAAGGGACCAGTTGCAATTCCCCAGTGTCCAACGATACCGATATATTGTTGGCGATCAGGTGATAATTGGCAAAGAACTGCTTCAGCAGCAATGCTTTGTACCCGGCAGCCACAACAAAATCACGATGTCCGAAATGGCTGTAGATATCCATCACGCGTGCGATGATCGGACGCCCGCCCACTTCAACCATGGGCTTGGGAATGGAAACCGTTTCTTCGGCCAGACGCGAGCCTAGTCCACCAGCCAGAAGTACCGTTTTCATTGTCTATCCTTCCTTTATTCGATCAATAGAATTGATGGTCATGTGAATGGGCCCGCCCAGGAAAAATATAGGCAGGTTGAGTCGCGCAGGCACTGGTCATTGTTCAGCCCCTGCAGCTTTCAAGTATACCACACCTTGGCCGTAGCGGTTGTTCAGACCTGATAATTCGACTGGGCGGTAGTTGTTTGCCCGCGCATAGCTCAACAATGGGGCTTCCAGAACGGAATCGTATCCAAGCAGGAAAGCCGAAGGCGGGTTATCTGCAAACAGAGCCGGTAAGTCTTCGGCGCCTGCCATCACGTATTTGCCGGCAAGTTCCGGATCCGTGAAGGGTGCAATTCGGTAAGCGAATGGCCCGGTTGCAAATTCTGGATAAACGCTCAGGCCCGCCTCAAGCGGATAGATCGGCAGCAAAGTCGCGACCGGACCATCAGGCAGTGCACTGCCTGCCACCGCATCCCGCAGGACAGCGCCGGAACCGGCAAAACGGGCCGAGGTGAACTTCGAAGGCTCTGTCAGCGAGACCAGGCCCATCCCGATACGCGGGAGTCCCAGGATGACCATCAAGACAATACCTGCCGCAAGCACAGGCACTGCCTCGTGCCGCCGTGGCGGGTCAAGCCGACGGAACAGAACCGCGAGCAGCAGAGGCAGACAGACCAGAGGCTGGATATAATATTGCGGAAAACCGGGCGTTGGGACAAAAGCCATCGAGGCAGTCAAGATAATGATCGCCAGAACAACACCACCATGCCGCAGTTGCGAGGGCTGCATTTCGTCGACACGCGCACCACCACGCAGGATAATCCAAAGCACGGACAGAATGGCCATAACCATCACCAGGCCCACTCCGGCCACCCATGCCGAATGGGCCAGCATCAACTTGCCCGACAATCTCAGGGCCAGCCCCGGTTCTGTTGCGGCGTTGGCCTCCCAATAGGCGACATGTGGTCCGGTGTGAAACCCCAAGACATGCGCCAGAAAGACGCCCGGATCAGCGAGCAGGAAGGCAAACAGGGGCAAGGCCCCGATCAGCCCTCCGATCAGCAGCGGCAGGACCACGGCTTTCAGTCGTCGTGCCATCGAAACATCCGCAGGCAACAAGAATGCGGCAAGAGCAATCGGCGGAATAAACAGTACCGCACTGACCTTCATCCCCGCCGCAATAGACAATGCGACGCCCGATAGGACCAGCGTCAAAAATCGCGGCGCGGGCTTTGACGTCTCGATCAAAAACAGGCCAAGCCCGATGACCGCAAATGGCAGTGGCAACAGATTGTTGGTTGCGGCCATACCGGCACCGGTCAGAAACAGCTCGCATGTCACAATGCCGATAATTGAAAAGACTGCGAGAACCGGTGATCCCGACAAGCGCAGCGTTACCCAGCCAGTTGCCGCGATCAATCCAAGCCAGGCCAGAAACAGGCCGATCCGAGCGGACCCCAACAGGCCGAACTCATCGAACAGAATGCCGGACCCAAGGTAATACCACGCCGAATAAGGGACGTGATTGTAGAAGAAGTCCGAATAAAGCTCCCACTCTCCGAGCAAACGCGCCGGAGGGACGAACATCAGCTCATCCCGGCGCAGATCATAGGTCATCAGGCGGCCGAACAAACCGGCAATCAGCAACACAAGCCCCAGACCAGCGGTCACGATCCCAAGCATAGCACCCATGCGCGTACTTGACGGGGTGGTGCCCTTAAAGCTTGATATTCTCGCATCGCTCATCTCAGCCCCTCCGATCCATCGCCTGACCCCGGCCAAGCGCACGCGAAATCATGAGGTAAGACAATATGACAACGGGCCCCAATGCGACCGCCTGTGCCAGATAGGGATCAAGCCCAACCTGCATCAAACCGCGCAAAAGCAGCGCATTCACAAAATACAGCACGACATAAGACATCGCATATAGCGGGAAACGGCGGTATCCCTGCACGCCAAAGACAAACCGGGCGTGGATACAAAAATTCCAGATCACACCCAAAATAAACTGAAGCAGAAGCGCAAGCTGTGGATGCATGCCCGCAAAAATCAAAAGGGCAAACACGCTGTAGCCAAACGCAGTGTTGATCAGGCCGGCCCAGAGAAACCGTACCACCTGCGCACGTTCTTCTGACGGCGCAAAAGCCGAGCGTATATTAAGCCTCGCCATCAAATGTTGGCCCTTTCGGCGGAAATATTAAACACAGAAACCAAATTCGGCAAAATAGCCGACACCAGAAAAAACAATGCTAAATCAGCTGCCAGCGGGCAGCAGTTCCGGGTTTTCTCCTTCAGACTGACTGACCGCATTTGCTGCGTTTGTGCCAGCGCTTTTGAAAATGGGCTTGGATGAAAATTCCGAGATTGGAACCGGACGCAGGCCATTTGCACCATACCCAGGCACGAGCTCTTTCAGCAGGCGCTTGGCTGCCAGTTCGTCACCTTCTGCCGCAGCCTGTTCCAGTTTCCGGATCATGGCGCGCAGGCGGGCAACAGGAATGCCCTCGGGCCGTGCGGACCCGACGCCCGGAATGCCACATTCGTGGCGCTTCTCAGACGCATCAAACAATTCCTCAAACAGCTTTTCGCCTGGACGAATACCAATGAATTCGATGTCGATATCCTCATAAGGCTTTAGCCCGGCGAGGCGGATCATCCGTTCGGCCAAATCCACGATCTTGACCGGCCGACCCATATCCAGAACGAAAATCTCTCCGTGGCTGCTTTCCATTTTCAACCCGCTGGCGGCCGCAACCAGAGTCAGTTGCACGGCCTCACGGATGGTCATGAAGTACCGCTCCATCCGGGGATCAGTCACGGTCAGCGGACCACCGTTCGAGATTTGACGTTGAAACAGCGGGATCAGCGAGCCCGACGACCCCAGAACATTGCCAAACCGTACCGAGAAGAACCGGGTTTCTTCCTCGGTTCCGTTGGTTACACGGTCCTGCGCCTGAACGTAGAACTCAGCAACGCGCTTGGTTGCACCCATCACATTGGTGGTGTTTACAGCCTTGTCGGTGGAAACCTGCACCATCGCGATAGCACCATAGTTCCGGGCCGCATCCGCGACGTTACGGGTTCCGATCACATTGGTCAAAACGCCCTCGCAGGGATTCATCTCAACCATCGGAACATGCTTCAGGGCTGCGGCATTGAATACCAGCTCGGGGCGATGACGTTCAAAGATGTCATTCACACGCGACGCATTGCGAATGCTTGCGATATACATCCGCCGGGGAACATCTGGAAAGTTCTGCGACAAATCCATGTCGATGGAATAGGCGTTGAACTCGCAATGGTCGATCATCACCAGTTCCGCCGGATCGAAAGAGGCTATCTGACGTGCCAGTTCGCTACCGATCGAACCACCGGCACCGGTCACCAATACGCGGCGCCCACGGAACATCTCGCGCAACATCGAGCGTTCGACAGCTTTTTGTGGCCGCTCGAGAATTTCTTCCGGGTTGATAATACAACCGTTGGCCGCATCCTGGCCTTCTTCCCCAAGACCCGGCACGCGTGAGACAGCGATACCGTTGGATTCACACCAGCTGGTCAGCTTGCGGATGCCGTCACTTTCAAAATGCGTGATCGGTTCGGTCAGGAACAAGCGTCTGGGCAAATGATCCCAGGCTTTAAGCCGCTCGACCACGCGATCGGCATCCAGAAGAGATCCGATAATCTGAACATCGTGGAAATACAGCCCCATGGTATTGCGCGCATCGTCAATAATGCCCACCGGCTGATACTTGGAATGCGTATTCCGCAAAGACCTGACAAACAGATCACAACTTGCACCCGTGCCAACCAAAAGCACCGGAACCTTGTCCTGATGTTCGGCCATCAACCGCGCATTCTGGCGATTCAGCTCACGGCTACGGGCAACTACACGCAGGGCACTGAGCAGAAGGATCATCAAGCCAAGCTGAATAATGAAGGCCGCGAAGGGTACAGCCTTGGTCACTTCGAAAACTGCACTGGCAGCCATGAGGCACAGGACCAACATTGTCGATCCCCGCAGGATCAGACGAATGTCTCGCAATGACGTCGAGCGTGTGTGGCGCCGGTACATGCCCGCAAGCGGGAAAACCGCTAGTCCAATCAGGCTGGACAAGAGCATCAGCGGGAACATGGCTGGCGCCATCTGTTGCGCTACCGTTCCACCATTCGCAAGATTGATTGCCACTACGGCTGAGAAAGACGAAGCAACAATGTCTCCAAAGACTAATCGATGATTGGCACGCAACTCACTAACAATCTGCGTTTGCCAGCAATGAAAACCCGAAACCATTTACCTCACCCCTTTATCTCATCACCGGCTCAATTCCGGTCGAGAATTACTCGTACATCGTTACCCAACAGGGTCCTGCAGCATCAAAACATTGCCACAGCTCCCAACTGATCACTCACAGACCGCTTTCAGCTGTCCTATATAAACCAAAGGCTCGCGATCAGATGATCAACCGAAAGCCTTGTACCCGTATCTTTGTTTTGCCCCCTTCACTTGAGCTTGTCTCAATCGCCCAAGTTGAACACACTCACTTCACTCGTTAATAATAATAATTCGCGCAAGTAACAAAATTGTTCCTCTGGTTCGCCGGTTAGCGCAATTTCTTCAATCTCCTTCAACGCTAACATACGTTTCCGCGCCCTCAAAAGTAATTTCTTCACACTTCATTAACGAATTGCAGCGTTTTCTGAAGTACTCTTTGACTGATATTTTGCTGAGGGTTGCAGAATTTCCTCCCTGTTTCGGCTGACTTGAGCGCCGATTGACCTAGCGTAAACAAGAGAAATGCTAATCTCACGGGGAAAATTACAGTCATTTTCTCAATCCGATGAAATCTTCGGGGGCCGCTGTCCGGGTCTCAATATTGCCCAATCGATCCACAATAAGCCCCTATCGGGGCATTGTGAACCAAGACGCAACAAAGATGACAACTCCTTTCGGCCAATCCTCTAATGAGTCGCAGGCCGGTTTTCCTGACAAAGGCTTTGTGAACTTGGCGCATGCTTGGAAAAATTTCCGCATAGTCAGGGTGCCGGTCAGCTCTGCCGCTTGAATCGAGAATCGATTTGGGATCAACTCAGCCCAGACTTCGTATCAGTGCGCCGGAACTTGGATCCGGCCAACAGGATGATCCGGAGAGATGTTGGTTCTTGGTTTGATATTCGTAGTTTTCAGCTACAGTTCTTGGGTTTGAATATGAACAGATTTCTCGAAATACTGTGTTGCCTGATCGCGGGCACGATCGCGCTGCCCTTTTTTCTGGCGGGTTGTGTGATTGTGCTGTTTTCGGTCGGGCGACCTTTGTTTTTTGGCCAACGGCGGGCAGGCTGCAACGGGCGCGTCTTTCGCATCTGGAAGCTGAGAACAATGTCCGACACACGCGATCAAAGCGGGGCTTTGCTGCCAGATTCGGAACGTCAGACAAAAACCACCAAGCTTCTGCGCCGCGTAAGGCTGGATGAGATGCCCCAGCTTGTGATCATCTTGCGCGGAGATATGGCCCTTGTTGGCCCCCGTCCCCTGCTTCCCGAAACCATCGAAGAGTTTGGAGACAATGGGCGGGTGCGCTGCACGGTTCGGCCCGGTCTGACAGGGTGGGCTCAGGTCAGCGGCAATACCGCGCTTTCAAATGACGAGAAGCTAAAGCTGGATCTATGGTATGTCGCGCACCGGTCACTGTCGCTTGATCTGAAGATATTGTTCGAAACCATTATGGTAGCCTTGGCCGGAGAGCATAAACGCCCTGACCGAATTCAGGCCGCAGACAACTGGCTGGACAGCCGAAAGGAGACACCTGCATGAAGACGGTATTTGTGGGGGCGGTCGAAGGATCGCATGTCGCCTTATCCGCCATATGTGCCCGAGGGTTTGTACCGGATTTGGTGGTGACACTACCGCCGGACTTGTCCCACCGGCACTCTGATTTTGCAGATCTCAAACCCACTGCAGATCGGTATGATATTCCTGTCCACTATACGGCCAAAAGTGACTCGGCCGGAACAATCAAAACCATTCAAGCCGTAAAACCTGATCTGATACTGGTCATCGGGTGGTCTCAGATATGCGGGCCGGAATTTCGAGCCCAGGCAAAGATCGGATGCGTCGGGTTTCACCCATCCGCCCTGCCCCGTCTGCGCGGACGCGGTGTGATCCCCTGGACTGTCATATTGGGCGAAACCGATGTAGGCGCGTCATTGTTCTGGCTTGGCGAAGGGGCCGATGACGGCCCGATTGCGGCGCAAGCTCGATATGCGGTCGATCCCGACACGGTAACAGCGCGCGAGCTGTATGACCGGGCGCTTCAGGCCCTGACGCAGCTGCTGCCTCAGCTTCTGACGCAAATCTCTGAAGGCGATATCCCGGCGGCTCCGCAGCCAGAAACCGGGATCAGCCTTTGCGCGCGGCGGCGGCCCGAGGACGGGCTGATCGACTGGACCAGACCCGCGGCAGAGATTAACCGGTTGATACGCGCAGCCGGACCGCCCTATCCCGGCGCTTTCACCTACACTGCCTCCGGTGAGAAGTTGGTCCTGCTGGGTGTACAGAACACCGCCCTGCAGGGCTACTATATCGGCCTGCCTGGTCAGATACAGGCCATCGAAGGAAACCGGTTTACGGTCGCCTGTGGGGATGGGAAATGTCTAGACATCACAAGCTGGACCGGCGCCGATGCGCCGCCCGAACTGCACTCAAAGCTCAGGAATTCCGAATGACAACGCTGACACCTTTTGACGGACAGGACGGACCGGTACTTGTGGTTGCTCCGCACCCGGATGATGAAGTCCTTGGGGCTGGCGGCACCATCGCACGACTGGCAGATGCAGGTCGCGCAGTCCATATTGCGATTGTCACAACGGGTCGGTCGCCCCGGTTCAGCACGGAACAGATCGCCAATGTACAGGCCGAAGCCAGGGCCGCACATGAGCATCTTGGTGTGACGCATACGCATTGGTTGGATTTCCCTGCCGCTGAACTGGCTGAGCACCCCCATGGTGACCTGAACGCAGGTCTGGGAACACTGATCCGCGATCTCGACCCAAGTGTCATCCTGGCGCCGCATCCCGGCGACATCCATCTGGACCACCAGTTGAGTTTCCTTTCGACTTTGGTGGCAAGCCGACCTTATCAGAACAAATACCCGACGACGATCGCGGCCTATGAGACGCTGTCCGAGACAAATTGGAACGCGCCATATCTGACGCCGCCATTCGTGCCGAACATGTTTGTGGACATTTCGGATACATTGGAGCGTAAACTAGAAGCCTTCCAGTTATTTGCAAGCCAGGTCAAACAGCCCCCGCACGAGCGTTCGGTTCAGAGCTTGAAAGCGTTGGCAACTTTGCGTGGCGCGACGGTTCACCGGGCCGCGGCTGAGGGCTTTGTCTTGGTCAGGTCGGTTATCTGACTGACCTGATCGCAAAATCGCCAAGCTGTGATCAGCGCATCCACGCTTCGGACCATAGTTGGAACATAAAGACCGTCCACAGCTGAGCACCCCAGTTGCGTTTGCCTGATTGGTGCTCGGCCCAGCATTTTTCCAACGCTGCCTTGTCCACAAAACCCTCAAGCCCGTTCCCATCCAGAAGAATGCTGGAAACACGGGACTTTAGGGGCCCGCGCAGCCAAGCGTTGAGTGGGATACCGAACCCGCGCTTTGGCCGGTCGTACAGCGATTGCGGAACCCGCTTTTTCAAAAGCTCCCGCAACGCCACCTTGCCAACCTTCCCGTCGCACCGAAGCGAAGCCGAGGAACGCCAAGCGGCCGTTACAACGCGATAGTCCAACAATGGGGCGCGCATCTCAAGCCCGACCGACATCGACGTGCGGTCAGCTTTCACCAGAATATCATCCGGCAGATAATAAAGTGAATCCAACAACATCATGCTGTCCAACCGGCTCAATCCTGCGGGCAAATCATGCGTTCCGATCTCATTGCCCAGCGGGATGCCGGACTTTCCAAGCATACCGGAGGACCAGATCGAAAACTGGGCCTGATAGCGGCACTGGAACTCTCGCCCCTGCAGAACCGGCGCCAGCTTGGCCAGACGATCCGCGCTCAGATCGTCACGCATGCTGCTTGGGGCGAATGGCTTGAGGACAGGCACCAGAGCGCTCAGCACCGATTGCGGCGTCTGCGACAGCGCCTGAATCGCCAGGTCAGGCATCTTGCCCTTCAGGCGTTCAAAAGCCTGCATCCGAACATAGCGAGCATAGCCACCAAACGACTCGTCACCGCCGTCGCCGGACATGACGACCTTAAGCTGCTGGCGCGCCAGTTGCGAAACCAGCAGGGTTGGTAGTTGCGACGGGTCGGCGAAAGGTTCGTCAAACACCTGCGGCAAGCCTTCGATGGCTTGAAACGCCATTTCCGGCGTCGCCGTCACCTCGTGGTAATCCGTCCCAAGATACTCGGCGATGGCTTTTGCATGGTCGGCTTCGTTGGTGTCTTCGTCCTCAAAGCGTACGGTAAAGCTGGGAACCTTCCTGCTGGATTGCTCTTGCATCATTGCAGTTATCAGCGACGAGTCGACGCCTCCGGACAGAAATGTCCCAACCGGCACATCCGCAACCATCCGTTCGCCCACCGCGCGCAGCAGTTCGGATTCGATTTCAGCTATGGCCGTTTCATCGTCAGGATAGGGGTTTGCGCGCGCCTCGGTGACTACGGCCTCGATATCCCAAAACCGCTCGATCCCTTGCAGAAGCGCATCCAACGAGGCCGGTGGGGTGTCAAGTTTGATCTCGACCATAGAGCCCGCAGGTAGTTTCAGGACATTCGGGTAAATCGTGCGCGGGGCCGGGATGTATCCCAGCCGCAGAAACGAACCCAAGGCGGCGCGATCCACCTCCGGCGCCCCGAAATCAGGATGTGCGCGCAGTGACTTCAATTCGGACCCAAACAGAACGGTTTTCCCGGCCAGGCCCAGATAGAGAGGTTTTTTGCCAATCCGGTCGCGCGCCAATGTCACGCTCTGGGTTTTCCGGTCAAACACGGCAATGGCAAACATCCCGTGGACGCGGTCCAGTGTCTTGCGGATACCCCAAAGCTGCATCGCCGCCAGCAAAACTTCGGTATCGGACGTACCCCTGAAGCTTATGCCCAGATCCTGCAATTCCTGACGCAATTCCAGATAGCCATAGATCTCACCATTGAACACAATGGTGAACCGGCCATCGGCGGAATCCATCGGCTGTACCCCGGTTTCCGAAAGATCAATAATGGCCAGACGCAGATGCCCCAGGGCCACGCCCTGATCTGGGTCCACAAACAACCCGGTTCCATCCGGGCCACGGTGTTCAATCGATTGACACATCTTGCCAAGGACGGATGAGGCCTGAGACCGATCAACGGTGCCAAAGTTGATAAATCCGGTGATGCCACACATCGCTCAGATCCCCTTCTGTTCTGGCTGAGAGGCAATCTTATCGGGATCAAGACTGCCGCTCTCCAAAATGTCCCGATACTGTGCGGCAACGCGGTCAAGCTGGTAAGTGCTGGCCACAATCGCCCGGGCTTTTTCTCTTTTTTCCAGATACTCTGGGGCCGACCAATTTGCGGCATGGACCAAAGCGTCTGCCAGCAATTCCGCGTTGCGGGGCGGTACGATCAATCCGCAGTCGCGAATGATCACCGCCGCATCACCCACATCCGTCGACACAACGGGGTGGCCATAGCTCATCGCTTCGACAATGACATTCGGAAACCCTTCGGTTCGGGATGAAAGCACCAGCGCATCAATCCGTTTGTAGAATGCAGCCATATCATGCAGGTCGCCGCACAGCTCTACATTGTCCGCAGTCAGGTTATTGCGCGCCAGCAATGATTGTACTTCGGAGTTTTCAGGCGACATATTCTCTCCGGCCGCGATGATGCGCAGATCGGGGACTGACCGCAGCGCCAGGGACAGAGCCTGGAAAAGGGTTTCGTGATCCTTCTGTGGATGAAACCGCGCCGCAATCCCGAAAACCCTGGGCGGGTCGCTCCGCACCACAGAGGCTTGAGGCATGATCAGACCGTTCGGAATGACGCAAGACCGCGCAGCAGCAAACCCGTTCTTCGCGTGCTGATCCAATGCGCGTTGCGAATTATAGATGATCCCCGCGCACCTGCCCGACAAACGCCGACACAGGTCCACCGCAATCCGTGTGCTGCGCGTGAATGAGCTGGTATCGTCCAAAGCCTGCCGCACCGTCCAGTAAATTGGCACCTTTCGACCTGATATCCAGCTGGCAATCAGCCCGATGACCATCGCATGGTACATCCAGCACAGAACTGCCTGCGGTTTATACTGACGGATAAGACGCGATATCTGCAATATCGCGCGGGGCATGGACGACAGTGATCTGGCATTCAATCCGATCAGAACGGCGTTTGGATTTGCACATTGGCTTTTGATCCTGTCCGAAACCTCCGTCAGCGACACCACCAATACCCGATCCCCGGATTTGGCAACCAGCCGCGCCAGCATCGCCTGGGCCCCGCCCTGACCGGAAAAATCGGTGATGACATGCATGATCATCGGTTCAACACCCGAAACTGACAAACCGGGCCGGAACCTTTAGACACACGACCTGGATGCGGCGGTGTGAACTGCCTATGCACGCGCCCGATCTCCGATTTCGCGCACAAGTTCGGCCAGGCCGGCGACGTCTTGATGCGACCAGGTCGGATCGACCAGAAATGCCAGGCTGGTTTCTCCAAGCTCTTTCGCCACCGGCAAGGGATCACCCGGGCCGATGCCAAGGCGGGCGAACATCTCTTCTCTGTATATCTCGGAACAACTGCCCGAGAACGCAGGGAAACCCGCCTCTGAAATCTCGGCGATGATGCGATCGCGGCTCCAATCCGAGGCCAGAGCCTCGGGCCTCACAAACGCATAGAACCGGTAATAGGCATGTGTCAGTTCGGCAGGCGGCACGGGAACCCGAAACGCAGCGCAACCGGAAAGAGCCTGCGCCAGAATCTCGGCGTTTTTGGCTCTATGGGCGCGCCACCCGTCCAGTTTCGCCAGCTGAATGCGCCCGATGGCGGCGGACAGCCCGGTCATCCGCAGATTGGTGCCCGGCTGACCACTATGCAGCCATCGAAACCCCGGAGGGTGGCTTTTGTTGAACACCTGATCATAGCTTTTGCCGTGATCCTTATAGCTCCAGACCCTGGACCACAGTTCATCATCATCGGTGATCAGCATGCCGCCTTCACCGCCGGTTGTGATGATTTTATCCTGACAGAAAGAATACGAGCCGCAGGTGCCAAAGGTTCCCACGTGCTGGTCACCGATCATGGCACCATGCGCCTGCGCACAGTCCTCGATCACCCAGAGGTCCCGACTGCGCGCCAGATCCATGAGACCCGCCATATCCGATGGCCACCCGGCCAGATGGACTGCGATAATCCCCACGGTTCTGTCGGTCAGAACCGGTGCAATCGTTTCTGCGGTGATATTCTGGCTCTCGCGATCCACATCTGCAAATACCGGCTTGCCACCGGCCAGAAGGATCGAACTGGCAGACGCGATAAAGCTACGCGGTGTGACGATAACCTCGTCTCCGGGTCGGATGTTCAACGCCAGCAGCGCGGCGTCCAGAGTGACCGTGCCATTTGCCATGGCGATCGCATGCTGCGCGCCGGTATAGGCGCTGTATTCACGTTCGAACTCTTTGACATCGGGGCCGGTCCAGGCATTCACGCAACCGGATCTTAGCACTGCGCTGACAGCATCAATTTCATCTTCTTCGAAGAATGGCCATTTGGGCATCAGCTGTTTCCCTTCAGATAAGCGGCCAGAGGATAGCCGAGGGAAGATGGGCCAAGCCTCTTATTGCTCAAATTTAGACAGCAGGATTTCCGGATCATTTCTTTACCTCACGCCAAACCATCCGAGGAGGTCAGGCAAACTCAACAATTAACAAATTTTTGGCGGCCAGCGCCTGAATTGGAAACAAACTCCGCAGTTTCGGAAATATCTTTTTGTGCCGCGGCAGGCGAAACCTGACCTGAATCGATTGCTTATGCAAGGTTCCAGGTCACTTAACAGCGTGATTTTTCAACAATCAGGCCGCAGACAGTCAGAGGTGAAAAATAGGCAACAATCGGCTTTGGTGACAGCCCCGTTGACAGCTTCGGCGACATGGATCAGCATCGCCTCAACCTTGGTTTTTAAAGTTTGAAATGTTTCTTTGATGAGTGATATTCCCAACACCGCTTCCGGTGCCCAAGTCGTACCTGCCGAACGTAGTTCGACAACTGGCGGACGTCCAAAAGTTCTATTTGTCGGCAATCTTACGACCTCACTGACCAATTTTCGCTATGATCTGTTGAAAGAGCTTGCTGAACGCGCAGACGTACTTGCTTGCGCACCGGAAAATGATGCGACGACCGAAACAGCCCTTGCCGAGATTGGCGTAACATTTCGGCAAATCCCCATGGCGCGCGCGGGGTTAAATCCATTTCAGGATCTGTCCACCCTGTTCACGCTGATCGGGATCTGCCGGGAAATACGGCCCGATATCGTCTTTGCCTATACGATGAAGCCGATCATCTTCAGCGGCCTTGCGGCGCGGTTGACCGGCGTTCGGCGGCGGTTCGCGATGTGTACCGGGTTAGGTTATGTATTTGCGGATGCCGAACTGACCCTGCGCCGAAAAGTGCTAAGAGCGGTGGCGACAGGCCTTTACCGGATCGGATTGAAAGGTGCCGACGAGGTGCTGGTTTACAACTCGGTCGACGCCGAAGAGTTTCGCAGCAGACGGTTGATGGCGAAAAAGGCCGCGCTGTCGATTGTGCCCGGTTCTGGCGTCAACCTCGCCAGATACGCAAAATCCAACCCGCCCACAGATCCGCCTGTTTTCCTGATGATCGCGCGCCTGCTGCGTGACAAGGGCGTGTTCGAATATGCCGAGGCCGCCCGGCAACTTAGGGAACAATTCCCTGATGTTCGTTGTCAGCTTTTGGGTCCGCTGGATGACAATCCGGACTCGGTCAATGCACAGCAGCTCGAAGAATGGGGTCAGCAGGGGCATATCGAGTATCTGGGCGAAACCAACGATGTTCGGCCATTTCTCAAGGAATGTTCGGTCTTCGTATTGCCCACCGTCTATCGTGAGGGCATCCCCCGCGCCATTCTTGAGGCGATGTCGACAGGGCGCGCCGTCATTACGACCGATGCCCCGGGATGCGCCGATGCGGTCAGCGACGGGGAAAACGGGTTTATCGTCCCCAAACGCAATCCAGAGGGGCTGGCGGATGCGATGAGAAAATTCGTTGAAGACCGCAGCCTGATCGAATCCATGGGTCAGGCCGCGCGGGCGCGTGCCGAGCAAGAGTTCGACGTCGCCCGGATCAACACGATCCTGCTGCGGAAAATGGGGCTGATCGACAGCGATACCACCCTGCCCTCGACTGCCACCGACTGATCCGCGCCCATTCTAAGCTGACGTCTAATCCGAGAAACTGCGCCACCCGCGGCTGAGACCCGGATCAATCGCATCAAGCTCGGCGACGTCAGGCCTATAGAAATCGGCCATTTTATGCGCCAATACATCCGGCAATTCAGGATACTCCACCTGCCGCGCCACCGCTTTGCGAATGGCCTTTAACGGCCCCGTATGCCGGATCGGGTCAAGCAACGGTCGAAGCGGCGCCAGAACCCGCCTCAGAGGCAAGGGCACGATTGGCGTATTTTTGTTTTTGACCCGCTCTTCTAGTGGCGGCTCCACGACACCGGAAAAACCGATGTGTTCGGCGACACGGCGTAAGGTTTCTACCGGTTGTGAGATCGTGTTTTCGTAGGCCAGCAACAGAATTTGATCTGTCGGGAACAGATCGTAGAAACGGCGCAGGTGATAGGCATATCTACCATTGTGCAGGAACCTTTCATCACCGGCCTTGTCAGGGTCCAGATACCGATGAATGTCGTCCCCGACAGTGCCCCGGCGATACAACATGCAGTAGTCGGAATAGGCCCTTCGAACCGGATCGCGCATCTGCAGGATCAACCTGACATCGGGATGATCCTGGGCGATCCTTTTGGCGGCCTCTGGATGTGTCAGGTAGGTATTGCACTTTTCACCCACGATGCTCTGGCCCGCATATCCCTCGTATTGATCGCGATACCAGACCGCCCCCCGGTCATAATGATCCGAGAAATAGTGCAGCTCGGGATCCGGCATGAAAATCTGCGGCGTCGCCGTCAAAGAATTCTGCAACCAGGTGGTCGCACATTTCGCAGCACCGAATATCAGGAAATCTATCTTTCGCTCGTTCGCCAGACCCATATTATCCTCTAATCCCTACGATCCGCATCGGGATCACGATACCAATTCGCGGTACACGTCGGACACTTCGGCCACGTGTTTATCCAACCCAAAATTATCCTGCACATATTGGTAGGCCGCTAGTGTAACCTGCTGCCTCAGCTCCTGGTCCTCGATCAGAGAAACGACCGGCTCAACAAAGGCTTCGGGGTCTTCTGGATCCACCAGAAAACCGGTTTTGCCATGATCGATTGCCTCGACATTGCCGCCGTGCCGTGTGGCCACAACAGGCAGTCCAAGGTGCATTGCCTCGATCAAAGTACGTCCAAATGGCTCGTTCAAGGCCGGCACAAGGGTGGCATCCATGGCGACCATGCACTTTTCAACATCCTGCCGAAACCCCATCATATGAATCTGCGCGCCCATCCCCTGTTCTCGGGCCACGTCCATGGAGCCTGTGTCCAACCCGTCATCGGGATTGAGTACTTTGCCAAATAGCAGGCCATGTACCGGCCTGTCCCCAATCTGTTTCTGAATGGCCACAAGGCTTTGGACAAAATGAACCGGCCGTTTTCGCGGTTCCAGATGGCCAAAATATCCTAGAAGAACTGCATTTTCCGGCGCACCGATTTCGTTCAGGATCATCCGACGCGCCGCGTCTGGATCCGGGCGCTGAATGCTCAGGTCGAAGGGGCTGCGGATGACCTGAAACTTTTTGTCAACCGAGCGTATCGGGCGCGAGGGTTTCGAAAAATACGACACGCTTAGGATGCGGTTCGAAAACACCGGCGCGACATAGTTAACGCCTACCGCGCGCGGATCCTGCCTGTGGTGCCAGATATGCTTGATCCCCAACCGTCTGGCCGGAAACACCCAATTCACATGCAATCGGCCCTCATTTGTGTGGACGATATCTGGCTTTTTGTCCCGCAAAAACCGGACGAGCTGGCCGTAGGTCCGGGTCCAGTATTCCGGAAAGCCAACATCTGCATCCGTTTTGTTGTTTGGAGGGCCCATAAGCCTGGGGCCCTGCAAAACATCGACATTCAGACCCAGCGATTGAGCATACTGCCCAACCGACCCAGCTTCGTTGTGGCAAAGGACCAATGGTTCAAACTGATCCCGGTCCAGACAGGACGCAAGTTTGAGCGCGGAAACATGACTGCCGCCCAGATCTGCCCAACCTGCAAAGGGAAATAAAACGCGTATCTTTTTCATTCTGGCCTGCCGCCTTTTTGGCTCAGCGCCGGACATCAGAACCGCGCGCTGAACCATAAATCATTGAACTAAAATCTATTGTGTTTGCGTGACGAAGGTTCGAGAAACCGAAAGCGTATCCCCAGGGGACAAGACAGTGTCACCCGAAATCGCCGTTGCGGCTCCTCCGGCCGCGCGGGTGACCGAGTATTCGATCACGATCTCTTCGACCGCATCAACCTCTTCAACAACGCCAAGCGCTGCCAGCTCGGCCTGCAGGATTTTCGCGGTGCCCAGCCGGGTCTGCAAATCCTCGAGTTCGATCTGCACCAGATTCAGCCGCACCAGCGCATTCGAGCGCGCGGTATCAAGCAACTCCAGCTCATCGCGTTGCGCGCGGTTCAGCTGTTGCCGGGCCAAGCCCAAAGCGATCTCGATATCCACACTTTTGCTTTCCAGATCGTTCAGCGAGTTGGACAGAGATGACACGCGCGAACTGACCGTAAGACCCTTTTTCTGTAGTGCCAGAGCATCATCCAGATCTTTGCGCGTGATCCCGATCTGATTTGCGCGCAATTCCAGCTGCCGTTCGAGGCTATCGATCTGATCTTTGAGGGTTTCCTGTAATTGGATGATGCGTTCACCCTGCCCTTCCCGGGCCTGTTGATCCGCTTGCAGAATCTCCCCCTGCAGACCTTGCGGGGGTTCAATTTTGGCATCACCGCCGTCCGGGGACAGTGTTGACAGATCAGCCAGCAGTCGGCGTTGTTCGGCTTGCAGAGCTTCGATCTGTTCATTGTACAGCTGAACCTCACCCTGAACCCGCAGCCCGGTAAAGTTCGTTCCTACGTCATTTTGCAACGGCAACCGGTATTCCCCGCCCGCAAGCGCCATCGCCTGCTGCGCAGTCAGTTGGGGCCGATAGGGGTACGAGCCTGGAATCTGGACATCCCCCAGAATGTATACGGGCAGATGGCCGATGACTTCGATCGCCAGATGAGGCGGTTCTGCCATCCCCACGCGAGTGCGCATCTGAGTTTCCAGCAGCAGTACCAATTCTTCGGTCGTTCGCCCTTCAGCATGAACCTGACCGGCCAGAGGCACCATCAGCATTCCTCCCGAAGAAAGCGCATATTCACCGGAAACGCCTTGCCAGTTCACAAAAGACGCAACCACCGGATCCCAACGCATCGCACGCAAATTGATCTTGTCCTGCGGTGCCAGAACATATTCCTCGGCCTGAAGCGCACCGATAAAACAAGCCGAAGCCGCAATCACAGAAAGCATCAGTTTTTGCAATAATTTCACGACATTCTCCTAAGTGTATTCGTTGGTCCAAACACCGGCAGGCGCGACACGCTAAGCGCAATGGCTAGGACAAAGGGTACGTTCCAGAACCGGGCATAAAAGGTCGTCGCTCCGGCAAGCAGCACGACATACATCAGCATGGCAACGATGGTCAGTGCCCCGACCGATGGCGAGCGGCCGACAGAAATGGCCATCCAGGCCAAGTATATGCTGGCCAAAATAAAGCCGACCATACCGAGCAGAGAAATCAAGCCACCTTCGGACAGAGTCAGCAAATAGGCCGAATGAACCACGATTCCCTGTTCGCTGGCCAGGCTGTACTGGTTTGCACCCAGCCCGATCAACAAAGTGCCACGGGATACCTCGAAAGCCTCTTGCAGCAGGAATAACCGGTCAGAGAACGTGCCCGCCTGGCTAATGTCACCCGCAAGAACGGCATTCAGCACTCGTTCGCGAAAGACCTCGGGCAAGAAAAGCTCACCAAAGTTCAGGACCACCAAAACCGCAATCAACGTGCCGACGATCAGGGTCACAACATGACGCGGGGACCCGCTGCTGAGGATAATGGCGACAGTCCCCACTATGGTCACGATCAGACCAGAATTCGAACCGGTCAGAATGACTCCGTAAAACAGGATTGGCAGCCCGATCAGCCCCCAGATGCGGCTGCTTTGCTTCTGCAGGATCAGGCTAAGCAGGAAAACGATGGCCATCGCCAGCATAAGCGCGCATTCATTTGCCCGCTCGACCAGCGAAAGCATGCGACCATTGGCGGATACAAACCGGTGTAGCGGGTCTTCCATGAAGTTGATTGCATAGATGCCAAACAGCACAACAATGCCCATACCAATAATAAATGCCTTCATCAGAAGGACGATCTGATCAAAGCTTCGATTGCCGATCAGGACTGGCAGCACGATCAACGAAAAGAAGTACTGAACAAACACTGTCAGCAGCTCGGTCGGATCTCCGTTGATTAACGAACCTATGGTCAGGCCCCCTGTGAAAAACAGGAACGAACTGTACCAGAACCCGCTTGCTGGCCCGAATATCTTAACCGGCAGCTGGCCGGTTGCCAGCATGACAAACCCAGCCAGCACAAAGAAGAAATCCGAAAGGGTGAAATAGACGAAATCCACTCTGAGATAGTTCATCGGCGCCAGGGCTACAGCCGCCATCAGGAAATAGAGAGCTGCCATGTCTACGCTTGGCAAATAGCCGAATCCATTGGTCGGCTTGCCAAAGGAAACTGATTGGGCCGATGCAGGTCTCATGGGCGCACCTGCTCCTTTCCGTGTAATGCAGGGTTCAGCAATGTACGCCGCAAGTGTAACACACACAGCCCTAGCCAGACGGAATTACACAGCACATGCGCCACAGCGGCACCGACCACACCCAAAACAGAAACCATCGGTGCGATGAGGATCAGAAACAAAATGGTGTTCAACAAACCGATCCGAACCAAGGCCCGGTCTTGCCCCAGGCTCAGCAGTGCAGGGTTCAGCAGTATCCCACCAAGATAAATACCTACCGCGATTGCCTGCACGCGCACGACCGGTACTGCGGGGGCATAATCCACGCCAAAAATCGCAGTAACGATCGGTTCCAGCATCAAGATCACTGGAATCAAGACAAGGGCAATTACCCCCCAGAACCCGGCGCTGAGACCCGTTAGCATTTTTTGCAAACGGTCAAATTCATTTCGGGCGGCAAACCGGGTGAACTCCGGATAGATCGCCTGGCTTAGCGGTCGTCCAAGACGCAGTGCAGCTTCGCCGCACCGTTTCGCAATATGGTAATATCCCACCATCGTCGGTGAAATCAGAACACCCAATATGATCACGTCCAGGCGCTGCGTGGTCTGACGCAAGATGACAGAGAGATTGCTGTTCCAAACAAAGCGCAGAAACCCGGAATTTTCACCCAGAGTTTGCTTTATTCCAAGCATCGGACGGCCATAGCCATTCCGCGACATTTCTCGCAGCCCCGCGGCAAAGGCCAGAACGCCGTCTAAAAGGCTGACAGCAACAAATATCGCGACAAAGCCAGGCAGCCCAAACCCCAGTTGCCAGGCAATCACCCCCAGCACCATCCGCACAGACGCTGCGAAAATATCCAGTTTGGCCAACAGATCGAACCGGTCGAAGGACCGCAACAAAGCCAACCCGGTTGGCCTCAGCGAAACCAGAATTCCCAGCGATGCGACCGGCAGCACCCATGCAAGATCCTGATCCAGCCCCAGCCATCCGGCGATGATCGGTGCGAATGCGATCGCAGCGCCGGCGGCCAATACGCCCCCAACCGCGTCAATCAGGACCGACAGCCCGACAAGTCGGCGAAATCGTTCGCGGTCTTCTTCCTCCAGCGCAGTGCTTCCATATCTAATCACCGCCTGCCAGGGCTCAAGATGAAGGAACCGGGAAACGATCCGCGCATAGGCCTCGCCTATTGCCATTACCCCCAAGCCTGCAGCCCCAAGTGCGCGAGCGGCCACCGGCAGAAACACAAGGCCTAGCAAAGCGACTGCTATCTGAGAGGAAAAGATCCATTTCAGATTGCGCAGTAAACGCCGAAGCACAGCAGTCGGGATTGAGGTTGCGCCGGGCTGAGAGGTCATGTCTGATCCACCCGCCCGCCGCACAAACGACCGGCCAATTCCACCCCTTGGCGGCTGCCGGTCATTGGACCACGCCGCAAAAGCGTCGCGGGCGCTGTGCCCTCATATTCGCAAATAAAAACCAATACCCAATCACCAATCTAACAAATCCTACAAGGGTCTGCGAACCGTAATCAGCTGCTTTTCCCAGGCTCATCCGAGTAATGATATGTATAGGCACCATACCCATATTGCCTTTGCTTCCGCATGTTCACACCATTCATGATCGTACCGGAAATCTTGATATTGCTCATCCGCAGCTTTTCGATTGCATCCTTGAGAATTTTTTCGGTGGTCTGCCCCCAGCGCACCACCAGGAACGTACCATCGACAAGCGGCCCAAGTCGGATCGTGTCATCAATGACCAATGTCGGCGGCGTATCGACCAACACAAGATCGTACTGATTGCGCAACATGCGCCCGTATTCGCCAAGCTGCTGCATCAACTGTTTGCGGGATATTTTCGGACGCAGGTTCAGACTGATCGACGAAACCCCCGGTACCCTTTCACCATCGACATAAATCTGGCTGGGTTGCACGGCACCGCTCAGCGCGTCCTCGATCTCGACCGGGGCCGCCCCGGTCAGACCCAGTGTTTTTGAGGCACGGCAACGGTGGTTGTCCATATCCAACAATAGAACGCGCATCCCATCTGTACCCGCCACTAGGGCCAGCGAAACCGCAACCACGGTCTTGCCTTCTCCAGGAACACCAGAGGTAACCATGACGATGCTGCCGTCATCATTTGTGTTAAACCACATGGTCAAAACACTGCGCAGCGCCTCGACATAAGGCGAGCGGCCCTGATCACGGATAAAGCGCAACAACTCCTGCTGACCATCCGTGTCCGAATCCATCACCGTATCCGGCAGGAAACCCAGATTGGTCAGATCGGTTTGCTGTTCGATCTGGTTTTCGTTGACGATCCGCGTGTTGCTGCCCTCCATCAACAGGGCGATCACAAATGCCAGAGAGAACCCGACAATCGCGCTGACTGCGACGGCGACTTTGGTATTCGGCCAGAATGCCGAAGTCGGCGCATGAGCAACCGAAACCTGCTGAACCGCCTGGCCAAGAAACTGTTGCTGGGTTTCGAAGTCATTCAGCTTTTCAATCGTCGTCTGATACCGGATCCGAAGAAGCTCTAGCGCGCGTTCCATCCGCAGCAATGCAATTTCCGAACCGGTCCGGCTGCGCAATGCCTGTTCAACAACGGCAATCTGGTCAGCAATTTTGTTGACCTCTTCGCTGCTGGCTCCGTTGATCTCATGCACATCTTTTTGCGAGTTGAGCCGCGCAAGTTCCGACCGAAGCCTGCCCGGCACGGATTCATCCGCCAGATTTTCTTCAAGAATAAAGGCCGCCATCTGAAGTTCGTCACGGGTCAGTTCGTCACCCAGCTCATTTACGCGGTCCTTAAGAAAAGAAATGGAAGATGAAAGACCCTGCTGCCGCCGCTGCTGCAGGCGAAGGATAAAGGTTTCTGCAACTGTATTGGCAATATCGGCTGCCAGCTGCGGGTCTTCGGCTGTTGAGATGATCTCAATCGCAAGGCTCTCTCCTTGCCGAAGTACGTTATATGTCGACAGTGTATTGTCGATTACACGATTGCGGATAACGGATGTGGATTGCGGATTTGCGGGGTTTTGTGCCCCGGCAAAAGCCTCATTCTCGAACAGGTCCAGCGCTAGGGCGACCTCTGCCGCAAACTCCCGTGACCGCAGGATGTCGATCTCGGTTTCAATCAAAGTGCGGGTCAGCTCGTAGGATTCAAGTTCGACACTGTCGGCGCGGACGCGCATATCCAGAGATGTGAGAACGATTTCGGCGCGGGATTTGTACCTTGGGTCCAGTTGATTGACGACCATAAACGTGCCGACGATCACAGCTGCAGTCACACCAAGGATCAACTTCAGATGACGGTAAATCATCCGCCATATGCCATCCAGACGCTGCTGGCCAAATTGGTTTGCGATATGGTTTTGATCCATTCTCTATCGTCCCTTGTAGCGACCAAGATCACCGTCGCCTGAAATACAAATCTTTGATGCTGCGCCCATGTTCGAACGAATTCTTATCCTAATGATTGGACAGCTTGGCCATTTTTCCGAGTTTTCTTGTCGTTATTTACTCAATGTTTCCACACAAGAGACAATAGGCCGGAATCCCTGCTGTTGCAGAAGCTATAAGGCGGCGTCTTTCAAAGTTTTGCAGACCTGATTCATACGACAAAGTACTTAACCTCCAAAAGTGCGGCGACACCGCAAGCGCGCCAATATTACTAGTTGAACCTGTAAAACGTGTTTCCTGCGACAAAACCGTCCAGCTTTGCCGATCTTGCATAGTGATGCAGATCACTGGTTTTGTTTATGAACCCCGCTCCGCGAAAGTTCAGTGACGTATTGCACAATACACCCGTGCCCGAAGCCGACTTGAATGCGTTCAGCAGGTCGTAAAAGAAAGCATTCTGATCCCGGCGGACTGTTTGGACCCTTGCTGTCCCGTCTACATGCGTGATCGCGGCCAGGTTCTGATTGGTCACCTTCTGCAGATGCAACATATAAGGCGCGGAGTTTTCCCACTCAAAATGCTGGCTGACATCTTCCTCAAGGCAGGATGGGGCCACGGGGCTTGTATCCGGCCGGTTTTTAGCCCTGTTCAGGCGCACGCGGGTTTCGGCCCAGAACGGGGCCGCCAGAATCGAGCGGTTGCCCAATGCGCGCGGACCGATTTCACAGTTCCCTCTGGCCCAACCGATGAGCTCACCGGACATCAACGCGTCCGCGACATCGTTCAGACGCAGCTCGCTGACCCGCATGCCGCTGCTGTCGATTTTATCATCCACAAAGGACTGACCGGAATAAACCGTCCAATCCAGCTTTGCCTGGCCCGTATAGTGGCGCATGGCATCAACCGCAGTTCCTATGGCGCAGCCGGAATCACTGCTGCAAGGTGGTACAAATACATCTCGGAACAAGCCGCAATTCTGCCACTTGGTGTTCCAATCGCAGTTCAATCCACATCCGCCGGCAATCACCAGCGGATAGCCCTCTGTCAGGTTCTGTTCGGCAAAGGCAAGGAACCGTGAAAAAATCGCATCCGAGAGCTTCTGTGCAAGATTACTGAACTGCTGGCTGTGCATTCCGACATTGAAAAACGGGGAATCGGTCAACCGATCCTTGCGTAGAATCTCGGCCAATGGCTGATCTGACAAAAGATAGTCTATCAGCGCATGTTCATCCGCGTCATGTGAACCGGGCTCTGCATAGGCACATGCCGCCATCATCCTCCCGGGGTCTTCACGCCGTTGTTCACGCGAAAGCACGGGATAATCGGGATCAACCAGTGCGCTCAGGAATGAATATCGGGCACCAGGCCCGGTCATCACCCGACCGACATGAGACAGCTTTAGATCTTCATCAATCTTGTAGAAATCGCCAAGCGTGTCTTCCCAAACCAACACATAACAAGGTTCACCTTGACGAAACGGAGACATCCCATAAGCGCCCCAGATATGTGCCCTTTCATGGGTCGATGAGAAATAGTCGATCTCTTTGCCAAAAAACGTCCGTTTCCCCACGGTCTGAGCATCTTCGCCAGTGCCGAAATACCCTGCCCCCGAGGTCGTCACATGTTGTGTTCCGGTCGTTGACCAGCCGCTAAGGGCCAGGATATCAGGCAAGTCCCGGAACCACAGGCCAGAGTCGATAAATGTATCCGGTGTGACTGACGTGTTGCGGGGAAAACTGTCTTTCTCGGATTCATAGGAAAACAGCAGGTTACCGTTTTGGGCATCAATACCCGCAACCGTACCGTCGTGACCCGACTTGAATGACAAAATCTTCATTTCACACCTCTTTACCGCGCTTGTTGCGCGGTCCTGGCAAAACACACCAATTCGTTACTGTTCTATCAAATTGCGTTGGCGCAGCCCCTCTGTAATTGCCCGAGCGGCCAGTTCTGCGCCTGCTTCGTTGAAATGAGAATCCGGCGCATAATACGATGCCGGATCCTCTTGCATTTCGATAACATCCGTTAAGTCTATCACGTCCAGCCCAGCCTGCGCAGCCGCATCTTTCACCAATACTCGCAGCGGGTCGTGGATAAAGGGCTGGGCGACCAGACCCATATAGCGGCTGACCGTCGGCACATACACGATGACGATCTCACCATCCCATTGTGATGTTATCTGCTTTGCCCGGATCAGAACATCCGCAAATACCGGGTTCTCATCGGTCGCTTTGGGATAGTGAATCCCAAGAATCTCGGCCGTTTTCTGCAATGCCAGAAAGTTCCTGAACACCCGTTGCGCCCGCAGGTAGTCGATCCAGGACAACGTCGTCTCAGACCACCATCCAGAAATAATTGGAGCGGATATTTCCGACTGATCCGGATGCTCGATCGGGCCAAAATCTGCAGCCGGGTCGAGTGCTTCGCGCAGCCACGGCTTCTCAAGCTCTCGTTCCAGATTGCGCCAGTCATTGCCCGCAAAGAAAGAAAAGATCGTAAGATCAGGCTGGAACTCTGGCCCGTATCGGCCCAAAACCGCCAGTTGATACAGCGGGCCAATGCCTCTGTGACCGGTGTTAAGCAAGCTCGGCATATCCTGACGCAGCTTATCCGCCAGATGCTCACCCTCTCTCAGGCAGAACCCTTCGGAAAACGAGTCGCCCAGCAGCATCACATTCAAATCGTTTTCAAAGACCGAAGGTGGATTGCGAAACCCCAAACGATCAGGCGTATAGGCCACCGGCTCGCCCAGCACCGAGCACAGCAGCATCTTGTCACCCGGCATGGGCGCCAGATACGCGGATTCGAGCAGCTGTGTATCCAGCGCATCGTTCACATGTTTCATTGTCCGGCCCGGCGGCAAATTTTCCTTGTATTCTTCGACGCTGACGTCATCGCCGACAAACCCGACCAGCCCCAGACGCCCGGGGATTATCTTGATTGTCAGATAGGCCTCGAATGCGAACAGAGCCGCCAACAGGGAAACAGCGCTCACGCCAACTGTCAGCCTGCCTTCGTCTGATAAAAAGACCGCGCATAAGGCCAGCACCAGCCCAATCGCGCCCGGGGCCAGAATGTACCGGATCAGCCGCGCGGTTCCATTGGCAAATTCCGCTGAATTCATCAGCGCGTATGCGACGACCCCAAAGAAATAGAGAGCGGCAACCAGACATAGGATTGACCCGAAACGCGAACTGCGGGTTTTTTCAGTCATTCCATCTGGTCCCTTTCGACCGATATCGACATTTGCCGTCATCAACGGCGAAACCAGGCGAATTCAGTTGAACCGATTTGCGTATCATCGGCAAGCTTTTCTGCGGCGGCCTGAAAAGCGCAGGAAGCAGACGCATCGCCTGACCCTCTAGAATATGAAAAACGCTCAAAAACAACAGGATAAATACACACAGCACACAACACTCGAATACAAAACAAAACCAGATTTTTTTACCACCGTTATGCCCAAAAGCAAATCACCCGCTCTTTCAACGCCTAGTGGGCGCACGGCGCTATCACATTGCGCGCATAATCCGTCCTTGTACGGCCTATTGTTCCCGAATTCAGTACGGCGACATAGTCCTTTCCGTCGCCGGAGGACAATGATTTTGGCGGGTGTATCGTCAGCGGCACAGCAGACGGATGAATATACGGGAAACCCCTAATATCCAGCCAGCAGGGTTTTGTTACAGTTAACGCAACTACACCGGAGAGGCTTCGGCCTCCCCACTCGCTCAAAAAGGGACTGACTTTGGGGGTCGGTCCCTTTTTTTAGTTTTTACGTCAGGTTCAGAACCCTGCCCAAATCAGGACAGGGCACCTGGATTACCCGTCAATGATACCATTGAGTGTCGCGCTCGGGCGCATGACTGCTGCAGTCTTGGTCGGGTTGGTGTGATAGTAACCACCCAGATCTGCCGCTGCCCCTTGTGCGTTGGCCAGTTCGGATAGGATCTGCTGTTCTTTCGCGGCCAACTCTGCAGCAATCGGCGCGAACTCGGCGGCCAGATCAGCATCATCGGATTGCGCGGCCAGCGCCTCGGCCCAATAGCGCGCGAACCAGTAGTGGCTGTCACGGTTATCCGGCTGCCCGACTTTGCGGCTGGGCGACTTGTTGTTGTCCAGAATGCCCTGTGTTGCGGCCTCGGCAGCGGCTCCAAGAACTCCGGCTTTGGCGTTGCCTTTGCTGTCGGCTAGGAAATTCAAAGACTCGCCAAGCGCGCAGAACTCACCCATCGAGTCCCAGCGCAGGTGGTTTTCCTCAACCAACTGCTGCACGTGTTTCGGGGCAGAGCCACCCGCGCCGGTTTCGAACAATCCGCCGCCCTGCATCAGCTTGACGATCGACAGCATCTTGGCCGAGGTGCCCAACTCAAGGATCGGGAACAGGTCGGTCAGATAGTCACGCAGCACGTTGCCGGTGATGGCGATGCTGTCGTTACCGGCGGTGATGGTCTCCAACGACTGGCGGGTCGCCTCACGCGGTGCCAGGATTTGGAACTTGTCCGCCACGCCAGCAGCTTCCAGTGCGGGTTGGACGGATTTGATCAGTTCGGCATCATGGGCACGGTTTGCATCCAGCCAGAAGATCGCCTCGGATCCGGTCAGACGCTGACGGTCCATCGCCAGTTGAATCCAGTTCTCAATCGGAGCCTTCTTCACGGTGCAGGCACGCCAGATGTCGCCCTTTTCAACCGCATGCTCGTGCAGTGTCTCGCCATTTGCCAGAACGATACGAATGGTTCCATTCGCAGGCGCCTGGAATGTTGTCGGGTGGCTGCCGTATTCTTCGGCTTTCTGTGCCATCAGACCCACATTGGCCACAGCTCCGACGGTGGCTGGGTTCAGCGCGCCATTGGCTTTGAAGAATTTGACGGATTCATCATAAATAGACGCATAGCAGCGGTCGGGGATCACACAGTTGGTGTCACCCTTGGACCCGGTTTCGTCCCAACCCTTGCCACCAGCACGGATCACGGCAGGCATCGAGGCGTCGATGATCACATCAGACGGCACGTGCAGGTTGGTGATACCCTTGTCGCTGTCAACCATATACATGGACGGGCGGTCGCCCTTGATCGCGTCAATGGCGGCCATGATATCGGCGTTGCCTGCAACCCGCTCCAGCAGATCGCCCAGACCCGAGTTCGGGTTCACACCCAGCGCATCCAGTTCAGCGCCATAGGCCTCGAATACCGGGGCAAGCCACGCCTTAACCGCATAGCCGAAGATGATCGGGTCGCTGACCTTCATCATTGTGGCCTTCAGGTGAAGCGAGAACATGGTGCCGTCTTTTTTGGTGTCTTCGATGGCCTCGGCCAGGAAAGACGACAGCGCATTGACGGACATGAAGGTCGCATCGGCAACGGTGCCCTCGGCCAGCGGCCAGCCGTCTTTCAGAACCGTAGTACTGCCGTCTTGTCCGACAAATTCGATTTTGGCGTCACCGGCTTGCGCCGCAGTGATGGTGGCCGATTTCTCGTTCGCGTAGAAATCATTGCCGGACATGGACGAGACTTTAGTCTTGCTGTCAGCGGCCCATGTACCCATCGAATGCGGGTTCTTCTGGGCATAATTCTTGACGGCGCGCGCGGCGCGACGGTCGCTGTTACCTTCGCGCAGAACCGGGTTCACAGCCGAACCCTTGATAGCATCATACCGCGTGCGGATCGCTTTTTCTTCGTCAGTCGCAGGTTCTTCGGGATAGCTCGGGATGTCATAACCCTGTGCTTGCAACTCTTCGACGGCGGCCACCAGCTGCGGCACCGAGGCCGAGATGTTGGGCAGCTTGATCACATTGGCATCGGGTGTCTTCACCAACTCACCCAATGCGGCCAGATCATCGGTGATGCGCTGCGCATCTGTCAGCTTTTCGGGGAAGGTCGAAATAATCCGCCCGGCAAGTGAAATATCCTTGGTTCCGACGCTGACACCGGCGGCGGATGCAAACTTTCGAATGATGGGTAGGAATGAGGCGCTGGCCAGCTCGGGCGCTTCGTCTACAATGGTATACAATATGTCGAAGTTCGATTTATCTGCCATATTCTTTTACCTTTTTAAGCCTTTCGGGGCGTGCGATCCAAGAGTTGGGGCCACGTCGATGTGGCGCGTAAGGGACGTAACAAGACTGCCGTCCCGGGATGACTCTGTATTGACAGGGCCTCCCTTAAATGACGTTTGGCTTGGGATCAATCGCCAGAGACCGCGCATTTTGACACGGTTTGCGGAAAATCATCAAAACTGCTTGCCAATGGGCAAAATTCAGACGCCCCAAGTATCGCTGAGCTTATATCCGCCCGGCCAGGGATCGTCCGGGTCAAGCATGTGTTGATGTGTACCGGTAATCCATCCGCGGCCACTGATCTCGGGAATGATCGCGGCACGCCCCCCGATCGTTGTGGCCTCGACGATCTGTCCGGTGAAAGACGAGCCGATGATCGAAACCGCCTGGAAAGTTTGCCCGACTGCCATTTCTCCCTTGGCGGCCATCAAGGCCATGCGGGCAGAAACTGCGGTACCGGTAGGGGACCGATCAACTTTGCCCGGCTGGATCGCCACAGCGGATTTTCCGCGCAGGCCATTTGCGACCCGCTCGGTCGGGCCACAAAAAGCGCAGAATGAAATGTGATTCCAGTCCGGGTTTTCGGGATGCGTAAAACCAATTTGTTCGTTGGCCGCATTGGTGATCGCTACACCCAGCCGCGCAATGTCACGCGCTTCGTCTTGTACAATGTCGAACCCAAGCGCCGCTGCATCGACGACCACGAAACTGTCGCCCCCATAGGCCGTGTCCACGGTCAGGGTACCAAGGCCCGGCACCTCTAGCGGAACGGAGATCCGGTCTGCAAAGCTGGGCAGGTTCTGCACAAATATGCGCTCAGCCTTTCCATTCCGGCATTCGGCGCGCACCGAGACCAGCCCGCCCGGTGCCTCAAGCGTCAGATGTGTAACCGGTTCCTGCATCGGAATGATCCCGCTATCCAGCAGCACGGTGGCCACACAGATCGAGTTTGAACCAGACATGGGCGGTGTGTCTTCGGGCTCCATGATAATGAAGCCTGCATCTGCTTGCGGATGTTTTGGTGGTACCAACAGGTTTACATGATGAAATACACCCCCGCGCGGTTCATTCAGGACAAAGTTGCGCAAGGACTGGTCACGCGCGATGAACGACCGCTGCTCCCATAAGGTATCACCGGGTGGCGGAAGAACACCGCCAACGATGACATCTCCGACCTCGCCTTCGGCATGGGCGGAGATCACGTGGAGAGTTTTGATACTGCGCACGACCCCCTCCCTCAGAACCGGCCAGCAGCAAAAGGGGCTGGCGGAATCGGGGGGGCCTGACGGTCAACCATGGCCCCAACAAGTTCGGCCGTGCCTGCGGATTGGGTCAGCCCAAGATGCCCATGGCCGAACGCATAGAACACGCCAGACGCATTTGGAGAAACACCGATGACCGGGATGCTGTCAGGCATCGACGGTCGGAACCCCATCCATTGCGTGCCTCCTTCGGTCTTGAGGCCGGGTAGAAACTCTTCGGCTTTGTGCAATAACGTGTCGGCTCGTTTGAAATTGGGGGCGAGGTTCAGACCGCCCAACTCGACCGCGCCGCCGATCCTGACGCCATTGTTGATCCGGCTGGCAACGAACCCATGCCGCGAAAAGGACAGGTGCATCCGCAGATCAAATGCACCTTCGGGCAGGGTCGTGTTGTATCCTCGCTCGGTTTCAAGCGGGAACCGGTCACCAAGAGTTCTAGCGATGTGATGAGACCATGCGCCAGCAGCCACGACCACTTTCGCCGCGTCCACGGGCCCTTCCGCCGTTTCAAGGCGCATGCCACTTTGCTGTGGCACCAACGCCTGAATATCGCGCCGCTCGATCCGACCTTGCCGGCTTTGAAAGGTCTGGGCAAGGCGCTCGACCCATTTCTTGGGATCAACGGTATTCAACCAGTTGGGCGTAAATCCCGCATGAGTGAACCGAGGGCTGAGGCCCGGCTGTTTTTCGGCAATCGCCTGAGGGCTTTCCAGCAATTCAAAGTCGATACCATGCTGGCGGCGCACCTCCCAGGCGGGCAGGCTTGCGCGGTATTCGGCCTCGGATTCATAGAGCTGCATCTGACCGTCGCGCTGCATCATCGCCTCGCCGTCAACCGCTGGGATCAACCGTTCAAGCGCGGCGCTGGACACTTTCATGAGGCTGGCCTGAGCGGCCAACAGCTCGGCATAGCGACCGGGCTGGCTCGCGCGCCAGAAACGGTACATCCAGGGCGCAATCTGCAATGCATATGCAGGCGGGATCGACAACGGCCCCAACGGGTCCAGCAGCCACTTCGGTGCCTTTTTCATGATGCCGGGCGTTGCCAGAGGCTCAACCTCGGAAAAAGCAAAGGCCCCGGCATTTCCGGCCGAGGTCTGCGCGGCGACGCCTTCCTTGTCCAGGACCAACACGGCATGACCCCGGCGCTGTAGTTCCAGCGCAATGGTCATGCCAATCACACCAGCTCCGATGACGACGATCTGCTGGGTCATACCTCAATCCCCGAACGGAATGGATCAGCCGCTTCAAAAATCAACCGCGACTCCGCCATGACATAGGCCTGCCCGGTGATCGAGGGGATAACACCGCCATTGGACCCAGCCTGATAGGACAAGCGATAGGTGCTGCCGATCACACTTTGCTGGACGATTTCCTGCCCCGGGGCCAATAGACCCTCAGCGGCCAGACAGGCCAGCCGAGCAGAGCTGCCGGTGCCACAGGGCGACCGGTCGTAATTGTCATCCGGGCACAGAACAAAGTTGCGGCTGTGAATCGCTTGCTCGGGCGATGCGTCCTGAAAGATTACATGATCAATCGGTTCACCCTGCTCGCCCCCAACCCCCTGCGCGATCGAGGCTTTGCGGATAGCAACGGCCCTATCGGTCAGTTCCCGAATATTGGCCGGAATAACGGAAAGCGGGCTTGGATCGACGATAAAGAACCAGTTTCCACCATAGGCCACATCCCCTGCAACCTCACCGAAACCGGGCACATGAAGTGAAATGTCGCTGTGAACGCGGCGGCTTTCGATATTCGTGACCGTGACAGTATTGGCATCGTGCAGTTCGACCGTGACAACTCCGGCTGGCGTTTCGATCCGATGTATTCCAACATCGATCCGACCAAGATGCGCCAGCGTCACGGTCAGGCCAATGGTTCCGTGGCCGCACATTCCCAAAACAGCATCGACATCAAAATAGATCACGCCGGTGACACAGGTTGGATCAACCGGTTCCACCAACAAGGCCGCGACCATGGCCGGTTGTCCGCGCGGTTCAAGCATGACCGAACGATAGAAATCCCTGTATTCGGTGTCCAGCCGCCGGGCGCGTTCAGCCAGAGGGCCAGAGCCCAGATCTGGTGCGCCATCGAGGATGACCCGGGTCGGTTCTCCTCCGGTGTGGCTGTCGATCACATGCATTCTGCGATCACCCCACCTTGTTTCAACCAATCGGCGAACCAAGCCCCAAACAACGCGTATTGCTGTTCGCAATAATTCCGCTGTGCATCTGTCAGGGCATCAGTTTCATTGAAATGCAGGCGGTATTCCTCTTCCCCGTTCAACACCAGAAGATGCTTGTAATACAGCACAAGATCCGGACCCTCATCAAAACTGGACAGCACCTGAATGGCCTCGGTCAGTTCTTGCGCCCGTAACCGGGCTTCGGCATCGCCCCGCGCGGCCTTTTGAGAAAGCGCAGCCAACAGCAACGCCTCACGTGGGAGGGCCGTTCCGATCCCGGTGATCGACCCGGTTGCACCACAGTTGACGAAACCGTGGTAAACCTCGGTGTCCACACCCACCATCAACGTCACATCATCATCCTGACTGGTGATGTTTTCCGCTGCATAGCGCAGATCGTCCTTGCCTCCGAATTCCTTGAACCCAATGAGGTTAGGGTGTTTGGCGCGCAGGGCAAAGAACAGATCAGCCTTTGTTGCGAAACCATAATATGGGCTGTTGTAGATAATTGCCGGCACGTCCGGCGCAGCGGACAGGATTGCCTTGAAATGGTTCTTTTGCGCAGTTGATGAGCTCCCGCGGGACAGAACCCGGGGAATGACCATCAACCCGACAGCGCCGACCTTTTGCGCATGTGCAGCGTGGGCCTCGGCGGATTTGGTGTTGATTGCCCCGGTTCCGACCACAACCGGCAACCCGGCATCCACCAGACGTTCCACCCCTTCCATGCGCTGCGCATCCGTCAAAAGCGGCCAGTCGCCCATGGATCCGCAATAGACAACCGCAGACATGCCTGCGTCGATCATTTGCTTGCCCTTCCGAACAAGTGCGTTGAAATCCGGCTGCCTATCCGCCGAGCAAGGGGTCATGAGCGCGGGCATCGTACCGCTAAATACATTGGTCGACATACGGTGCTATCCTCTAGTTACAGGGGTCCAGATAGGCGTCAGGCGCCCGTTTTCACGCGATAACGGATATTGGATACAAAATCCATATATAATTCGACGCAAAAAGCCCGCGCTGGACCTTTCGTCTGACGCGGGTGTTTTTGACTGTCTAAACGGCGATTATCTCAACCGCAGGCCGGTTTCAGGATCAAACAGCATGGTGCGTTCCGGGCGGATCGAAATACCAATGCGTGTACCCTGCTTACTGCGCTCGTCTTCGCGCTCTTCAACGATCAGCTTGTCGCCATTCGATGTCAGCAAATAGGAATAGCTGACGCCGCCAAGCGCCTCGGTCAGATCAACAGTGCAGGTATCGCCCGACCGATCAACCTGAATATGTTCCGGGCGGATACCCAGCGTGACCCGAGACAGACCCAAAGGAACCGATGCTGGGACGGGCAGAGGCTGAGTGATCGCCGGATGAGTCACCTGACCATCAACGATGTCGCAATCCAAGAAGTTCATGGCAGGCGAGCCAATGAACCCTGCTACAAACTTGTTATCTGGATCCCGATACAGATCCATCGGCGCACCGACCTGTTCGATCCGACCATCGCGCAGCACCACGATCTTATCGGCCATGGTCATCGCCTCGACCTGATCGTGAGTCACATAGATCATGGTCGCGCCAATTTCATTGTGAAGCCGGGCAATTTCCACACGCATCTCAACGCGCAATTCGGCGTCCAGGTTGGACAGAGGTTCATCGAACAGAAACACCTCGGGGCCGCGCACAATCGCACGCCCGATGGCAACGCGTTGGCGCTGACCACCCGACAGAGCCTTGGGTTTGCGCTTCAGGTACTGGTCCAGCTTCAGGATACCCGAGGCTTCCTGAACCTTCCTGTCGATTTCGGCTTTTGCCACGCCGTTCATCCGCAGGCCAAACCCCATATTCTCGGCCACCGTCATATGCGGGTACAGGGCATAGGTCTGGAACACCATCGCCACGCCCCGTTTCGCAGGGTCCTGATGTGTCACCTCGCGCGCGCCGATGTGAATTTGGCCCTCGGTCGTTTCCTCAAGCCCTGCGATCATCCGCAACAAAGTAGATTTTCCACATCCCGATGGGCCGACAAAGACACAGAATTCACCATCCTCGATTTCGAGGTCGATCCCGTGAATCACCTGTGTCTGGCCATACCGCTTAATCGTTTGGTTTAGAGTTACTCCGGTCATGTCGCTTGTATCCTGTCCTTCTGGCCATCGGGGCGTGTTTCAGGGAACCGCCAGGCCTGAGCTTCGGCCGCGATTTGATCGGCCACCCGGCGCACGCGGGGAATCCAAGCCTCGAGCTGGTCGAAATTCATCCGCTCGGTCGAGCCGGTCACCGATATTGCACCCAGCATCCTCCCGCCCGGCGTTCGGATCGGGCAGGCAACACAAATGATCCCCGTCTCGTGTTCTTCATCGTCCAGGGCGTAGCCCCGGCTGTGGATCAGCTCTAGATCGGACCGCAGCGCAGCTTCCGAGGCCAAGGTCTTATCCGTAAACCGGTGAAAGCTTTGCTGTGAGATCACCTTGTTCAGCTCAGCCTCTTCCAGAAAGGCCATCATCGCCTTGCCCACACCCGTACAATAGGCCGGTCCGACCTTGCCCGCCTGTGAATACATCTCAACCGGCTGGGCGGCATTGCGCTTATCGACATACAGAACCTGACCAGAATCGAGCTGCGCCAGATGCACAGTCTCGCCCGTTTCACCGCTGAGCGTATCAAGAAACGGCCTTGCGATCGGCGCCAGTGAGCTTTGCGTCCACGCCGCATGGGCCAGCCGAACCAGCCTCAAACCCGGTGCATAGGTCTGCCTATCCGGGTCATAGGACAACATTCCCTGATTGGTAAGGGATTGCAGAAACCGATACAGCGTTGCTTTGGGAAAGCGGCTGCTTTCCAGCAGTTCCGCAAAGCGAATTGGCCGCTGAAACGCGGCCACCTGATCCAGCACGTCACATGCTTTCCCTATCGTTCCATCACCTGCCACGGGCGCTCTGTCTCCTCCGATTAACCTGCGGCCGCAGCCACGAGGGTCTTGACAAGACTAACCGAGTCGATGTGTAGTTTTCAACATATAAAACTAAGTTCCAATATATGGAACTAAAATGGAAGCTAAGGGAGGAAACCATGCATTCCATCTACAAGCGCACCACGGCCGCGCTGGCCATGAGCGTTGCACTTGCTGTTCCCGCCTCTGCCGAGCTTACCGGCGAATTGCGGATATTCCTGGACACATCGAACCCGGCACCCCGGGCCACGATGGAAGCAATGATCGACAGATTTCAGCAACAGCATCCGGATTTGGCCATCGAGACAACGGTGATCGACCGCGAGGCCTACAAAACCCAGATCCGCAACTTCTTGACTGCGGATACGCCGGATGTCGCCACGTGGTACGCGGCGAATCGGATGAAACCCTATGTCGAGGCTGGCCTGTTCGAAGACGTCTCGGACCTGTGGGCGGAACCTGCGATTGCGGACAATCTGGCCTCAACCAAAGGTGCGATGACGATCGACGGCAAACAATGGGGCGTGCCCTACACCTACTATCAGTGGGGCGTTTATTATCGCAAAGACATCTTTGACGAGCTGGGCCTGACCGAGCCCGCAACCTGGGAAGAAGAGCTGGCGAATTGCCAGAAGATCGTCGATTCCGGTCGCGCCTGCTATACGATCGGCACCAAGTTCCTGTGGACTGCCGGTGGCTGGTTCGACTACCTGAACATGCGCACCAACGGCTATGACTTCCACAACCAGCTGGCCAATGGTGAAATCAGCTGGGAGGATGACCGGGTCAAGCAGACCTTCGCCAACTGGAAACAGCTGATCGATATGGGTGCCTTCATCGACAACCACCAGACCTATAGCTGGCAAGAAGCTCTGCCCTTCATGGTCAACGGTGATGCGGCGGCTTATCTGATGGGCAACTTCGCCGTGGCGCCACTGCGTGAGGCGGGCCTGAGTGATGACCAGCTGGACTTCTACCAGTTTGTTGCCATCAACCCCGATGTCGAACTGGCCGAAGATGCACCGACCGACACGTTCCACATCCCGTCAAACGCGGCAAACAAAGAAGCCGCCCGTGAATTCCTGCGCTTCGTTGTGTCTGCGGATGAACAGACCGAGATCAACAATGGCTCGAATCTCGGCCAGTTGCCGGTCAATGCTCAGTCCTCGGTAGATGCCGACAAGTTCCTGCAGCAGGGCTTTACCATGCTGTCGTCAAACAGCCCGGGCGGAGTCGCCCAGTTCTGGGACCGCGACGCACCGGCAGAAATGGCCAAGGCGTCGATGGAAGGCTTCCAGGAATTCATGGTCAAGCCAGACAATGCGGACAAAATCCTGGCCAAACTCGAACGGGCGCGTCAGCGCATCTACGACAACTGAACCGGTCAGGATTGGCAAAGCCCATCCTGAGCCATGACCTACGTAAGGCGGGTATCAACCCGCCTTACTCCGCCTACCAGAACCGGGGACGCCCATGACCGCCGTCGATACCCACGAACAGGAAAGCTGGTTCCACCGAAACCAACAGCGCATCGCGCCCTGGTTATTTTTGGCCCCGGGCCTGTTGTTCTTTATGGTCTATGTGATCATTCCGGTCTTTCAGTCCTTCAACCTGTCGCTTTACGAATGGGACGGCCTGGGGGCTGCAGAATATGTCGGATTTCGCAATTATGAAGACCTGTACTGGGAATGGTCGGATCGGGACGCCTTTTACATCTCGCTCAAAAACAACCTGATCTGGTTGCTGCTCTATCTGGCGGCGATTCCGGCGGGTCTGTTCATTGCGCTGTTCCTGAACCAGACGGTCTGTGGCATCCGCCTGTATAAATCCCTGTTTTTCTTCCCCTTCGTGATTTCTCAGGTAGTTGTTGGCCTAGTGTTCACATGGTTCTATGACCCCACATTCGGCCTGTTGAACGAATTCCTCGGATTCTTTGGCATGGGCCCGGTGAACGTGCTGGGCGACGAGCGTTTCGTCACCTATGGCATCATCTTTGCTGGCCTCTGGCCACAAACCGCCTATTGCATGATCCTGTACCTGACCGGCCTCAACGCCGTGGACCCCGAACAGATCGAAGCCGGGCGGCTGGACGGTGCCAAGAGCTGGCGGATGTTGTGGCATATCATCCTGCCGCAATTGCGCCCTGCCACCTTCATTGCCTTTGTCGTCACCATCATTGGCGCGCTTCGCAGCTTTGACCTGATCTCAATCATGACACAGGGCGGTCCGTTCGGATCATCGCGCGTGCTGGCCTATTACATGTTCGAGGTCGCCTTGTCCGAATACGGATTCCGCATGGGATATGGCGCAGCTATCGCGGTGATCCTGTTCCTGATCATGCTGTGTTTCATCGGTTATTTCCTGTGGTCAATGTACCGCGAAGAAAGGGGGCACTGAGATGTTTCCCAAGCCAATCGAAAAACAACCTCGTGCAGCGCAGATCACCTATCAGGCGTTGCTGCCGCTGGCCTTGCTTTTGTGGCTCGGGCCGTTGCTGGCCGTCGCCCTGTTCTCGGTCAAACCCGCCGCGGATTTCACCAATGCCAACTACTGGGGGATGCCGTCCAGCTTTGAGGGCGCATTCAACTATGGGCAGGTGTTTTTCAATTCGGATATGCCGCGCTATCTGATGAATTCCTTCCTGATCACCGTTCCCACGGTCATCGGGTGCGTCGCGCTCAGTAGCATGACGGGGTTTGCACTCGGCATCTACAAATTCAAATCGAACCTTTGGATCTTCTTCCTGTTCGTAGCGGGCAATTTCGTGCCTTTCCAAATCCTCATGGTGCCCGTGCGCGACCTGACGCTGGACCTGGGCCTGTACAACACCAAGACCGGGCTGGTCTTGTTTCACATCGCGTTCCAGACCGGGTTTTGCACCCTGTTCATGCGGAATTTCATCCGCGCCCTGCCCTTTGAACTGATCGAGGCGGCGCGGGTCGAAGGGATCAGTGAATGGCGTATCTTCTGGTACGTGGTGCTGCCGCTGATGAAGCCCGCCATTGCGGCGCTCAGTGTGCTGATCTTTACCTTCATCTGGAACGACTATTTCTGGGCAGTAGTGCTGACGCAAGGTGCTGAGAGCCAGCCTGTAACCGCAGGGATCACCAGCTTTAACGCGCAGTTCCGCGCCGCCTATCAGCTGATGAGTGCCGGTTCCATTGTCGCGGCGCTGCCGCCGGTTGCCATGTTCTTCCTGATGCAGAAACATTTTATCGCGGGCCTGACACTCGGTGCCGTAAAATAACATCAAGCTAAAGGTTTGCCTGATGACCAAAATCACTTTTATCGGGGCCGGTTCCACGATCTTCATGCGCAATATCGTGGGCGATGCCCTTTTGACCCCCGCCCTGGCCGACAGCCATTTTGCCTTGATGGATATCGATACACAGCGCCTGGCTGAGAGCGAATCCGTGGCCCGCGCCATGGTGCGCTCGGTCGGCACGGGGGCTACCATAACCACCCATACCGATCGGCGCGCCGCATTGGAGGGGGCGGATTTCGTGATTACCGCCTTTCAGATCGGTGGGTATGACCCCTGTACAGTGACTGATTTCGAGATCCCCAAGCAATATGGCCTGCGTCAAACCATCGCCGATACGCTGGGCGTGGGCGGGATCATGCGCGGGTTACGCACCGTTCCGGTTCTGTGGGACGTGGCGCAGGACATGATGCAGCTCTGCCCCAACGCGACGCTGTTGCAATATGTGAACCCGATGGCGATCAACACCTGGGCTTTGGCCGAACGGTTTCCGACATTGAAACATGTAGGACTGTGCCATTCGGTGCAAAACACGGTCGAGGAACTGGCCCATGATCTGGAGCTGCCCAAGCAGGAGTTTCGCTATAAGGTCGCAGGCGTCAACCATGTGGCTTTCTTCCTCAAGCTCGAACATCAGGGCCGCGATCTCTATCCTGCGCTCCGACAGGGATATGCAGGTGGACAACTGCCGAAACCGCCCCTTTTGATGCCACGCTGCCCCAACAAGGTCCGATACGAAGTGATGGAGCATCTGGGCTATTTCTGCACCGAAAGCTCGGAACATCTGGCTGAATATGTGCCCTGGTTCATCAAAGACGGGCGCGACGATCTGATCGAGCAGTTCTCGATCCCGCTGGATGAATACCCCACCCGCTGCGTCGAGCAGGTCGAGGACTGGAAGGAACAGGCAAAAACCCTGACCGACGGGCGGGCGGTAGAGGTATGTCGCAGCCACGAATTCGCGGCGGATATGATGAACGCCATCATAACCAATACGCCCTACACCGCCTATGGCAATCTGCCCAATACCGGCCAGATCCCGCAACTGCCCTTGGGGGCTGCTGTGGAAACGCCATGCCTGGTGGACAGCAACGGGGTGCAACCCTCGGTCGTGACCGACATCCCACCGCAGCTGATTGCGCTGATGCGCACCCAAATCAACGTGCAGGAGTTGACCGTGCGGGCGCTGACCGACCAGAACCCCGAATACATATACCACGCCGCCATGATGGACCCACACACAGCCGCCGAGCTCGACCTGCGACAGATCCGTAATCTGGTCAGCGATCTTTTGATCGCGCATGCGGATTGGTTGCCAGACTGGTGCAAACCGGCCAAAGCGGCATGACCAAATATTAAAGGGCTGACAATAATGACAAAAAAACGCCGCTCGCAGCATTGGTATGGCAAGCTGGACAAGGATGGTTTCATCCACCGGTCCTGGATGAAGAACCAGGGCTTTCCCGACCATGCCTTTGACGGGCGTCCCATTATCGGCATCTGCAATACATGGTCCGAACTGACGCCGTGCAATTCCGGCCTGCGCGATCTGGCCGAAGGCGTCAAACGCGGCGTGTGGGAGGCTGGCGGCTTCCCGGTCGAATTCCCGGTCATGTCGCTGGGTGAAACCCAAATGAAGCCCACCGCCATGCTGTTTCGCAACCTACTGGCCATGGATGTCGAAGAATCCATCCGCGCCTATGGGATTGACGGCGTGGTTCTGCTGGGTGGCTGTGACAAAACTACGCCGGGGCAACTTATGGGAGCTGCCTCGGTCGATCTGCCCGCCATCGTTGTCAGTTCCGGCCCGATGCTGAACGGCAAGTATCGCGGACAGGATATCGGCTCGGGCACGGATGTATGGAAGTTTTCCGAAGCCGTGCGCGCCGGGGAAATGACCCTGCAAGATTTCATGAATGCTGAATCCGGCATGTCGCGCAGCGCCGGGGTCTGCATGACCATGGGCACCGCCAGCACCATGGCCTCGCTGGTCGAGGCGATGGGCATGTCCCTGCCCACAAACGCCGCCCTGCCCGCCGTCGATGCCCGCCGCATCGCGCTGGCGCATCTGACGGGTAAGCGGATTGTCGAGATGGTGGATGAAGACCTCAAACCCTCGGACATTCTGACCAAAGAAGCCTTTGAAAACGCCATTCTGGCCAATGCTGCCGTGGGCGGCTCTACCAACGCCGTGGTGCATCTGCTGGCTTTGGCCGGTCGTGTAGGCATCGATCTGACACTGAAGGATTTTGAGATCGGGTCGGATATCCCGCTGCTTGTGAACTGTATGCCCTCTGGCCAATACCTGATGGAGGATTTCTGCTATGCAGGTGGCGTGCCTGTGGTTTTAAACGAACTCAAACCCTTCCTACGACCTGCCAAAACGGTTTTGAACAAGGATATTTCGGCCCATTACGAAGGTGCAGAATGTTTCAACCGCGATGTTATCCGTCCCTTCAACGACCCAGTAAAACCTGTCGCAGGCCTGCGTGTGCTGCGCGGTAATCTGGCGCCGAACGGGGCCATTGTGAAACCTTCGGCGGCCACGGACGCACTGTTGGAGACCGAGGCTGTGGCCCATGTCTTCGAAAGCATCGAAGATATGAAGGCCAATATCGACAGAGATGACCTGCCGGTGACGCCCGAGACCATATTGGTGCTGAAAGGCTGTGGACCCAAGGGCTATCCGGGTATGCCCGAGGTCGGCAATATGCCAATCCCGGCCAAGCTGGTGAAAGACGGGGTGCGCGACATGATCCGCATCTCGGACGCGCGGATGTCCGGCACCGCCTTTGGCACGGTCATCCTGCATGTCAGCCCCGAGGCGCAGGCCGGTGGCACGCTGGCGCTGGTCAAAACCGGAGACCGTATCCGTGTATCCGCTAGCAAGGGCGCGCTCGAGTTGCTGGTTGACCAAGTTGAACTGGACGCCCGACGCGCCGCATGGCAACCGGACGCTCCGCATTACACCCGCGGCTATGCCAAGCTTTACATAGACCACGTCCTGCAGGCCGATCAGGGTGCGGACCTGGATTTTCTTGTCGGCAAAGACACCCGCCTTGTGACCAGAGAGAGCCACTGATGGACCAACCCGCCACTTTCCACGACCTGAACGGTGCATCCGTCTTTATCACCGGAGGTGGTTCTGGTGTCGGGGCCGCTTTAACGGACGGATTTCTGGCGCAGGGTGCGCAGGTCGCCTTTATCGGGCGCTCCGACGCCAGTGCCTTTGTTGATGAGATGCGCGCCAAGCACGGGCGCGGGCCGCTGTTTCTGCAAGGCGACATGACAGATACCGACCTGCTGCGCGCCTCAATGGCCAAAGCCGCCGAGACCCATGGCCCCCTTGGTGTGCTGATCAACAATGCCGCCAACGACAAACGCCATTCGCTTGACGAAACCACGCCCAAATTCTGGGATTGGATGATCGAGGTGAATCTGAAGGCGTATTTCTTTGCCTGCCAAGAAGCCGCACGTCAAATGCAGGACAAGGGCGGATCAATCATCAATTTCAGCTCGATCAGCTATATGATGGGTAATTCCGGTTATCCGATCTATACGACATCAAATGCCGGGATCACCGGGATGACCCGGTCGTTGGCGCGCGAGCTTGGCCCGCAGAAAATCCGCGTTAATGCGCTGGCCCCCGGATGGGTTCTGACACAGAAACAGCTGGACATGTGGGCCACGCCAGAAGATCTGGCCGCACATCTGGAACGCCAATGCCTAAAGGACCACCTGACGCCCGAGGATATGATCGCACCGACCCTGTTTCTTGCGTCGGAAGCCAGTCGCGCCATGACCGGGCAATGCATGGCCGTTGATGGCGGTGTTGTAGTAACAGGATGAGAACATGACAATCGAATGGATCGCTGTTGATTGGGGAACAACTCATCTGCGGGCATGGGCAATGCAAGGTGACACCATTCTGGACCAGGCTCAGTCCGCAAGCGGCATGGACCAAATTCCCCGGGATGGGTTTCAAAAAGCACTGCTGGACCTGATCGAGGGCTGGCTTGGCGATACGGTCATGGATGTGGTCGCCTGCGGTATGGTGGGTGCGCGTCAAGGCTGGGTCGAGGCACCATATACCGCTGTACCTTCGGTTCCTGTTCCCGATGCACCTGTCCGCGTTCCGGCAACAGATCCCCGTATCCGCGCCTTTGTCGTACCCGGGCTAAAGCAAACAAGCCCCCCCGATGTCATGCGCGGAGAAGAGACACAGATCGCCGGTTTTCTGGCCCACCGGCCAAACTGGGACGGCATCATTTGCCTGCCCGGAACGCATACCAAATGGGTACAGGTCAGCGCGGATGAGGTCGTCAGCTTCCGCACATTCATGACAGGCGAAATCTTCGGATTGCTCAGCAATCAATCCGTCCTGAAACATACGGTCAGCGAAGGCTGGGACGACGCGGCTTTTGCCGAGGCTGTGGCGGATACCCTGTCCCGACCGGAACAACTTGCCGCGCGCCTTTTCGGCCTGCGGGCCGCTGATCTGCTGCAGGGTCAGGACTCCGGTGTCGCACGTGCGTGTCTGTCGGGATATCTGATCGGAGCGGAACTGGCCGCGTCCCGTCCCTATTGGTTGGGCCAGCAGATTGCCATTATCGGGGACCAAAGCCTCTCGGAAATCTATGCCATCGCGCTGAAACAGCAGGGTGCATTTGTTGAAATAGCCGACAGCACGCAATCTACATTGGCAGGTCTTTTGCAGGCCCGAAATCTGACGAGGCAAACCGCATGAGCCGTCCTATCATTGCAATTCTGCGCGGTCTGCAACCCTCCGAGGCCGCCGAAGTCGGGCATGCCCTGATCGACGCGGGCATAGACCGGATCGAGGTGCCCCTGAACTCACCCGATCCGTTGACCAGCATCGGCATTCTGGCGGAAAGTTTCGGCGATCGCGCATTGATCGGCGCCGGAACCGTCCTGACCATCGAACAGGTCGATGCGGTGGCCGGGGTCGGCGGCAAGCTGATCGTCTCGCCAAATTTCGACGCTGAGGTGATACAGCAGACTATCAAACTGGGCATACAAAGCTGGCCAGGCGTCTATACCCCGACCGAGGCCTTTGGCGCGCTCAGCGCAGGGGCAACCGGGCTCAAACTGTTTCCGGGCGTGATGGCGGGGCCTTCGGGCCTGGCCGCAATACGCCCGATCCTGCCCAAGGACGCGCTTGTCTTTGCTGTGGGTGGGGCGGGCCCTGAAAACTTTGCCGATTGGCTCAAGGCCGGGGCGGACGGGTTCGGGATCGGCTCGGCCCTGTATAAACCGGGAATGGCCGTTGCCGACATTGCAGAGCGCGCGCGAAAGATCGTCTTGGCCTATGACAAGGCCACCCAATGAGTGTCGTGTTTGACGACCGTCCCTGCGATCTGGGCGAAGGGCCTTTGTGGCACCCGGAACGGGCGCAGCTATTCTGGTTCGACATCACCGGCAACCGCCTGATGACCCAGAAGGACGGGCAGCAGCAAAGCTGGCAGTTCCCGGAAAATGTTTCAGCAGCAGGCTGGGTGGATAGGGACACGCTGTTGATGGCTTCCGAGACCGGGCTGTGGCGCTTTGAACTGAAAACCGGTGAGCGCAGCTTGGTCACCCATCTTGAGGCGGACGATACGGTCACCCGTTCCAACGATGGCCGCGCTGATCCCTGGGGCGGTTTCTGGATCGGCACCATGGGCAAGAACGCCGAACCCGGCGCTGGGTCCATCTATCGGTTTTGGCACGGCGAGGTGCGGCGGCTGGTGCCGGATGTCACAATCTCGAACGCCATCTGCTTTGCGCCCGATCGCTCTTGCGCCTATTTCGCCGACACGGTCACCAAACAGGTCATGCGCTGGGAATTGGACCCCGAAACCGGGTGGCCAGAAGGCCAAAGCACCGTGTTCCTCGACCTTACCAAAGACCAGCTGAACCCTGATGGCGCGGTCGTCGATACGAGCGGAAATATCTGGATCGCCCAATGGGGCGCCAACCGCGTGGCTGCTTACGCGCCCGAGGGTCGGTTCCTGAAAGCAGTCGGTTTTGACGCGGCCCATGCCTCGTGCCCGGCTTTTGGCGGGCCAGACCTGACAACGCTGTTCTGCACCACCGCTCGCCAAGGGCTGGATGCGGCACAGATTGAAACCCAACCTACCAACGGAATGACCTTTGCCGCGCCCGACGCAGGCAAAGGTCAGGCAGAGCACAGAGTCATCCTATGAACCCCAAACTTGGCGTTTGCTATTACCCCGAACATTGGCCAGAGGCGATGTGGGCGGACGATGCAGCACGTATGGTCGAAACCGGCCTGACATGGGTGCGGATAGGCGAGTTCGGCTGGAGCCGGATGGAGCCCACGTCGGACGATCTGCACTTCGACTGGCTGGATCGCGCAATCGAAACCTTAGGTTCTGCCGGGTTGAAAGTGGTGCTGGGCACGCCAACAGCGACGCCGCCACGCTGGATGCTGGACAAACACCCGGACATGCTTGCCGTGGATGCGCAGGGTCAGCCGCGCAAGTTCGGCTCTCGCAGACATTATTGCTTTAACCACACCGGGTATATCGAAGAATGCGTTCGGATCGCATGTGTCATGGGCGAACGCTATGGGCGCAACCCACATGTCGCAGCATGGCAGATCGACAATGAATATGGCTGCCACGACACCACTGTCAGCTATAGCCAACCCGCCCTACACGCCTTTCAAAACTGGCTGGAAGGTCAATACAGCACGATTGAAACCCTGAATGCAGCGTGGGGAAATGTGTTCTGGTCAATGGAATATGACAGGTTTGATCAGATCGACCTGCCGAACCTGACAGTGACAGAACCCAACCCGGCCCATGTTCTGGCCTTCCGGCGGTTCAGTGCAGATCAGGTGGTGGCCTTCAACAGGGCACAGGTCGAAGTGCTGCGGCCCCTGACCGATGCGCCTTTGCTGCACAATTACATGGGGCGTGTGCTGGATTTCGACCACTTCGCAGTGGGTGCCGATTTGGATATCGCCACATGGGACAGCTATCCGATCGGGTTTCTATCTGACCGGCTTGAGGCGGATAAGGCGCATAAGTCGGCCTTTCTGCAGCAAGGCGATCCTGACATGCAGGCCTTTCATCACGATCTGTATCGCGCTGTGGGGCGCGGGCGTTGGTGGGTGATGGAACAGCAACCCGGCCCGGTGAACTGGGCCCCTTACAACCCTGCACCTCTGCCCGGCATGGTGCGCCTGTGGTCGCTTGAGGCCGTGGCGCATGGGGCCGAGGTGGTCAGCTATTTCCGCTGGCGACAGGCGCCCTTTGCGCAAGAACAGATGCATGCAGGACTGCTGACGCCGGACAACCGCTCTGCCCCGGCTTTGGCCGAGGCACGCCAAACCGCCGATGATCTGGCCGGGCTGGGAGCAATCACACAGGCCAGAGCGGATGTCGCGATCCTGTTCGACTATGCCTCGGATTGGGCCTGGGCGACGCAACCTCAAGGGGCTGGGTTCGACTATTTCAAACTGGTCTTTTCAACCTACCAAGCCCTGCGCCGGGCTGGATTGTCAGTGGATTTCCTGCCTGCGGATAACATCCCAAAGGCGGGATATAAGGTGATCCTTGCACCGGGTCTGGCGACCATCGGACCCGATCTGGAACAACGCCTGACCAATGGTTGTGATCTGGCTGTTCTGGGCCCGCGCTCTGGCGCCATCACGCAGGACTTTCAGATACCCGCAACTGGTCGCCCCGGGCTGACTGCACTGGATTGCACTGTCGATCTTGTGGAAACCCTGCCCCCTCAGGTGACCCGGGAAGTTGATGGTGGCGGCGCAGCCCGTCACTGGGTCGACCGCCTGTCAGGAAAGGCCCCGGACCTTTTGACATTTCGAGACGGAACACCTGCCCTGAAAGGGACCGACCACATGTGGTATCTGGCCGGGTTCCCGGATGACACGTTATGGGATCGCGTGATCAGCATGGCCGCTGCTCTGACAGGCATTGCCTTGCATCCGGTGCCTCAGGGTTTGCGGCGGCGCCAGACCGCCGGGCATACATTCCTGATCAACTACAATTCGGCGCCGGTTGAATGGAACGGCCGGATGATCGAAGCCTGTGATGTGTTCATTCAGGAAAATGACACGCCCGCCGAGGGGTAACCCCGGCGGGCGCAAACTGCGAGGCGCTTAGTTCGCCTGCAAACTGTTGGGATCAAAGGCACCGCCATTGCCCGAAGGCGTTTCAGTACCAGAATCCTCTTCTTCGTCACCCAGAGTATTCGGCGCAAACACATTGCCGAAACCGCTGTTATTCGAGGGTTTCGGGGCCGATTCCTGCGCACCCTCTCCCTCTTGCTCAGCCGCTTCCGCCTCGCGCTTTTTGCGCTGTTCTTCGCGCTGCTTGCGCAGCTCTTGAATACGCAGATCAGCTTCAAGGCGCTTTTGCTCTTTGACATCTGCGACACACTGAGCCGGATTGTAGGCGGTTGCGGTTCCGACCACAGTGATCGTGGCAACCGCAAAGACAACCAGCAGAACCGCAGCAAGGTTCCCGGCAAAGAAGCTGGGAAGCTTGATCTTGCCCGCCAGTTCCTCGACCGTGGCGTTCTTGCGTGCAGCAGCCACCAGTTCCTGTCGCTTCAGCTTGGCCTCGTTCAGCAGGGCAAAGAACACCGTCAGCGCCACGATGATGAAGGCCAGCGCCGAGATCGAGGGCGTGATGCCATAGCGCACCTTCTGCGCCAGTTCGATGGTCAGCGTCGGGTATTCACCAAAGGTGAAGGTGGTGGTGTTGTAGTTCTCAAACGAGGCCAAGAACGCCAGCACTGCCGCGCTGGCAATCGCCGGACGCATGAACGGAAGCATGATCTTGCGGAACGCCTGAGCATGGGTTGCACCCAGATCCAGCGCGGCCTCGGTCAGCGCCATATCATAGCGCTGCAACCGTGCCACCAGCACCAGCATGCAATAGCTGGCGATAAAGGTGGATTGGCCGATCACCGTCAGGAATATCCCGTTTGACAGGAAACTGTCGGCACCCAAGCCCAACATCCGGTTGATCCGGTCCCAGAACACCAGTGTCGAGATACCCAGAACAACGCCCGGGATCAGGATCGGCGCGATGATGACCGTATAGTAGGTCGCGCGCAGTTTTGGCCAGATCTGCGTCAGCATCAGCGCGCCCGCAAGACCCATCGCCACCGATAGAACCACCGTTCCGGCGCCGATGATCAGTGAGTTCTTGATGCCGTTCAGGATACGTTGGTCCTGAAACAATTCGCCAAACCACTGGAAGGTCAGACACTCCCACGGTGTCATCCTTGGGAATTCGGACGAGTTGAAGGCCGTGACCGACATGATCACCAGCGGACCCAGAAGGTACAGGAAGAACAGCACCAGGTAGACCCAAATGCTTACACGGAGGAAGGACAAATTCATTTCCCTATATCCCCCATATTCACCTTGAACAGGCGCATAACGGCCAGCACGAACAAGATACAGGTCACCAGCAGAACGATGGCGTAGGCGGCACCCTGCGGCCAGTCATTGTTGTCGTTGAACTGCTGATAGATCAGCTGCGTGAACCACAGGGAGGACGGCCCGCCCAGAATTTGCGGCGCGGCCAGCGCACCCGCGGACAGCATGAACACCATAGTACAGCCCGAACTGATCCCTGGCTTGGCATAGGGAATGACCACGCGCCAATGGATACGCCACCAGGGGGCTCCCAAATCTCGCGCCGCCTCGATCTGGTTTTTATCCAGACTTTCTATGACGTTATACATCGGGAAGATCATCAGCAAGATATAAGCATAGCCCAGCCCGGCATAGAGCGCGATGTCATTGCGGATGAAATCAAACGGCATATCCCAGACCCCCAGCCCAGTGAACAGCGTGTTCAGTACACCGGTTTCGCCAAAGATGATCCGCAGGGCAAAGGCGCGCAGGATCTCATTGATCCAGTAGGGGATGATCAGCATGATCGCAAAGATGCGGATGTGACTGCCCTTGGACTGACCCAGATAATAGGCGATCGGATAGCACAGGATCAGGTTGAAAATCGTAACGCATACCGCGGCCAGAAGGGTGCGGAAAAACACCCTCAGATCGACGGCGTTATAGTCCTGGCTGCCGCCTTCCGGGCCATAGATCAGGTATTTGTAGTTCTCCAGCGTATAGACATCCTTTGGCCCCCCGATCTCGGGCGGGGGCAGGTTTGGCCGGAATGAGAAATCCAGCATCGACAGCTGCGGCAGGATGATCAGGCCGATGGTCCAGAACAGGACCAAACCCAGTATCATCAATCCCATGCCGGTGCCGTTGCGGTTGAAGAATTCTTTCAGAAAATGGGGCATATTTTTATCCCCTTATTCCGCGGCCAGCTCACCCGCTGGAACCAGAACCGCATTATGGGTCTGATATTCCAACGTGATGGTCTGCCCGGTATGGTCATCGAAAGATTGGCCTAGATTGGGCAGCGATACCTTAATTTCCTTGCCGCCATCGCCTTCGGTGAAAATATTGAAGGCGTTACCTTCGAATTCTTCATGGTTCACGCGGGCGGTTACAAAATGGTCGCCCACTGCACCGTCCGGGGCAATCGCCAGCGCCTCGGGGCGAATGAACATCATCGCGTCATCGCCTTCTTTCAGCTTGCCCTGATTTACAGTGGAAATCCGTGCGACCAGATCGCCGGATCGGTTGGTTGCAATCAGCGCCTCATCTCCCATGACTTGCTTGATCTTGCCGCGGAAAACGTTGTTTTCGCCAACGAACGACGCCGCAAAAGCCGTGTTGGGGTCATTGTAAATTGTCTTGCCATCGGCAATCTGGTCGATCACTCCAGCACGCATTACGGCGATATTGTCCGACATGGTCAGCGCTTCGCCCTGGTCGTGGGTGATATAGATAAAGGTGATACCGACACGCTTCTGAATCTCGCGCAGCTCGGTGCGCATATGCTGGCGCAACTTCAGGTCCAGCGCCGAAAGCGGTTCGTCCAGCAGCAGTACATCGGGTTCGGCACATAGGGCGCGGGCAATCGCCACGCGCTGACGCTGACCACCCGAAAGTTCGCTGGGCAGCTTGTCACCCTGTCCCGGCAGCGCGATCATGTCCAACAGCTCATCGGCCCGCTTGCGGCGCTCGGCCGCGCTGGCGCCTTTGATCTCCATCGAGAAAGTGATGTTTTCCCAGACTTTCATCAGGGGGAACAGCGCGAGGTTCTGAAAGATCAGGGCAGTCGGGCGCTTGTTGGGCCCGATGCCGCGCATGTCATTACCACCGATCAGAACCTTACCCTCGCTGGGGTCCAGAAACCCCGAAACAGCGCGCAAAATCGTTGTCTTGCCGCAACCGGATGGTCCCAGGAACGAAAAGAAATCGCCCCCGTTTATGTTCACATTTGCGTCCCGCACCGCGACAAAATCGCCGAAACGGATCCACAGGTTTTCAAGATCTACACCGACCCCTGCACTCATTTTTGGTATCTCCGATTGATGCGCTTGGTGGTGCGCACCCAAATGGGTTCCGTCACGCAGTGGCGTGCGGGTTGGGAGCCCCCCGCGTTTGGCGGAGGGCACTTTTTTGAAAAGCTATCAGGCGCTTTTGAACTTGTTGACGAACTCGGTCCGGGTTTCCGCATACCAGGGCGCTTCGGCCGGCCACGGATTGAGGTTGGCCAGCGAGTCGCCCGGATAGGCTTCGGCGAAGTTCTTCTTGTAGGTGTCGCCCGAATATTGGTCGGCACCCAGAACGGGCGAGTTGTACCCGTGGCTGTCGATCGCAACACCGGCCGGTTTGGCCTGGTAGGCAAAGTCGATGAAGGCATAGATCTGGTCGATATTGGCAGCACCTGTTGGAATTGCCATACCATCAACCCAGGCCATCGCCCCCTCAACCGGAGCCTGATAATGCACAGGCTCACCTGCAGATTTAAGTGCCAGCGGCGGGCCATCCCATGTCTGGCCAACAATCACACCTTCGTTCAACAGACCGTTCTTCTGTGTGTCGGCGTCGTTCCAGATCAGCTTGATGCGGTTTTTACGTTCGATGCACCAATCTGCGATCTGACCCCAAACCTTGCGCATGGTATCTTCGTCGCCATAAGCGGCCCAGACGGAACCGGGCTCCATCTCGCCTGCGCGCTCCATGTACAGGCCTGCGCCCAGCATCATCGAGTGCGCGCGGCCCATGGTCTTACCTGCGTTTGCTTCGGACCAGACGTCGCCATAGGACGGCGCGTCACCTTCAGGCAGCCACAGGTCAGTCCGATATGCGATGCCTTCAGTTCCCCAGATATGTGGCAACCAATGCACACCGGAATCGCCAAAGTTCCAGGCATCTGTACCAATCGCTGCCATCGCCGGGTTCACCAGATCAATCGGAACCTTGTTCATGTCGAAAGGCTGCAACAGCTCAAGCGGTTCCCACTGCAAAGACCGGTTATTGGTCGGCGACACGATGTCGAAACCCTGACCCTTGGTGGCCTTCATCTTGTTGATGATTTCTTCGTTCGACCCGATACCGGTATAGTTCACCTTGATTCCGGTCAGAGTCTCGAATTCCTGCAAGAATGCTGGCGGCAGGTAATCGGACCACATCAGAATGTTGATCTCACCCGAGGACGCCAGCGCGCTTTTGCTGTAAAGCGGTGCAGCAAGTGCTGCCGCCCCTGCGCTCTTCAAGATAGTACGTCTGGAAAGGTTTTTCCGTTCGGCCATATTCGATTCTCCCATAGTTGGACATTCAGTCCTATTGTTATGCAATCACAGGCTAGAGGGTTGCTGCAAAGCTGTCAGTCCAAAAGGGACAGTTTGCAGAATTCATAGGTCCAGTTTGCAATCATGTCCGCAAGCTCTGGTTTACTTCCACTTCCAGACTGAGACACCATAGGATGGGATTTCTGAAGTACCAACAATATATTGCCGATTTTCGTCATCCGGCAGAACCTGTGCGGCAGCCCCGAAGTTGAACGCAAAGCCGAGGTCACCCCGCTGTGTAACACGAAGGTCCGGGCCACATTCCCGTATCGGAAGGCCCGCCCATGTCAGCGCTTTAATAAGGATCGCCCGTAGCAACGGTCCGTTTGGGATCATCGCCAGATACATAGCCCGGTCCGATTGCACAATCGCCGGACTGCCAGCCTTGTAAGCACTTACGAAATGCGCGATTACCTGATTTTCGGTCTCGATGACTTCCCGCCAGCCCTTAAAATCAAAGGTTCCGGTGCTCTCGAGGCTTACGGATTCACCCGCCAGATCCGGCAGGGATTCGACGCGTATGACTTTTATCCCTGCAAGATCGGCCAACTCACCGGGAGCGAGATTTTCAGGGGTCCACATGTCCACAGTCTTGCTGCCCGCACGGGCACCGATCAGCAATTTGGCCTGGCTGTGGTGCAATCTCTTTGCCAGATCGGGCGAGATGATCATGTTTTGCGGCAATACGATCAATGAATACCCTGTCAGATCATCATCGGGACCAACGAAATCCAGATCGACCCCCAATGCACGCAGGCCAGCATACCAAACCCGGAAAATCCCAGCATTCGGGAATGCGTCATCTTGCGGCAGGATATCTGCAGCCCAAATGGATTCGTAATCCAACAGAATTGCCACAGCTGCCTTCTGCCGGGTGACTTCCGGCAGGGCAGCACGCTCTTGTGCAACCTGCGCCAGTTCCAGCGCGGCCTGATCCGGGCTGCCATCCGACCGCAGAAGCGCCGTGTGGAATTGTTCCTGCGCGAACTTCGCCTGACGCCATCGGAAGAACATCACTGCCTGTGCACCGTGGGCAAAAGCGGCCCACGTCCAAAGCCTGACCATCCCATCCGCTGGTGAGGGGTTCTTTTCGGCCCAGTCCACCGGGCCGGGCTGTTGTTCCAGAACCCACATTCGGCCCCTGCCCTGGCTGCGATACAAATCGCAGTGAAACCCCTGATAATCCGGCGCGCCTGTTCGCAGGTATCGACGTTTGTCTTCATCAGACAGTGACGATCCCAACAGGTTGCCCAGCGGATAGCTGTCAAAACCGACCACATCCAGATCCGCCGCAACAGCGTGATGGTCGAACTCAAAGCTGCCTGCCATGAAATTATGGGTAATATCGCGGCCCGGCGCAAACCTGCGCAGAATATCCGCCTGAGCGCGATTGAAATCCCGCACCCGGTCCGAAGAATAGCGGGCAAAATCCAGAGCATGGGTCGGGTTCGGGCTGGCCACCAAACTTATGGGCAGTTCGATCTGATCAAAATCGGAATAGAGCGACCCCCAAAAGACTGTCCCCCATGTTCGGTTAAGCGCCTCAATCGTGCCATAGCGGTCTTGCAACCATCTGCGAAAACCGGTGCGAGCGGCGTTGGAATAGCTCAGAACCGTATCGTGATCGTTATATTCATTGTCGATCTGCCAGGCACAAACAAATGGATTTTCGCCATATCGACGGGCATATTCCGTGGTGATTCGACGGGCCTCGGTCAGGTAGATATCGCTGGAAAAACAATAGTGTCGGCGCGACCCGAACCCACGCACCCGGCCATCCGGCCCCACTGGCAGGATCTCAGGGCATTCATCCACTAGCCATTTCGGAGGTGCAGCCGTAGGCGTCGACATCATCACGCGCAAACCGGCATCGCCCAGAATTCCAATCACCTCGTCCAGCCAGCCCCATTCGAACCGGCCTCTTTCCGGCTCGATCAGGCCCCAGGTAAACTCAGCAATCCGAACCCAATCCAATCCCATATCGACCATGCGCTTAGCATCGTCGCGCCACAGCGATTTGTCCCATTGCTCGGGGTAATAGCAAACGCCCAGCTCAAGCCTGCTCATCGGTTTTCCCGTGCGCTGCGGCGTTCGATCCATTTGAGGAAACTAGCGCAACCAAGCGTCACCACGACATAGAGGATCGCCGCTGTGTTGAATGGCGCGAAGGGCAGAAAACTTGAGGCCTGAAACTCGCGCATGCGCTGAGTCATGTCGCGGACCGACAGGATGGACAGCAATGAGGTATCCTTGATCATCGCGATAAATTCATTGCCCAAAGGCGGCGTCACGATGCGCAACGCCTGCGGCAGGATAATAAGCCGGGCAGTTTGCCAGCGGGACAGCCCAAGCGAGCCGCCTGCTTCGATCTGACCTCGTGGGATAGCCTCAATCCCTGATCGGAAAATCTCGGCCATATAGGCCGAATACCCTATGGAAATGGCGATGATGCCGCGAGTCATGTTGGTCATGTCGATGCCGCCACCTGTCGCATCCTTGACCGCACCGGCAAGCGGCAAGCCGATATAGAGGATGATGACCAGCATTGGAATGCCGCGAATGGTATCGACAAAAAACTCGGCCCCTACAGCCAGCGGATGCAGCTTGTGCTGTGCGCCTCCGACCGTCAGTGTCAGAAGCAAAAACCCAAAAACCGCAAAAGTCAGCGCCGGGTTACGAAACTTGTCTGGCAGAAAACTGGATTGCCAGATCACCGGATAGCCCTGCGTATGAACGCCAGCCGGAACAAAAGCACCAGATACGCTGTCGACGGTTGTAATCTGATCCAGCGCAGAGGCGGCATCGGGGGCGCTGCGAATGCGATACTGTTGGCCTTCACCTCCGTCGAACTCTCCGAAGCGGATCAAATCCGCCTGGGCCTGCGGCGTACCCCGAACAATGGCAATTCTTGCTTCAGTACTGCCAACCAGAACAAAGCTCACCTTTGGTTGCATAAAAAAGAACGCCGACACGGCCAATAGTGTCAGGCTGATGGACCCATAGACAACGGTTGTCCGAGCTTTGGGCTTGAAGGACTGCAAACCGACCCAGACCAGACCCATAATGGCCGCAAAGATATAGGCAAAGATCGCTGCACGGAACGTTATCGCGACCCCGGTCGCAAATTGCCAATGCGCCAGAAACATCAGGTAAAACAAAACCAGCCCGGTCAGCAGTTCGAGTCCAATCTGAACATAGGCTTTCATGGATCGTGGGAAACGGGCCGTCAGAGGGATCACCGCGACCACCATCGCAAACCCTACCAGCAGGGCCTGTAGTCTCATTTGCAACTTTGCGACGATCTCGGGGAACAAGACCCAAGGTTGCGAAGATCGGTCAATGAACTCAGACGTGTTTTCGCTGAGCGCATTAAAGAAGACGGATTCCGCAAAGGGCATCAGCACCTGAGGCTGGACAAGTCCAAGAATCGCCAACCCGACCGAGGCCGGGATTGCCAAAACCGCCGCAATCCTCAACCAGTTCGGCGCGATGGTTTGAAACCGGATGCGGCGCGCCGAGAGATAGGCCAATATGGCCACGGCCAGTATCAGAAGAAACCCAACAAAAATGGGCCCCGCATTTTCACCGATCCCCAAAATGGCAACCAATGACCTCAGATATTTCGAGGATGAGGCAAACAGGTAGATGATGAACGGGGCAGCGGCGAGCAAAACAAGATTACTCGGCCGGATCGAGCTTAGGCGGATCATGGCGTCCCTCGGGTTATGCTTGACCCGGCAGGTTTTCCCGCCGGGTCAGAAAGGGTTTCAACGGCTCAATCAGTGCCCCAGTATTTGGCAACCAATGCGTCCATCGTACCGTCAGCCTGAATGGCGGCCAGCCCTTCGTTTATGGCGTCAACGGTTGCGTCACCCTCCTGAAACACAATACCCAGTGGATCAGACTGAAGGCCTGTGATGCCTACAGCCAATTCCCCGGCAAATTCCTGTTCATAGGCCGAGGCCGAGGTTCCATCGATGATCACCCCCTGCACGTCAGCATTCTGCAAGGCCAGGATCGCTGCAGAGAAATTGTCATACAGGCTGACATTCTCGCGTCCGACCAGCTCTTCGGCCAGCTGGGCATTGGTGGTGCCGGTCTGCGCGGCCAGTTTCTGACCGCCTGCTTTGAAGTCATCCAACGTCATGTCGGCATTATCGACCTGCAGCAGGATGGCCTGGCTAACAATGATATAAGGCTCGGAAAAATCCATGTTTTCTTCGCGTTCAGGCGTGATCGAGACGCCCGAGATCACGAGGTCGAACTCTCCTTGCTGAAGCGCGGCGAAAATTCCGTCCCAGGCTGTATTCACGAAATTCGGAACGCAGTTCACCTTTTCGCAGATCGCATTCATCACATCGACGTCAAATCCCACAATCTGACCCGTGGACTCATCGACCGTTTCCATGGGCGGATAGGTGGCATCTGTTCCGATCTTAAGTACGCGCCCTTCAAGATCCGCTGCAAACACAGCAGGCGCGGCAAGCGCGGTCAGGGCGGCGGCGGCAAATAGGTTTCTTAACATCTCCGGTTACTCCTTTGTTGGTTCAGGTGTTTAGCGCCGCTTCTGGCGCGACTGTGTCAGGTTGCCGCTCGATCAAAATGGCCCTGATCTTTTTTTGTGTTTCGGACGGGTCAACCCCGTCCAAAGCCTTGAGCATATACTCACCCAGCAATCGACTGGTTTCCTCAATAGGGACGTAATAGGTGCTGGGCGGAGGGACAAAATAACGGCTAAGTTGCAGATCATCGGTCGAGATCACGGTCAGTTCGCGACCGACCTCAACACCCGCCGCATGGGCAGCAGAAAGCACACCCAGGGTCATGGCTTCGTTCGCGCAGATGATCGCGGTTGGCCTATCGGATAGCCGCATCAAAGCTTCAAAGGCATTATACCCCGTTCGCGCGGTCGTAGGCCCGCTGAAGATCAGGGCCGGGTCAACGGCCAGACCGGACGCTCTGAACGCCTGGGCATAGCCCGTTCGACGTTGCGTCGCATAAACCAGATCATCCGGAGGGTTCACCAGGGCAATCCGGCGATGCCCCAAGGCTAGCAGTCGTTGCGTTGCATCGTGACCTGCTGCCTGACTGTCTATATCGACATATGCATGTGATCTGCCGCTGTCGCTCATACCCATGGTGACAAAGGGGAAACCATTCTGTTGCAGATAGGCAATGCGCGGATCGGCGTGGCGCGTACCCGAGAATATCACCCCGTCTGCCAAACCGTTCTGAACGATTTCCTTCAGCGTCGCCATCGTTCCCTGCAGGCCCGCCACGCTGTGAACGCCAAGTTCATAACGCGACCCTTTCAAAGCCCGTGAAATACCCGCGACAATGCGTGTGAATTCGACGCCTTCCCATTCTTCATCTGAATCAGGCGACACGCTGACCAGAACGCCGATGCGATAGGACTTTTTTGTCCGCAACTTCAGCCCGTCCAGATTGACCCGGTATCCAAGCTGTTCGGCGGCGGACTGAATCTGCTGCCGCGTTTCTTTCTTGACGGTTTCGGCACCACGCAGCGCGTTCGAGACGGTTCCGACAGAAAACCCCGTCTGCTTTGCAATCGACTTGATCGTCGCGCGCGCCACTATGTCACCTCAACGCTGCGCATTCGCATCAACAGGTCATGTCCCGTCTGCAATGTTTGCGCGTGATCGGCAGTTTCATCATGTTCCACAAAAAGGTCAGCGCAGGGACTGTCAGCCAGAACACGCAGGACCAGAGGCCAGTCCACAACCCCCTGCCCCAGATTTCGCCAGCGCTCGTCGCCTTGTCCGGCCAATGGATCGACGTCTTTAGCATGGATGGAAACGATCCGGTCGGAATAACGGCTCAGCAGTGCAGCGGGGTCAGAAAGCGCCGAATACAGCCAACCGATATCCGGCTGCCATCCAATGGCCTCATGCGACAGGACCATATCCAATGGCGAACCCTGCCCAAGATCGACAAGGTCAAAATCGTGGTTATGATAGGCAAGGCGCACACCGTCGGCAGACAGGGCATCAGCCCATTTCGCCAACCGGCCCGACACTGCCTTCCACCCCTCGGCGGTGCCGGGCCGAGCCTTGGGCGACAGCCAAGGCATGACCGCCACAGGGCATTCCAAAGCTTCAAGCATTCTAAGAATGTCATCAAACCGTGTTTCAAATTCTTCCCAGTCAAAATGGGCCGATCGAACAGTGAAACCAGCCTGTCTAACCACATTGGTAACCTGCTTGGGGGTAAGATCGTGGAACCCGACCGTTTCAATATCGGTGAACCCGCAGGCACGCACCAAGTCAAGCTGGGCCGCCAAATCCCCAACCTGCCGGACTGTGTATAACTGCGCTGAAACTCGCATTTCCACGGTTCTACCACAAAATGAAACGTTTCAATCAAGTTGAAACAGCATCAGGGGTCTTGTCAAGAACCGTGTTGGAAAGGGTTATTTCCGCATGGAAACCCCCTGATGGAACAAATGAACCTTGTCAGGATTCGCAGAGACCATCACAGTTTTGCCCCGCATATTCTTCTGAACGCCCGGAAGCTTGGCAATAAGGGCATCCGTCCCATCCTCGACCGCGAAGTATAACAGCGTCACCTCGCCCAAAGCCTCGGTAAAGTCTACGACCCCTTCAAGGATTGGGTCGCTATCCACGGACACAAAATCCTCGGGGCGGACGCCGATATTCACCTGCTTGCCTTCGTCTCCAGCCTCGGTTGGTACCGCTGATATCGCCGTGCCGCCACCGTCCAGCTTGACGACTGTCTGTGCGCCGGTCGCGGTAATGACCCCCGACATCAGGTTCATTGCTGGTGAACCGATGAATTGCGCGACAAACTCGTTGTCCGGCGTCTCATACAGCTCCAGCGGCGTGCCAACTTGGGCGATCCCTTTGTTGGCTAGCACAACGATACGGCTGGCCAGGGTCATCGCTTCGACCTGATCATGGGTGACATAGATCATCGTGCTGTCCGGCATCGCCTCTTTCAGGCGGGCGATTTCGATCCGGGTGGCGACACGCAGCGCCGCGTCCAGGTTCGAAAGCGGTTCGTCGAACAGGTAAACCTTGGGGTCACGCACAATGGCGCGCCCGATTGCGACACGCTGACGCTGACCGCCGGATAGCGCTTTGGGCAACCGGTCCAGATAAGGTTCAAGCTGTAGGATGCGGGCCGCCCGATCGACCGCGGCGCCGACTTCAGCCACCGGCATTTTGGCTATCTTCAGCGCAAAGGCCATGTTTTCGCGAACGGTCATATGTGGGTACAGCGCATAGCTTTGGAACACCATCGCGATGCCTCGCTGTGCTGGCGGCACATCGTTCATCACCTGCCCTTCAATCTCGAGCGTTCCGCCCGAGATCTTTTCCAACCCGGCGACCATGCGCAGCAAGGTGGATTTGCCACAGCCCGAAGGCCCGACAAAAACGATCAACTCGCCCCGCTCAATCTCAAGATTGATGTTCTTCAGAACATCCACATTGCCATAGGTTTTGGCGACATCTGTGAGGTTTAGCTCTGACATGGTTTATTCCTTCTCCCTCAACAGCAGGCAGAATTGTGCAGCACCCAGAGACACTGTCCCCGTTCCTGCGACGCCGCCCAACTCTTCCCCGATCACGCGCCAGTTCCCGTCTGGCAAAATTACTTCGGAACGTTCGGTACCGAGGTTAAATGCGCAGAACACCTCTTCTGCATGATCTTCACGCGTGAAGGTCAAAACGGTCCCGATCTGCGTCATGTTCTTTTGCGCCCCCAACATCAAAGCCGGATGGGCATGGCGGAATGCAATCGCACGACGATAGTGGTGAAGCATAGACTTGGGCTCAGCCTCTGATCGGTCCACGGCACGCTCGGCCTGAGGGTCACTGACAGGCAACCAAGGCTTGCCGGTGCTAAAGCCCGATTGTTCATCCTGCGCAGCCCAAACCATCGGCGTCCGGCATCCGTCGCGGCCCTTGAACTCGGGCCAGAATTCGACGCCATACGGGTCTTGCAGATCGTCAAAGGCCACGTCCGCCTCGGGCAGGCCCAACTCTTCGCCTTGATACAAGCAGGCCGAGCCGCGCATGCACATCATCAAAACTGCATGCTGTCTGGCGGCTGCATCGTCCAGACGCCAGCGCGACGCGTGACGTTCCACGTCATGGTTCGAAAATGCCCAGCAAGGCCAGGCATCACCTGCTTTGTCCTCGAGCTGATCAAATACCTGCTGTGCATAGCTGGCAGTCAAAGCGCGCTTTTCAAGGAACTCGAACGCATAGCACATATGCATGCGCTTATTACCGCTGGTGTATTCGCCCATTATCTCAAGCCCACGCTGTGCGTCGCCCACCTCGCCCAGACAGGCGCGACCTTCATATTGATCGGTCAGGGCCCGCAGGCGTTCCAGAAAGGCAATGTTCTCGGGCTGGCTTTTGGAGAACAGGTGGTCTTGATGGTTATACGGGTTCACCATCGGCGCGATTGAGGCATTGCGCTGCTCCACGGGCAGGGCAGGATTATCTCGCAACTTTTTGTCGTGGAAATAGAAGTTGATTGTATCCAGACGAAACCCATCGACACCCAGATCAAGCCAGAAACTGGCGACATCCAGCAAGGCGTCCTGCACATCCGCGCAGTGAAAATTCAGATCCGGCTGTGAGGTCAGGAAATTATGCAGGTAATACTGCAACCGCCGAGCGTCCCACTGCCAAGCCGAGCCCCCGAAAATCGACAACCAGTTGTTCGGCGGCGTACCGTCCGGTTTTGGATCGGCCCAGACATACCAATCGGATTTGGCGTTTTCACGGCTGGCGCGGCTTTCGCTGAACCAGGGGTGCTGATCTGACGTGTGCGACAGAACCAGATCGATCATCACCTTCAACCCCTGGGCATGGGCGTGATCCAGCAGGTCCCGAAAATCCTCCATCGTGCCGAACATCGGATCAACATCGCGATAGTCGCTGACGTCATATCCGAAATCCTTCATCGGAGATTTGAAGAAGGGCGAAATCCAGATCGCATCAACGCCCAGAGAGGCAATGTACCCCAATCGCTGGGTGATGCCTTTCAGGTCTCCGATCCCGTCACCATTGCTGTCCTGAAAGCTGCGCGGATAGATCTGATAGATGACGCCACCACGCCACCAGTCAGCGGCCACCTTGGTTGCATTGGAAAGTTCTGTTGTGTTCTGCACGTTCATCAGACGCCTCTATTTGACGGACCCGGCCAGCAGGCCTCGGACCAGGTATTTTTGCATTGCGAAGAAGACAGCCAACGGCACAGCGATCGAGACGAAGGCCGCCGTGGCAAGGATTTCCCAGTTTCCACCCCGCGTTCCAAGCAGCTCGACAATCCGGTTTGTCATCACTGTGGTCTGGCCGGACGCATCGATCAGGAACACTTTGGCAACCAGCAGATCATTCCAAGTCCAGAGAAATTGGAAGATGGCAAAAGACGCCAATGCCGGAAAGCTGAGTGGCAGGATCAGTTTGGTAAAGATCTGGAACTCGGTCGCGCCATCAACGCGTGCGTTTTCGATCAGATCGCGCGGCAGCCCAGCCATGTAGTTGCGCAACAGGTAGATGGCCAATGGCATCCCGAACCCGGTATGGGCCATCCAGACTCCCAGATAACCTTTGCCTATCCCGATACTCAGGTGAAATTTCAGCAAGGGGATCAGTGCCAGTTGCAGCGGCACCACCAACAGGCCAACAACCGCAGCGATCAACAGCGCCCGACCGGGGAAATCCATCCAAGCCAAGGCATAGGCGGCAAAGGCGGCCACTAGGATCGGAATGATCGTCGCTGGTATCGTGACGGTCAGCGTGTTGAAAAACGCCCGTCCCATACTGTCCGTGCTGTCTTCTGCCAACAGAACCTTGTGGTAATTGGCCAGGGTGAACTCGGGAGGCAGTTCCGCCGTCACAAAGACGCGCACGCCGCGACTGCCGGTGAACTCTTCGGTGTTTTCCATCCGGTACTTGCCGTCGGCATCCACCGTAATAGTACCGCCCTTACGCAGTTCCGCGGTATCGCCCGGTACAAAATCATCGATCGCACGAGAACTGATGCCCCATTTCGAGATCGCCGCCTGCGCGCCGGTTTCAAACAGGTTGCCTTCGATCATGTAAACGCCATTCTCCAGCACCTGAGTTTCAGGTGCTGCAGCGCGCAGGGTCAGGTTCTGCTCGGATGGGAACAACGACCGCCACCAGCCGCTTGTGGCAATCTGGTCAGCCGTGCGGAAGGATGAGATCAACAGCCCCAGCGTCGGCACCACCCAGAGCACGACCAGAAAAAGAACCGAGGCATGGACAGACCAGCGAAGGGCGGGTTTGGTTCCTGCTATATCGCTCATGGCCTACTCCATCTCTTTGCGCGCATTGCGCACATTCCAGACAAGGATCGGTGCCACCAGCAGCATGATCACCATGGCCGAGGCCGAGCCCACGCCCCAGTCATTGGCGCGAAACAGCTTGTCATACATGTAATTGGCCAGAACCTGCGTTTCCCACTGGCCGTTGGTCATGGCAAACACGATGTCAAAGACCTTGAGCACGGTGATGGTGATCGTGGTCCAGACCACCAGGATGGTGGTTTTGATTTGCGGCACTTTGATACGGAAGAAAATCTGGAACGGATTGGCCCCATCCAGAATGGCAGCTTCGATGGTTTCCTCGGGAATACCGCGCAGGGCGGCCGACAGGATAACCATGGCAAAACCGGTCTGAATCCAAACCAGCACCACCATTAGAAAAAAGCTGTTCCAGAAAAGGATGGTCAACCATGTCTGCGGCTCTACTCCTCCGAAAAAGATGTAGAGCGCGTTCAGCATCCCGATCTGGTCCTGCTCAACCGGACGGGTGTCATAGACTAGCTTCCAGATCACCGAGGCCCCCACGAACGAGATGGCCATCGGCATGAAAATCAGAGACTTGGCGATGTTGCCCCAGCGGATGCGGTCGGTCAGCTGAGCCACCAATAGGCCAAACGCTGTCGACATTGCAGGCACCACGATCAGCCATAACATGTTGTTGCGCATGGCTTCCCAGAATTTGGGCTCTTGCGCCATCTGGACATAGTTATCCAAGCCCGCCCACTCGTACCCGCCGCCAGGAATGCGCTGCGTCAACGACAGGCGCAGCGTTTCCACCACCGGGTAAGCCAGATACAGGCTTAATGCAGCCAATGCGGGAAACAGGAACAGCCATGGGCGGATCATGCTCGCTCGGTTGATGTTGCGGCCTGCATTGGGACCGCGCGCCGGGAACAGAATTTTGTCCAGAAACTGATTAGACAGGTAGAAATAGCCCACACAGGCTGACACGCCGATTGCGATGGTCAGCAGGCCCTGAAATGCCGGATGCATGACGCTTCTCCCTTGTGACGGTTAGCTTGGGCAACCCGATGGTGCGGGTTGCCCAACCCCGGACGCTTAGTCCAGCGCATCCCAGGATGACTGAATTTCATCCGCCACTTCTTGGGCAGAGGCACCGCCTGCATAATCAACCATTCCGGTCCAGAATGTTCCGGCGCCTACGCCGCCCGGCATCAGGTCAGAACCGTCAAACCGGAACGTCGTTGCACCAAGAAGAATGTCGTTCATCTTTTTCAGCGTCGGATCCGAGAAGACCGAAGTATCTACCCCCTTATGCGGGGTCAGAAATCCGGTCAGCGCCATCCAGGTCTCATGCGCTTCAGGTGTTTGCAGATACTCGATCAGCGCATGTGCACCGGGACTGTCATTGGTGATTGCCCATAAAGTGCCCGCACCCAGAACCGGGCTGCCGAGGTCTTTGCTTTCATAGGCCGGGAAATAGAAGAAATCCGCATCTTCACCTACAACGGTGCCTTCCGGGAAAAACGCCGGAATGAATGAGGCCTGACGGTGCATGTAACATTGCGGAGGAGAGCTGAACATGCCTTTCGGGCTGTCACGGAAATCGGTCGTTGCAACCGCACCGGCGCCACCAGCGACATAGTCTTCGTTGCGGGCAAAGGCCCCAAACTCCTCGATCGCGGCGACAACCTTTGGATCGTTGAACTTCAACTCATTGGCAACCCAGGCGTCGCAATCTTCGGGCGATTGGGTACGCAGCATCATGTCCTCGACCCAGTCGGTCGCGGGCCAACCTGTCGCTCCGCCGGAACCCAGCCCGATGCACCAGGGCGTGCCGCCATCTGCCACGATCTGATCGGAAAGCGCCTTCAGCTCTTCCATCGTGGTCGGCACCTCATATCCCGCATCCTCAAAATTCTCGGGCACAAACCACACAAGGGATTTCACATCGACCTTATAGAAGAACCCATAGAGATGATCCTGACCGTCCGGCCCCGGATAGGTGCCCAGATCGACCCAGGATTGCCCGGCGGCATAGTTGTCGCGAATCCAGTCCCCTGACCCTTCTCCCAGTGGCGTCAGAAATCCGGATTTGGCCATATCCGCCGCCAACCCAGGCTGCGGGAAAACGGCGATATTCGGGGCCGATCCGGCCTCAGCATCAATACGGATTTGCGATTCAAAACTGTCCGAACCGACATAAGCGTATTCATGCCCGGTCGCCGCCGTGAACCCATCCAGTACCTTTTCGACATTCTCTTGGTCCGGCCCCAGCCACGGACCGAATACGGTAACCTTGTCGGCCTGTGCGACGCCCCCGACCAGGGTAAATGCGGCAACGCCAGCATAAAGCGAGTGTTTCATGAATTTCTCCTCCCAACGATATCTCGCGCCTTAGGTTTCAAATTTCCAAAGCGCTTTGGCTGGAGTGAGTTTATGCGCTAACAGCCTCCACCTGTCAACGATTGCTTTGCGAAGGCCCATAAATATAAATATCAAACGAGATGTTCGTAAAATCTGTTGACCACCGGAGAAAATGCCCGCAAAAACAGGAATACGCAGTAATTTGTAGGCGCTTTGAACAAATATGAACCTAAAGCAGCTCTCTGAAATCCTTGGTTTGTCCCAAACAACCGTCAGCCGTGCGCTGAACGGATACCCTGAGGTCAGCGAAGCCACGCGCACAAGGGTTCAGACCGCCGCAACAAAACACGGGTACCGCCCGAACAGCCGGGCCAAGGGTCTGGCGACAGGTCGATCACACGTGATCGGGCACGTGATTCCCAGCTCATCCCAGCATGAAATGGTGAACCCAATCTTTGGCGATTTTGTCGCCGGGGCTGCTCGTAGATATGCCGAACACGGCTATGACATGATGTTCACCAGCGCCGACGACACATCTATTGAACGCGCTTATCGCGACCTGTTTCAGCGTGGTGCCGTGGACGGTGTCGTTCTGCAGGGCCCCAAGGTGAACGAGCAGCGGATTGAAGTCCTCAATCGCATGGGCGCGCCCTTCATTGTGCACGGACGATCCACTGGAATTGACGCGCCCTATGACTGGGTTGATGTGAACAACAAAAGCTCGTTCATGCGCGCCACCCAGTTTCTGATTGACCTGGGGCATCGACGGATCGCCCTTATCAACGGACTTGAAGATATGGATTTCGCCCAACGCCGCCGGGCCGGTTACCTGCAGGCCCTGAATCAAGCCGGTCTGTCACCGGACCCTGAATTGATGCGCAGCGCCGAGATGACAGAGGTATATGGCCACCACGAAGCGCGCGATATGGCTCAACTTAAGAACCCTCCGACCGCCATCCTGGTTTCGTCGATGATTTCGGCCATCGGAGTTCGGCGGGCATTGAACGAAGCAGGGCTGCAGATGGGCCGCGATGTTTCGGTGATCGCCCATGATGACGACCTGTCCTATCTGAAAAACGGGCAGGATGTACCGATCTTCACCGCCACGCGATCCTCGGTTCGGTTGGCCGGTGAAATAGCTGCCGAAATGCTGATCGAACGAATAAATGCGCCCGAAGACCCGGCCAAAACTAGATTGCTGGAGGCTGAGCTGGTAGTTGGCGGCTCGACCGGCCCCGCCCCCAACAGGTTCTGAATATGATATACAACCGCACTGATTTCCCCAAAGATTTCCTCTTTGGCGTCGCAACTTCGGCCTATCAGATCGAAGGCCACGCACAGGGAGGGGCCGGGCAAACCCATTGGGATACCTTTGCCAGGACCCCCGGCAATGTTGTGCGAAATGAAAACGGGGATCTGGCCTGTGACCACCTGAACCGGTTCCCGCAGGATCTGGATCTGGTGCGCGATGGCGGCTTTGATTGCTACCGGTTTTCAACCAGCTGGGCGCGGGTGCTGCCCGAAGGCCGCGGTCAGGTGAATGAGGCCGGGCTGGATTACTATGATCGGCTGGCCGATGCGCTGCTGGAACGCGGTATCCGCCCCTGCGCAACGCTTTACCATTGGGAACTACCTTCGTCTCTGGCCGATCTGGGCGGCTGGCGCAATCGCGATATCGCCGGGTGGTTCGCCGATTTCACCGAGGTCATCATGGGCCGCATCGGCGATCGGATGTACAGCGTCGCCCCCATAAATGAGCCGTGGTGCGTCAGCTGGCTCAGCCATTTCGAAGGCCATCACGCCCCGGGTCTGCGCGACATCCGTGCAACCGCCCGCGCGATGCACCACGTCCTTCTGGCCCATGGCAGCGCCATCGACGCGATGCGGGGCCTTGGCATGTCCAACCTGGGCGCGGTTTTCAACCTGGAATGGGCCGAACCCGCAGATGACAGCCCCGAAGCGCGCCGCGCGGCTGATCTGTATGACGGCATCTACAACCGGTTCTTTCTGGGCGGCGTTTTCAACAAGGCCTATCCAGACAACGTTCTGGAGGGGTTAGAGCCCTACCTGCCCGCTGGCTGGCAGGATGATTTCGACATCATCGGTACGCCGGTCGATTGGTGTGGTCTGAACTACTATACCCGCAAGTTGATTGCGCCTTCGGAGACCACCTGGCCCAGTCTGCAGGAAATCGCCGGCCCGCTGCCCAAAACTCAGATGGGGTGGGAGATCGAACCCTCCGCCCTGACCCGGTTTCTGACCCGCACCAAGCAGGATTACACCGGGGACCTGCCGATTCTGGTGACGGAAAATGGCATGGCCAGCCCCGAACGGCAGCAGGATAGCGACCGGATCGACTATCTGAACCAACATCTATCGGCGGTACAGGACGCCTTGGCACAGGGCGTGCCGATCAAGGGCTACTTCATCTGGTCCCTGCTGGACAACTACGAATGGGCGCTGGGATATGAGAAGCGGTTTGGCCTTGTGGACGTGGACTTTCAGACGATGGAGCGCACGCCCAAGGCGTCCTATACCGCAGTACAAAACGCCCTGACGGGAAGCACATTGTCCTTACCGCTGGCGCAACCGGCTGGAGCCATGCACGACCATTGGAACCTCGTGGCCGATATCGGCGGCACCAATACACGGCTTGGCGTTATCACCAATGGTGAGCTGACAGATCTGAGCAAATACCCCACCGGCAAGCTGCCCGAATTGCTTGAGGCCTTTCATAGCCTGCGCGACGAGATCGGAACCGACCCAAGGGCCGTGGTCGCCGCCGGGGCAGGACCTGTCCGCAACGGTACAATCAGGCTGACCAACGCCCAGCTTGATCTGTCAGAGGATGATATCGCCCGGGCAACGGGCGCCCGACATACCTTTGTGATCAACGACTTCACTGCCGCTGCGTGGTCTGTTGCCGAAATTTCCCATGACAATGTTGAAGTTCTGCAGGGGGCCAAGCATCCGCCGACCGGCACGCGTCTGGTCGTCGGGCCTGGAACCGGGCTAGGTGTCGGATCGCTGCTATATTCGAATGGCCGCTATCACACGGTGTCCGGCGAAGGCGGCCATATCGGCCTCTCGCCCCGAAATCAGGACGAGGTCGAAATATTCAACGCCGCTCGGCAGGTGGCCCCCGAGTGTTTCTTTGACGACACTCTGACACTTGAGGCGGAAATGTTCCTCAGCGGCACGGGTTTGCCAATCCTCTATCAGGCCATCGAACTGGCAGGGGGTCGGGCAAAGGCCGAGCCCCGAACCGCGCGCGATATCCTTCAGGATGCACGCGACGGAACCGATGCCCATGCCGTCAAGGCCGCGCATATGTTCACCACACATCTAGGCGCGGTCATGGGCGATCTGGCGGTCGTCATGATGCCTTCCGGTGGCGTGTTCCTTGTGGGCGGCGTGGCCGAAAAGAACCGCTGGCTGTTCAAGGACGCCTTCCGAGACGCCTTTAATGCCGGAGGCCGGTTCAGCGAGTTGCGCCGATCCATGAACCTGTATGTCTCGGAACAGGATGAATTTGGCATTGTTGGCGCTAACAATTTCTGTAAAAATGCGCTAAGGCGGTAGTCTGACCGCACGTTTCAGAAACAGAAAGGTCCCGGCATGATCCTATGCTGTGGTGAAGCCCTGATCGATATGATCGAGACGCCCACGATCTCGGGCGAACTGGGGTTTGTGCCCCATTCTGGCGGTGCGATTTTCAACACGGCTATTGCCCTGGGTCGATTGGATACGCCGGTGGGTCTGCTGACCGGGCTTTCCTCTGACATGTTCGGGCAACAGCTTATGACCGCCCTCAAGGCCAGCCATGTTGACTCCGACCGGGTAATCCACTCGGACCGCCCGACAACATTGGCATTTGTACAGCTCAAGGATGGGCAGGCAGCCTACAGTTTCGTCGATGAAAACTCGGCCGGACGGATGTTGACGCCAGAGGATATGCCAACCCATCTGCCCTCGGTCTCGGCGCTGTATCTGGGCGGGATCAGTCTGGCATGCGAGCCTTGCGCAGATGCCTATGCGGCGGTGCTTGACCGCTTTGGATCAGAGCGCGCCGTCATGTTGGACCCAAACATTCGCCCGGATTTCATCCGGGATCAGACCCGGTATCGCACCCGGCTGAACCGCATGATTGCGCAAGCGGATATCGTCAAGGTCTCGGACGAAGATCTGAACTGGATCATTCCGGGCCCAGAAAGCCTTACTGAGAAAGTTCCGCTGTTGCTGCAGGCAGGACCTTCGGTGGTGATCGTCACCCGGGGCAGCGAAGGCGCGATCGGGTATCTTGCGGACGGGTCCGACGTTTCTGTTCCCGTAAAAAAGGTCGAGGTCGTCGACACCGTTGGCGCCGGTGACACTTTCAACGCAGGCGTCTTGTCCGCCCTAGATCAATCAGGCCACTTAACAAAACCCGAATTGCGCACATTGCCAGCAAACGCCTTGCGCGCAGCCCTTTCGAAAGGGGCGGAAGTCGCCGCTGTAACTGTCGCTCGCGCCGGGGCAAACCCGCCCTGGGCCCATGAACTCTGACCCAACGAAGAAGCCGATGAAACGTTCCGAAATCAACGAAATCAAATCCGAGGCCGAGGCCTTTATCCGTTCCTTTGGCGCGGTGCTGCCGCCCTTTGCGGATTGGTCGCCCGAGAAAATGCGCAGCGAACAGGCGGCCGGTATCCGTGAACGCGGGCTTGGGTGGGACATAACCGACTATGGCCAGGGTCGGTTTGACGAACTTGGCCTGTTCCTGTTCACCCTGCGCAATGGCGATGTCAGCGATCTGAACAAGGGGCAAGGCATGCTCTATGCCGAGAAACTGCTGGTGTCGCGGGACAAGCAGCTTTCGCCGATGCACCGGCACATCGTTAAAGCCGAGGATATCATCAACCGGGGCGGTGGCTATCTGGTGATGGAAATCTACGCCTCAGACCCTCAGGGCGGCATTGACCGCGATACCCCTGTGACCGTGCCTAGCGACAACTGCCCTGTGACGCTTCAACCTGGCGAACTGCTGCGGCTAAAGCCCGGTCAAAGCGTGACCTTGATGCCGGGTATCTGGCACGCGTTCTGGGCGGAAAAAGGCGATTGTTTGATTGGCGAAGTGTCTACCGTCAATGACGACCGAACCGACAACGTCTTCGAACAGCCGATCCCTCGCTTTGCGACAATCGAGGAAGACGCCATCCCGGATTTCCTGCTGGTTGCGGATTATTGACATTGGCGCATAGGCGCGCTGGCACCGGCTTTGAACCCGATAAGCCCCTTTTACTAAATCGGAAAATCAGTCTACCATGGGCGATACTGGCACGCTGATAGTGGTCCGCCGGGAAGGAGCCTGAGCAATGGTGACAAAAGCCGAGCTTGAAGCAGAGATCGCAGAGTTGCGGCGGCAACTTGCCGAGCAGCCAACTGCAAAAAACGCTTCGCCAGATAAAGGGGCTGACGCCCCGCTGCACGAAACCATCGCCGACCGGCTTACAGATAACCTCGAATCCTGGTCCACACAGCTTGACGATATACTTGAGGAATTCGAAGATCTGCCGCACAGAAAATCAATTCTGTTTGCCGCTGGTATTTTTGCCCTAGGCTACATGCTTGGCCGGTCACGCTAGGAGACGCCCATGAGCCGCATATCCCGCAATGTCTCAGTCATTTTGCGCGCTGAACGCTTGATCGCACGCGCACAGCTTGCGATCACCGTGAAACGGGCCGGGTTTTACCTAGCCGCCGGAGTGGCGGTGGGCCTGGCGATCATCATGCTGAATCTCGCCGGATTTTTCTGGCTTTCCGCGACCCTGTCGAAACCCGTTGCTGCGATACTTGTTGCGGGGACCAATCTGGTACTTGCTTTGGTTCTGGTTCTGCTCGCCAATTCGATAAACCAACACGGCGATGCCTCGGCCGCAGTCGAACTTCGGGATATGGCGCTGCAAGACATTGAATCCGAAATCAGGGATTCCCTGGCCGAGGTCCAAAACACCGTAGCCGGAATTCGCCGCGACCCGGTTGGCGTACTGGCGCCCGAAGCCATCACGGCCTTGCTGAGCATGCTGCTGAAATACGCCCGGCGCCGGAAAGAAACGCCAAACGAATAAGACCTATTCCAGAAAATTTACCGCAGCCCGCGCGATCACCATCTCCTCATTTGTGGGGATCGTCAGAATCCGGACACGGCTGAAATCCGTGGACAGGACTGTTCCACCATCGGCATTTCTGGCGTGGTCCATTTCGATCCCGATCCATCGCATTCCATCACACACCATCTGCCGGATCTGGGCCGCGTTCTCACCAACGCCACCGGTGAAGACAAGCGCATCAATCCCCTCAAGTGCGGCGGACAGGGCGCCAAGCTCTCGCCGGATACGGAAGACGTAATAGTCGATTGCCTTTCGGGCTTCGGGCGTATCAGCGGCCAACAACGTGCGCATATCCGATGATATCCCCGACAGGCCCAGCAGGCCGGATTTTCTGTACAACATTTCGGCAATCTCTTCTGCGGTCATTCCGTCCTGCTGCAGCATATACAGCACGACACCTGGATCCAGCTGACCGCAGCGCGTGCCCATCGGCAACCCGTCAAGCGCCGAGAACCCCATGGTCGAAGCCACAGCGCGCCCACCTGAAACCGCGCACATGGATGCCCCGTTTCCAAGATGGGCGATAACCACACGGCCATCATACAGACCCGGTGCCGTTTCTTTCAGCTTGTTCGAAACGTAGTCATAGCTCAGCCCATGGAACCCATAGCGGCGAACGCCTTTGTCATAGTAGCTTTTCGGCAAGGCAAAGGTGTCGTTTACCCACGGATGGGTGCGATGAAACGCCGTGTCAAAACAGGCAACCTGAGTTGTTCCGGGGAAGGCAGCGCTGGCTGCACGAATACCCGAAAGACTGTAGGGCTGATGCAAAGGGGCAAAAGGAATAAACCCTTCTAAAGTGTTGATGACGGTGTCATCCACGCGCACAGGCTCGGAATAGACCGTGCCCCCATGCACTACGCGATGACCTATCGCGCACACATGAATGTCAGGAAGATATTCCCGCGCCATTTCAAGAAATGCGTGGATTGCTTCATCATGGCTTTTGGTGCTCGACAGGGGACGATCTACTGATCTGCCGCCTGCCGACTGGGCCAATAGGCGTGGTGCATCACCTAAACGTTCTATTTGTCCGCGCCACCGCATGCTGGGACGGTTGTCATCAACCAGTTCGTACAGCGCGAATTTCAGTGATGAGGACCCGGCGTTCAGTGCCAGAACATGGTCAGCCATGGAGTTTGCCTTTACTTGCATATGCATGAAGCGCCGCCACCGCGCAGGACGCCAGACGCGAGTCGTCATCATCCGAACGCGAGGTCAGGATAATCGGAGCAGCAGCCCCGACCACGATCCCTGCGGCCTCGGCATGAGAGATGAAGGTCAGCTGTTTCGCCACCATATTGCCTGCTTCTATGTTTGGGGCGACAAGAATGTCCGCAGCACCAGCCACCTCGGACGTAATCCCTTTGGTACGTGCCGCATTCAGATCGACCGCGTTGTCCATAGCTAGGGGGCCGTCAACCAACCCTCCTGTGATCTGACCCCGTTCGGCCATCTTCGACAGCAAGGCGGCATCAACTGACGACGCCATGCGCGGGTTGATCGTCTCAATGGCTGAAAGCACGCCTACCTTTGGGGTCTCAATCCCGATGGAATGTGCCAGATTGATGGCGTTCTGAACAATATCAGCCTTGGTTTCGAGGTCAGGGGCAATATTCACGGCCGCGTCAGTGACCATGATCGGACGCGACATCCCCGGAACATCCATAACGAATATATGTGACAGCCTTCGCCCGGTTCTCAACCCGTTTTCGCTGCGCAGAACCGCGCGCAACAAGTCATCGGTGTGCAAATGCCCCTTCATCAGTGTTTGCGCCCTGCCCTCAACCACCAGGTCAACCGCGCGATGGGCGGCGGCTTGGTGGCCATAGGCCTCGATAATTTCAAATCCGGACAGATCGGCACCCAGTGCCTCGGCTGCGGCAGCGATCTTGCCGGGATCACCCACAAGGATCGGCGTGATAATGCTGTTGCTATACCCCAGCAAAGCACCCCCCAATGAGTTTGGCTCTTCAGGTGCAACAACAGCAGTTGGCATCGGGTCAAGGGGTCTGGCTTTCGCCAGCAGCGCTTCGAAATGTCGGTGGCGTTGTACGATAAGTCCCGGCACCTCGATCGAATCGAATTCCATATGCTTTGCGGGCGGCGTGACTCGGACATCTCCGCTCAGGACCAGGGTGCTGTCGCCAACACGCCGAACCTCGGCGGTGCAAATAACATCACCATCGTCGGATTTTTCTGTGACCCGAACAACTGCGGTCAACTCATCTCCGGCCAGAACGATCGCGTGAAACCGCAGATTGGCCGCTCGAGTCTGGGTTCCCGCGCCCGGCAAAATATTCCCCAAGACGGCCGCCACCAGACCGGCGGGCCAAAGCGCAGGGGCCACCGCCTCGGGGTGGCCGTCGCCGTCACCGTCATAGGCCGCCAGATGCAGAGGATTGTGATCCCCCGATGCCGAGGCGAAGGCGTAAAGATCGTCAACCGTGCACAATCGTGTCAGCTGGGCTTCGTCTCCGACCTCGAGCTGTGAAAAGGTTCGGTTTTCCTGGATCTTCATTTGGTCAGGCCTTTTTTCAGACGGTGCATCGGCATGCCTCGGAATTGGCGGCGGGTCGGAGCGGGGCATTCTCGGTCACTATTCGACCTGCGCCAAATCCTCCAGATCGGATGACGGATCCATACCTTCGCCAATAACACGTTAACCTACCTCTAGCCGATCCTCTGCTGACGGCAATAGGCCGGACAATGTTTCAACAGCCCAATTTAAAATGATGGTTTGTTCGACAACAGCACTGCCCGGACCCTCCGAAGGAGTACTGCGCCTGAGGTGGCTTGCAATCCACACCGTCAACCAAGAATAGTTTTCACAAATTGCGAGTTAAACTTTTGATTTAAGAACCACTTTTGACATATATACGATCCGGCCAAACACTTTGCCGCCCTTAGACCTGTTTCCACTAGCCAGTAATGCGGGGGCAAAAATGGGACGGGCATTCACGTCTGCACAGGCAAAAACCTGCGGAAGCTGGTATTCAATGCGGCAGACCGGGCATATTGGTCTGATGACCCTGTTTGGGCTACAGCGCCGCTGTCCAAACTCTGTAACGTCCCTGCCCTGTCACCTCGCGGATCAAGCCCCTCCGGCTGAAACGGTCAATGTTGCGCTGAACCGCAGCGCGTGAGGCTTTAGTCAGCTCTTCCGCCAATGGGGCCGAGACCATTGGCCAGGCCGTAAACACGTCGATCAGTCTTGGTGGTGTGCGCCCGCTCAACTCTGCAGTGGTCTCTCTGGCGCGCTGCTCCCAGGCGCTGACCCGGTCCAGGTGCAGCAAGGCGGACAATACCGCCTGCCCTGTTCCCCTGATCCAGGCAGCAAGCTTTTCTGATGGTTCACCAACACCTCTCAACGCACCCGGACCCGACAGAACCAAGGGCATGAACACAGCCCCGCCCCGCCCCATCTTGGCCGCATGACGGGCGGCAATGATTGCAGCCTCGGTATCCTGTCCGATGCCTTGAGACAGGGCCCGCCAGGCATGAAAACCGATGGCGGCCTGCGTCACCGGGTGCAGCCCCTCGGAATTGCGCATGACTTCGGCAAGATCGGCGATGGCTTCGGGGACTTCGTCAATCCCCTGCGCAATACGATCTAAAAAGGCTGTCAGGCCAGTCTCCCACCCGCCATCCGATGGCGCGGCGCCGGATGTTAGCCGCCGTACGGCCCAACCCGCGCGGTACAGGGCCTGCACATCATCCCCGGTTGCACCAATGCGAAGCCCAGTCCAAAGCGCCAGCCGATCAACGCTGATCCGGTCGCCGGTCCACCATCCCAAATCGGATACATCCATCAGCGCCAGCCGGTGTGTCCACCCATCCGGACCGGCGCGCAAACGTTCGTCCAAGGCGCCAAAACTAACTGCCAGGTCGGCCAGTTCCAACGACAGATCTGCCTGCGCCGCACGCCAGTCCCTGGGATCAAACAAAAGACTGCGGTCGACCCTTGGGCCGGGCGGCAGGAAATCCTCGACGGCCTCTTCGTCAGGTGGCAGGAACCACAGATCATCCTCATCAGCGTCGTCATCATCATAGATACTGCGCGGGCCGAGGGGGTCCTCGTCCTCATCCGGATCGGGAATGACGGGTGTGGTGGTCATGTCTGCTATATTTCTGGTATTTCCGCAGGTTCACAAGGCGTTTTCGACGCCACCTCAGCTTGCAAAGGTCGCGGTCAGAATATCCAGCTTACTTTCCAGGTCAGTCTGATCGCTGTCACCAATCAACATATAGCCATAACCGTCTTTGGACCAGGTGGCCGTCGCCAACCCGCTGAGCACTGCCTCTTTCAAATCCTTGCTTGGCGCGCCTGCACCCTGACGGATGACACAGAAGGCAAAAGGCTGGCCCTGTTCATTCGCAAAGACCACTTGAACCAACGGTTTGCCCCTGAAGGACAACACCTGCGCACGCTTCAATTCCATCCCCGGCAACGCCTCAAGAGTGTCACGTCTCAAGGATAGACCCAGCTGTGCCTCGGCCTGATCAAACTGAGTTGTCAACGCCTGTTCCGAGCTGTCCATCCCCGCGATCGTGTCCGCCGCATATAGTGATTGATAGATCGCCGCCTGCTCAGCCCACCCCATGGGCTGAGGCTTGGTTACCCAATATGTGGCCGACACAGAAATCACCGCGACAGATGCAGCTACGGCCAACAGGCGCAGAGGACCGCCACTGGTTTGTATCTCGGCATTTGGGTCAGGCAAAACCATCCGGGGCATCTCGGCCGGGACATGTTCAAACACCGCTTGTACCACCGGTGCGAATGGATCAAGCCCCATCAGGCGCGCCTCAAGCTCGGGTTCGGCCGCAACCGCAGCTTCTATCGCCTGGGCCTCGGATTCATTCACTTTGCCTTCCAGATACGCTTTGAGAACTTCATCGGAAAACTTCATTTGCGACTCCGTCGAACGGCATCTGCCGCCTCATGCTGCATCACGACTTTCAGTTTTTGTCGCGCATTGGACAGCCTGCTCATGATCGTTCCTATTGGCACCTCCAGCAATGCTGCGGCCTCGCGGTAGCTATAGCCTTCGACATAGACCAGCATCACCGTTTCTCGCTGTGCTTCTGGCAACTGCATCACTTGGGTAAACACTTCGGCGGCGAATATATTCGTTTCCGAGTCCGGTCCGGATGCAATCAGCTCTGACTCTGGGGTCAACGACAGTGCCTGCGCTTTTCGGACCGAGCGGGCACGCAGCTCATTCAACCAGATTGAACGGCAGATCGTCATCAACCAACTGTCCAACCGCTCAAATGACGTGACCTGGTGGTGGCGTTCAAGCGCACGCAGGCAAGTGGCCTGCAACAGATCATCGGCCACATCGGAAGCACCCGACAGGGCAAGCCCAAACCGCCAGACGCGCCTCGAATGCGTCTGGATCGCGCCGCGCACGGCCTGCTCGGAACTCAATTCACCGACCATAGTTTGCTTCACGACCTCTATCATTTTCACGAACCAGGTTCGCTGGGTCAGGCCTGACATACCCTGCGCGGGAAAGAAATGGAACTTATGTTGAAAAGGAAAGTACCATGCGGTCTTTGAAATTGCCCGTGATCTGATCGGAAATCCGCAGGCTCTGATTGATACATCCTCACTAGGAACGGAGTCTACATCCAGACAGCCGGATCAAGGAGAGGAGTTTAGGTCGCGAAGATACACGTACATATCCTGCGCACTCTATTTTCTGGATCGTTGTTGTGAAGTCAGATTTCAGGCATGAAGCCGCTTCACGACTGCGCTTCATCTAGGCGTTTGATCTCTGTGCAGATATACTCGGCCAACTTTTGTTGAAATGCTGTGAGGTTCCGGTCTTTTCGTTGAACAAGATAGATCGGAAAGGCCAGCGACATCCCCGGTGTTTTTATCTCTCGTAAAGACCCGTTTTCCAATTCGTCTTTAACAGAAGACCAAAACAGGAATGAGATGCCCGCCCCTGCCCGGACGGCCTGTTTGATGGCTTCGCCATGTCCAAATTCCAGTGTGACATTGCTTCTGATTATTCCATGAGTCATCAGTGCATAGTCTTCGAGATCGCGCCGGGCAGTATTTGCCCTTGCGGTGACAAATGGAAGGTCCTTCAACTTCTCTGGTGTCACCTGATTGCCAACAAAGGTCGTCTTATCTGACCCCGCCAAGATCAATCTTTCATTGTACAACGGCGTTACATCAAGCCCGCGGATTCCGTGAATCTGGTCGACAATCGTCAGTCCAAAGTCACATTCGCCTCTCAATACCTGCTCGCTGGCCAGTTTTGGGCTCGCAACCTGCACTGAAATATCACTCTGTTCGTGGTCCGTTTTGAACTGAGAAACAATGGACGGCAGGATGTATGACCCCAAAGTCATTGACGCGGCGATTGAGGCGTGCCCAACCGCGCCGGATTTGCGGTCCTGAAGTTCCTGCTCAAGCTCTCGTGTCTGCGACACGATTTCCTTGGCCCAGACGTATATGCGTTTCCCATCTTCTGTCAGCGCTATCCGCCGCCCATTGCGCTGCGTAAGCTGCACCCCCAGTTTTTCAGAAAGCGCCTTGATATGCGTAGTTACAACGGGTTGTGCGATGCTGCATTCCTCAGCAGCCCGCGAAACGCTTTCTAACTCGGCGACGTGACAAAACACTTCAAGCTTGTGAAGTGTTAGCTGACTGATGAGTGACCGCATCTGTTGACCCTCGCCCTTGGACTTTTTTGTTCTGATGAACTTCCACTGTCATATCTATTATATGATATGAATTACCTCTGTACTATATATTTTTCATCAGGCGTCAGCGTTTCTATTTTGCACCCCAACTTGGCTTGGAGATGTAGATGGCTCTTGATCACGACTCACAAAACGACGCTCGGCTAATTGATGCGGCTATTAACGAGTTGGTTTTGGCCAATAGAATTCTTGCGCGTGAAGACGTTATAGACAGTTTTGGGCACGTCAGCGTGCGCCACCCGCTGCGGAAAGATCGCTATTTTCTGTCCCGTTCGCGCAGCCCTATCAATGTGACTCGCGAAGACATCATGGAGTTCACTTTGGAAGGTGAACTTATCGGCGAAGATCATCGTCGGCCATATAACGAACGACACATTCATGGGGCGATCTACAAAGACCGACCCGATGTGAACTCGGTGGCGCATCATCATGCGCGCTCGATCATTCCGTTCACAATGAATGATGTGTCCTTGCGTCCGATCTTTCACATGTCGTCAGTCATTGGCAAAGAAGTTCCGACCTGGGACAGCCAGGACGAGTTTGGTGACACCAACATGTTGGTTGACCGGATGGATATGGGCCACTCTCTTTCGCGCGCGCTTGGGCAAAACAGTGTTGCCCTGCTGCGTGGCCACGGCTGTATCTGTGTGGCTGCAAACATCCGGGCAGTTTGCATGGTTGCGACCGGCCTTAAAGACAATGCCGCGCTGGTTCAGCAGTCGCTGGCGCTGGGTTCCCTCAAACATCTGACAGATGGTGAAATCGACAAAACCAGCGCGATGCTTTTGGGCGACATGCCCCTAGCCCGGGCCTGGGATTACTGGGTGTCGCGTGCGGGCTTCGCCGGCTTGTAACAAAGCCGAGCCGCGCATTTCCGGCAAATGGATATAGCTAAGAGCGTTGCCTGTGTGACCTCTTGCCAAAGTGACTAAGGAGGCAACAGTGCCAATAGAGCCTATTTTGATTGCAGGTGCCGGAATCGGCGGCTTGGCCGCCGCAGCTGGTCTTGCCCGCAAGGGTTTTCGTTCGATCGTTGTCGAACAGGCCCCCATTTTGGGAGAGATCGGTGCTGGTATCCAGATCGGACCAAATGCCTTTCACGCTTTTGACTATCTGGGCGTTGGAGACGAAGCGCGATCCAAGGCCGTGTATGTCGATTCACTGCGTCTAATGGATGCTAAGAACGGGAATGATATCACGACAATCCCGTTGGGTGAGGACTTCAGAAAACGTATGGGCAACCCATACGCTGTTGTTCACCGCGCCGATCTGCACTCGGTCCTACTGGATTATTGCGAAGCAAGTGACCTGATCGACATTCGAACGAACACACTTGTTAGCGGTTACGAACAGGATGGAAAATCCGTCAGCCTCAAGACATCTCTGGGTGTATTCAAAGGCGCTGCGCTGATCGGTGCGGAAGGGCTTCGTTCACCAATCCGAGCCCAAATGATCGGAGATGGCGAGCCCAGAATTTCAGGTCACACCACATATCGAAGCGTCATTCCCACAGAGCAGATGCCTGAAGATCTGCGCTGGAATGCTGCAACATTGTGGGCTGGCCCCAAATGCCACATCGTGCACTATCCGCTGAAGGGCGGGAAGGTTTACAATCTGGTTGTCACCTATCACCGCGACCTGCAGGAGCCTATTGCAGGTCGACCCGTTAGCCGCAAAGAAGTGATGCAGGGCTTTGAACACATTGCCCCCCGAGCGCGTCAGATCATCGAACACGGTCAGGACTGGAAGCTTTGGGTGCTTTGTGACCGCGATCCGATTTCCAACTGGCGCGATGGTCGCGTGGCTCTCTTGGGCGATGCGGCTCATCCAATGCTGCAGTATTTTGCTCAGGGCGCATGTATGGCGCTCGAGGATGCTGTCTGCTTGTCGCATTGCATGGAAAACTACGGCGACAACATCGAGAACGCGTTGGAAACCTACCAGAACCAACGCCGGGTTCGGACGGCACGTGTTCAGATGAACTCGCGCCTGATCGGCGACTATATCTATCACCCGGACGATGCGCAGGCCGCCGTACGCGACCACGTAATGTCGAACATGACACCCGACGAATGGTGCGACCAACTTCATTGGTTGTACGGATCGAATGGACTTGAAAATTAAAGGATAACAGATGGGCTACGTTTTCCCCCCTCAAAACACCGTAACCCTTCCGGTAGCTGGCAGCGATGATCGTCTGCCAGTGCGCCGTATTTTGTGCGTCGGCCGGAACTATGCGGCACACGCACGCGAAATGGGTAAAGACCCTGACCGCGATCCGCCGTTCTTCTTTTCGAAACCCGCCGATGCAGTGGTTATGGACGGCGAAACCGTCGCATACCCGGCTGAGACCGCCAATTTCCACTACGAAGCGGAATTGGTCGTTGCGATCGGCAAAGAAGGTCGCAACATTCCAATGAACAACAGCCTCGATCACGTCTGGGGCTACGCTGTCGGCAATGACCTGACCCGCCGGGACCTGCAGCTTGCAGCCCGGGAACAGGGACGCCCCTGGGACATGGGTAAGTCGTTTGACCGCTCGGCCCCGATTGGCCCGATCCACCCGGTTTCGGCCGTTGGCCACCTGTCAACCGGGGAAATCAAGCTGACCGTCAACGGAGAAGTTAAGCAGAAGGCTGATCTTTCGGAATTAATTTGGTCCGTTCCCGAAATTGTTTCGATCCTGTCCAGCTTCATCGAACTAAAACCAGGCGACCTGATCATGACCGGCACGCCGGCAGGTGTTGGGTCGATGGATCCTGGTGATGTCTGTGTCGTCAGCATCGAAGGGCTGGGGCACATCACCACAACAATCGGGGCCGCTGAATGAACTTTCAGCTGCATAACTTCTTCAGGTCTTCAACATCGACGCGTTTGCGTGCGGTGTTGAACCTGAAAGGGTTGGACTACGACTATATCGCCTATGTTCTTCGCACGGGCGAAACCAGAAGTCCCCAATATCTGGCTATGAACCCCCAAGGGTTGGTTCCTTCCCTTGTACGGGAAGATGGCACGATCATGACCCAATCCCTTGCCATCATCGAATGGCTGGATGAGGTTTATCCCGAACCTGCACTTTTGCCTTCCGATCCAGACAGAAAGGCGCAGGACCGTGCGCTTGCCTATATGATTGCATGTGACATCCATCCGCTGAACAACCTGCGCGTATTGCAATATTTGGGCAGTGAATTCGATGCTGATGAGGAAAAGCAGAAAAGCTGGTTCACACATTGGGTGAAAACCACACTTGATGCGTTTGAACAGACGCTGGCGTCTCGGGAAGAACAATCAATCTATTGCTTGTCCGACACACCCGGATTGGCCGATGTCTGTTTGTATGCGCAAATCTGGAACAATAAGAGATTTGGCATCCCGATGGATGATTGGCCAAACATATCGCGTATTTACAAAGCATTGGATGCACTTCCTGCGTTCCGAAATGCGGCGCCACCGAACCAGCCCGATGCAGTATAATGAAAGACTTTAGGAGACTGTTTTGAGTTCCGATACCAGCCACGAGAACGTTGAGCATTCAATGCAGCCCGAAGACAGCCCCGAGCTGCGCAATTTGTACAAGAATTTTGCGGACGAGCATATCATTCCGCTCTGGACTCAGCTTGGGGATTTGATGCCCATGCATCCCAAGCCGAAGGCCGTTCCTTATGTTTGGAAGTGGCAAACGATCCTGCCTCTGGCCGAAGCGTCTGGTGATCTTGTCCCGGTCGGTCGGGGTGGCGAGCGTCGCGCGTTGGGATTGGCCAATCCCGGCCTTGGCGGCAACGCATACATAACCCCCACGCTTTGGGCAGCGATCCAATACTTGGGCCCCAAGGAAACCGCGCCTGAACACCGCCACTCACAAAATGCGTTTCGTTTCGTCGTCGAAGGCGAAGGGGTTTGGACCGTTGTCAATGGCGATCCGGTTCGAATGAGCCGCGGAGACCTGTTGCTGACACCAGGTTGGAACTTCCATGGTCATCACAACGATACCGACAATCCCATGGCCTGGATTGATGGTCTGGACATTCCGTTCAGCCAACAAAACGATGTCGGATTCTTCGAGTTCGGATCGGATCGGGTAACCGATTATGCGACGCCGCGGTTCTCACAAGGAGAGCGTCTGTGGTGCCACCCAGGTCTGCGGCCATTGTCGCAACTGCAGAACACCGTTTCGTCGCCAATCGGCGCATATCGCTGGGAGTTCACGGACCGGGCGCTGACAGAACAGCTTTTGCTGGAAGACGAAGGAAACCCGGCAACCATAGCGCCGGGCCACGCCGCGATCCGATATGTGAATCCAACGACCGGAGGCGATGTGATGTCGACAATCCGGTGCGAATTCCATCGTCTGCGTGAAGGAACAAATACCCAGACACGACGCGATGTCGGATCAACCGTGTTCCAGGTATTCGAAGGCAGTGGTGCGGTCATCATAAACGGTGAACGTCGCGCGTTGGACATCGGCGACCTGTTTGTGATCCCGTCCTGGGTTCCATGGGCCTTGGAGGCGGAAACACAATTTGATCTTTTCCGTTTTTCGGATGCCCCGATTATGGAACGGCTCAACTTCGCGCGCAGCTACGTTGAAGGCCAAGAGTGACCGATAAGGCACGGCAAGACCACCGAGCAAGAATGGGTTCTGGCGCCAGATTTGATTCAGATCTGGCACCAAAGCAAGACTTGCTTCTAGCCCGCCGCGGCACCGCATTTTTTGCACGCTTATTAAATGATCTACCCGATACCGCTTTATCAGCGGACAGCACTGTGCCTGGTTGGCAGCGGCGCCATGTCATTGCTTCAGTCGGTTTGCACGCCCGGGAAATGTGCGAAACGATTGAACGTGTTCGATCTGATAGCCCCAGCTTTGAGACAACGGTCCCTGGGCGAAATGACATACATGAATACGCAACAATTCCAGCCCGCGCGCTTCATCATCTCTTCAGCCACGCGGCCGTTCACTTAAATGTAGTTTGGCGTGACTTAACTGATTTCGAATGGGGAATGTCCGATCCTCGGACCTCAATATCGGACACGCCTTCCGAACGTGCAAAGGTCATATGGGGCGCGGCGCTTGACTTGAATGTCGGGGCTGACTCCGCTCTATTTCCAGATCAGGCCCGGGCCCTTTTGGAAGAGCGCCATCACCAATAGACGGCGAGTGGATCCGCCTGAATATCGCTTCTGATCGCTGGGCGTGAATGCACATCAAAACAGCGACGAATGCCCATTCGAATTCAATCTTTGCGAGAGCTATGAGTGCTAGATAGCAATTCGAATCTCTCGCTTTGCATCCCCCAAAAGGCGTCAAAGTTTCTCTTTTGGTTGTCAATCCTGACGAACTTCAACCCCAGTTTGAAAATCTATGACAGAATTGTCATTTTAAAGGAAAAGCACTGTGTTTTAGTACGTGTTTTCTTTGTATTTGGGAATTATGTACTCTATAAGCTTCCCAATACTCATATTTAGGGATTTCTAGGGAGGACCTCATGAATACCAAGACACCACTAATGGGCATGGCCTTGGCGGCTTGCGCTACCATGGCAATGGCAGAAGAACAGGACACTCAGGATGGCGGCCAGCAGGGCCAGCTACCGGTTGGAATTGCTGCGATCTACAACCTTGGCGGGTCTGGCTTGCTGGAAAGCTATCTGTCGAATGAACCGTTTGGCATAGCTCAGACAAGGATTGGGGTCGCGCGCGCTGTTACCGGTGTCGCGCATGCAGGAGGGCCAACATCCGGATATGAGACGTCACCTGTCTCGGGGATCATTGATATTCATGCGTTGAAGATGATCGGGCCGGATTCCTTCATTCGGTTTTCGACTGAATACGTCGCCACAGATGGTGATGGCAGCATCGTCGTGGTAGACGCCGACACCATTCGTCTCGATGCTCAGTACGTCAAATTTTTTGATGTGAATACGATGCTTGCATTCGGCGCCTTTTACGAAAACACCGACATCGAAAACATTGGCGTTGCCGATTTGACCTATGGCGGATGGGGTCTGCGCGCGGATGCCTTGAAGCAATTCAATCCAAATTGGGGCATGTCAGCTCGGATGGAATACATGTTCGGCGAGACTGATATCTCGCTGCCGGTAAGCCCAACAGCCACATTGACCCAAAACCAGGACGATGATCGCCTGTACATCCAATCTGAACTTGTCGGCCGGTTTGATAAGTCAGACTTGAAATGGTTGCCCCAAGGATGGGTGTTGAACCCAATCTTTGGCGTTTTGTACCAACGGGCATGGATCGAAGAGACTGCTGACAGCTTTGGCAATCTGGCGTCAGGTGTCGATGGTCCGGACGAGACCTATAGCACAATCTGGGCCAAGGCCAGGATCTCAAAAGAGCTGAGACCTGGAACTTGGTCACCCAAGGCAACATTGGGCCTTGAACATGAGTTGGTCAACGACTTGGATGAGTACCTTGACGAACCGACCTACGGTGTTGTCGGGCTGGGGATTACGCATCTGACGAATTCCGGCGGCTATTTCGACCTGACATATTCCGGTCGCCTCGGCCTGAACGGTGTGCGCCGGCAAAACGGACTCACTTTTGCCTTCACCAAGGCGTTCTGATCTATTTAGAAAAAGGGCGGCACATCTGGGCCGCCCATTACCCAAGTACAACAGCATTCAAAAGCTGCAGAAGAAAGCCAGCCCTCATAGACGATCCGGCGGCTACTTTTGATAGGCTGTATGTTCTCGTCACCCAGTTCTAGTGCTCTGAATCTTGTAACGTATGAAGCACGCGTTGCATCAGGCGCACAAATTGCTCCCGTTCGTCCGGAGCAAGGTCTTTCAATGCCAAATCGTTGACTTTCGTCGCAGCTTCGTAGGCATCGTCGCGGATCGATTTGGCTTTTTCTGTCAGAAAAATGAACTTTGCGCGGCCGTCTGTAGGGTGATGTTTACGCGAAATCAAACCATCACGTTCCATTCTGTTCAACGTGTTCGCCATAGTCGCCTGCTCGATGTCCAGCTTGTCGACAAGTTCCTTCTGCGTCTGCCCATCCTTCTGCCACAGCGCAAGTAATGCGGGGAATTGTCCCGGCACTATGCCCAAAGGTTCAATACGTCTGCGCAATTCCTCAAAAAACAAACGAGCCAAATGGTTTATGAGGTACCCGGGCGAAGACGTGTGATCAAATTCCATAGAACCTTTTAGATTTGCATAGCGGTGGATGCAATGATATATAGCAGGCTATGCACAGCCAAGTGTACGACACGCGCAACTGCATAGAAGGACTATCCAGATGAAAACCCGCATCCATGCCACCGCCGGTGGCATCGCGTTTCTAACAATTTTGACATTTTGGACGTCGAGTGTTTTTTCAGAACTGTTCCTTGATCATGAAGCCATTGCATCGGTGAAGACCATGATTTTGCGGGGTATGTTTATCCTGATACCCGCGATGATCGTTGCGGGCGGCTCTGGTATGGCGCTTGGGAAAAACCGGACGGACCAGCTGGTATTGGGCAAGAAAAGGCGCATGCCGTTCATTGCCGGAAATGGAATTCTCGTCCTTATCCCATGTGCATTTTTCCTTTCCAGCAAGGCCTCGGCAGGAGAATTTGACACTGTGTTCTATGTCGTACAGGCCGTCGAACTTCTTGCCGGTGCAACCAACCTCAGCCTGCTGGGGATGAATATACGGGATGGGCTGCGTATGACCGGCAAGATCGGCGGCGGTTCTAGCGTTGCGGACAAAACCGCGACAATCCGCGGTCTTCCGGATGGCCCCCTTCTGGCCAGAGAAATCCCCAGATTGACCGATGCTGACGGTTCCGATGTAGCCGTGAAAAAATCTTTGGCCTTGTGTCGTTGCGGAGCGTCAAAGTCCAAGCCTTACTGTGACAGTTCACATACTGGTATTGGCTTTAGTTCAGCGGTGTCCAAGGATCGAACCCCGGACAAGCTGACCGCATATCAAGGCAAGGATATCACAGTTCACTACAATCGCCTGTTGTGTTCCCATGCGGGGGAATGCGGCCGCAGATTGAAGTCTGTTTTCGACTCGAGCAGAAAGCCATGGATTGAGCCTGGCAATGGCGACGCCAACGCAATTCGCGAAATTGTTGCAGCCTGCCCTTCCGGCGCGTTGTCCTGGAGCGAACCAGGTGGCGAGCCACAGCAACCCAGCGTCGACAACCCCGGCATTACAATCGAGCGTAACGGACCCTTTCGGGTAACCGGAGTTGACTTGCAGGATGTTCAGTGGGCTGAGGGCGCGTCATCCAATAAATACGTCCTTTGCCGGTGCGGTGCCTCCAAGAACAAACCATTCTGCGATGGGTCGCATGTCGACATTGGTTGGGAAGACAGCGCTGAGTGATCTCGATATTCAACTGAGGCAATCGAAATGAAAAGTACAACAACGTCTTATGGGACTGTTGCAATCACTCTGCATTGGCTCAGCGCAGCATTGATCATTGCGCTGTTTGCAAGCGGGTTTCGGGCGGCGTCCATTGATGTCAGCGCCGCGAAGGCAGGGGTTCTTTCAGTCCATGTCCCAATCGGTATTTCGGTACTGTTGCTCACACTTATCCGTATCGGGTGGTGGATGTTTGCTGATCAAAAGCCCGCCCATTTGGAAACTGATCCGGCTTGGCAGGTGTTTATCGGCAAAGCGGTTCATCTCCTGCTCTATATCGTTACCTTGGGTATGGTCGCCAGCGGCATAGGCATGGTCGTGATGTCTGGCGCCGGAACTATTCTGTTCGGCGGATCAACTGCACCGATACCGAACTTCTTCGACTATCCGCCACGGCTTGCACATGGGGCCGGTGCGCGGTTTCTGCTTGTTTTGCTAGCGCTTCATGTCGTTGGCGCGCTTTACCATCACTATGTCAAAAAAGACGGCACTTTCGGGCGCATGTGGTTTGGCCAAGTTAACTAACTGATTGGGGCGCGGTGCGATTTAGGCCGCGTCTCAATATCTAGCTCGCGTGCCATTTGCCTTGATAGCTTTGGTAATAAGAGCAACAATTTGCTGCTGCTCAGTATCGCTTAGCCCCTCCAGTATTAACTCGTTTTGCTTGCTTGCCCGCTTCAGCGTTGGCTCTTTCAAAGACTTGCCATGCTCTGTCAGCCATGTTTGTCGGATGCGCCCATCTTCTGTATCTCGTCGACGGATGATCAGGCCGTCTCGCTCCATCCGAGCCAAAGTATAGGCCATTGTTGCCTGTTCGATCCCGACACGCTCAACCAGTTGTTTTTGCGTCAGGCCGTCGTCTTCCCATAAGTGCACCATGATCGGGAAAACACCTGTTGAAAGGCCAAGAGGCTTTATTTGCTCCTGTAGCGCGTTCGCAAACAGGCGCGCGAGGTGATTAATCAGATATCCCGGAGAATTCTCTCGTGAAAAGGTCATATTCCATCGTTTCTTTTACATAGTAGACTATACATTTATTGTATAGCTTGCTATATGTGTTCTGACAATGAGTCGTTTCACATAAGACTCACACCATTTACATAGCTTACTATGTATGATGCGAGAAAGGAGACTTCAGATGACTAAGAAAATTCACCCGATTGCAGGCGCCCTTGCCTTTCTTATGATCGCCAGTTTTTGGCTTTCCACTGTGATCGTCGAATTCTTTGGCACCGAAGCACAGATCATCGCGGTCAAAACGACAATACCTTGGGGCTTCTTAATTCTCATCCCGGCAATGGCCGCTGTTGGCGGCTCGGGCTTCACCCTTGCAGGCAAGCGTCGCGGCGGGGTCCTTGGGGACAAGGCCCGCCGGATGCCAATCATCGCCTTCAACGGCATAGCGATCCTGATTCCTGCAGCCCTTTTTCTGGCCGCTAAAGCGAAAGCCGGAGAACTCGATAGTACCTTTTATCTGGTGCAAACTCTCGAGCTGGTCGCCGGTGCGACGAACCTCACGCTAATGAGCCTTAGCATGCGCGACGGTCTTCGCATGAAAGGTCGACTTCGTCATCGGAAGGTAAAAGCATGATGTCCTTGGCCCGCACGGCGGAAGCGATCACAATCATAGCCTCGGGCATGTTTGCCGGGTCGATGCTGTTTATTGGAATGACGCTTGGCGGCTATTGGCAAAGCCTTGACGCGCAGCAGTTCCTGGACTGGTTTGCTGTGAACAACGTTTTCATCCAGCGAACCATACCCTTGGTATCGATGCCGGCTCTTCTCGGCTCGATTCTCTGCGTGGCATTGTTTTGGCGAAGCCCCGCTCGTGGAATGTGGATTGCAGCGCTACTCAGTTGGATGATCGTGGCGATCCTGACATTCGCATTCTTTGTTCCGACGAACACGGCTTTTGCCTCTGGGGGTCTGCCAACAGCCGAAGTTGCTGACACGCTGGAGCTTTGGCTGCAGGTGCATTGGCTTCGGATCATCTGCGGGATTGCCGCAACTGTCTTCGCTTATCTGGCAATACGACGAGCTTAAAATCTCGGCACTGACCAAAGGAACCTAAGACGATGAAATCACCTTTCATTCTAGCCACAGCCATTGTGATCACCACGGCTGCATGCGGCGCGACCTATTTGCAAACCGTTCAAGATGCCAAAGCTGCATTACAAGGTGCTCCTGCCGAACGTCTGAAAACCTGCATTGGCGAACCCGCGACTGTGGAAACTCAGGGCCGTCAATTCATTGCCACCTATAGTTCTGCTCAGGTGCGCGGACCGGACGGATTAACACTGCCATCAGCTGCAGCCGCCGAAGACCCTAAGGCTTGCGTCTTCAACTTCACCATCTCGGACCGCGTTATTCAGAGCATCAATTGCGAAAACCGCGCCGGTTGGGGCGGTGGCAGCATCACGAAATGTGCTGGACTTGTAAAAGCCTGCACAAATCAGGCTCAGTGAAAGGGTTCAAAAATGGCTTTTGAGATTGGACTTCGCGGTGGGCTTTCCGCGGTGGTGACCGTGTTCGCTTTCAGCGCTGGCAGCCCGGTTGTTGCAGATAATACTACCTTTCAATCCGTATGTGCAGAATGCCACACGGGCGGTTTTAAAGGCTTCATGTCAGGTGCGCCCAACGTCAAGAAACCGGACACCTGGCAAAAGTTCCTGCAACGGGATTCAGAACAGCGCATGCGCGATATCGTGTTACGTGGCACCAAGGACCATAAAGCGAAAGGCGGCTGCACCACCTGTAGCGACGAACAGATCGACGCTGCGATCGACTACATGTTGGAGTTGGTGAAGTAACAATGGACCGTTACCACCCTCTTCTTGTTACGCTGCATTGGCTTATGGCAATTCTCATAATCCTGACACTTTTGTCGGGAGGCATTGCCCCTCTGAGTTTCCATTTGACCAGCGGAATCTTGATCCTGGGGCTGATAATGCTTCGGCTTCTCGTCCGTTTCAAAACAGAGAAACCAAGCGCGCCGGAAAGTGGGTTGAATATACAAGTGCGACTGGCAAGCTGGATGCATACCGCCTTGTATATTCTTCTTGGCGCCGTCGCCGTATCGGGCACCGGGATCGCAGTCGAGTCAGATTTGATACACGTGGTTCAAGGCAACAAGATGCTACCCGCCGGGTTCACTGAGACAGTCCTGTACAGGGTTCATAGCCTTGCAACGGATCTGTTGATGGTCGCAGTCGTCGCTCATGCCTTCGCTGCCGCTTGGCATCAGTTCGTTCAAAAAGACAAGCTCTTTGCGCGGATGTGGTTCAAAAGGCCCAAGCGTGGCCGTGCACAGACATCCTGATACTTGATGAACGACATCGCGAAATTTGCGCACCAGTGCACCAAACTATTAAGTCAGACGCCCAAAATCTGAGCTTACAGCTCTTTAGTTAAATCCCGAGGCACACCGATGCTGTTTACGCTTATGAAGTTCACTCACTTGTTCGGAATCCTGCTGGTCGCGGCGGGTTTGTTTTCGGTTTTTGTCCAAGATATTCTGTCCCGCCGAATTGCAACACAGGCTGGCTACAAGAACGCACTTGGGGCCATGAGCATTGCCTATAGCTTCCTCGCCCTGCCAGGGGCCCTGTTTGTCATCTCATCAGGCGGATGGCTGATTGCGAACTACTATGGACCGGTTGAATTATTGGAAACACCATGGTTGGCGGGCATGGTTGGCCTGTTTTCGGTTTGGCTGTTTGTGGTTCACGTCAAAGTAAGATTTGACCTGCGTCGCTGTCGTAGAATGCTTGCCGAGGGACAAACGGTCAAAAAGCTCGAGGCACTTCGAAACAACGGTTTGTACCTATTTTCTCTGGCTCTGGATTTACCGATACTTATTTTGATATTGGTCCTGGGAACCTTTCGGCCCGAAAGCTGGGCCCTGCTTTTGATCGGGATCGGCTTCGCAATCGAATTCGCGCTTATTCTGACAACCGTAGGTCCTTCGCTCTGTCGCCAAGCTAATCATCAGGAAGCCACGGGTTTTTGACAGAGTGATGGACTTTAACGCGTTGGGAACGCTCAGCACTAAGCTATTGCCGGTTCCTCGCGCATCGCTTGGCTAGTAGTGCCCAACGAATTTCAGAGGTAATGGTGGCCCTTTGGCCCGAAGAACCAGAAGTCATCGGGCCAAAAGATTGATGACAATACTGAGTATTAACCCACGCAGAAACCTGGGACGGTCATCTTGGTGAACAAGTGAGGACGCACGACTGCGCTCTCAGGGTATTGACCGATCCGGGCCTGGAATTCCGGGTTGGTAAACGCGTTACGGAAAGACGCGACGTCCTCCCAGATTGCATAGTTCATATAAGTTCCGCTACCGGCCAGACCTTTGTGCATCTGAGTCGAAATGTAGCCAGGCTGCGCCTTCATAAAGCCGGCATCATGCGCCCACGCGGCAACCAGCGCTTCTTCGTCTTTCGGATCGATCGAGAATACGTTCACCAGAACAACTGGGCCTTCACTGCTGCCCAGTTGCTCGGCCAATGTGACGACCTCATCAAGTTCTACAAGTTTAGCCATGATTTTCTCCTAGTTGGTGGGTTTGCTAACTGTTGCGGGTCAAATCTGCGTCCTACCCGCCTGGATTCTGGTGCGCCTTTTTGCGCCCAAACGCCTATGACTAGGCATGCTTTGTGTTGACCAATTAACATAGTCAGCTATGATTTTATATATGATCTTTTTTGACATCATCAAATAGACCCTACGAACATCGTGCAAGCTTTGGCGCTATCTTGTCATTGTGCAAAGGTTCGGCTTCAGATCAGTTTCACCTTGTTTTGAATGAGTTAGCTGCGCACTTCACTTTCTTTATCATTTTTCCCACTTTACGGGAATTTCTTCATTGTTAAATATTCATTAATCCTATAAAGAGACAAAAGCAACAGGAGATGCTCTTAAGATGACAACTGCGCCAAATATGGACAAACAGCCAAAACTTGATCGCAGTGTTCACCTGAACTTTACTGGTGACTGGGGCCAAGCAAATTTTCACCGCATCTGCTCATGGCTGTGCCAGGAGGTCTGCGACCGCACCGAAAAAGGATCGCGCGTTGCAATTTGGAATCTGATTGCCGGTGCTGACTCTCCGATTGCTGTGTCTAACGGTGAGGTTGATCTCTGCATCGCCACGCCCGTCCAAATGTTGCCCGGCGCGCTGGCTGGGGAAGGGATCTTCGAAGGAAGCCCGCTTCCACGGCTGCGCACGCTTGCAATTCTTCCACAAACAGACCGCATGGTTTTCGCCATCGATCCAAAATATGGCGTCTCAACATTTGAAGAGCTGCGTGAGAAAAAACCACCAATCACACTCGCCACTTCGGAAGATGACGGTGTAAATCTGATCGGTTATACGGCCGCCCGTTATCTAGAGGCCCATGGCATCGACCGCGACACTCTGGAGTCCTGGGGTGGTAAATTGATTACGGATACCAGACCCGAACAATCGGTGTTCCGTATGCGTGATGGCGAAGTCGACGCCCTACTGCAGGAGGCATATATGACGCCTTGGTGGCGGGATGCTGTCGCAAACCGCTCTCTGGTGTTCTTACCAGCAGAAGATGCTGCCCTGACAAAGCTGGAGACCCAGTACGGCTGGCCCCGTGCCGTTGTGCCTGCTCATTTCTGGGAAGGTCAAACCGAAGATCTGCCCGCGTTGAATTTCTCTGATTTCGCCGTTCTTGTGCGTGATGATATGCCCGAAGATCTTGCGCATCTGTTGACCTGGTGTCTGATCGAAACTCGCGAGGTTATCGAACAACAATTCCGTCACATCCCATCACATCACAGCCCCCTCAGCTATCCGCTTGTGCCGGAACGCATGGCGGATTCCCCGATACCCTTACATCCCGGTGCTGCGCGCTATTACAAAGAAGCGGGCATCATCGAGTAGAACAACCCCATAACACCTACTCACTCACAAACCCCCCTCGCTCTACCACTCACACCCCCCTCACTCACAGACCCCCTCGTTCTACCACTCACAACCCCCCTCGAACTTGTTCCCTTCAACATTCAACACGGAGCACGACATTATGGCTATTGATAGTAAGACAATCACTATTGCTGCAGCTGATGGCCAATCGTTTTCAGCCTATCGCAGCAGACCGTCATCGACCGACGCTATCGGTGGAATCGTTCTGATCCAGGAAATTTTCGGTGTAAACGACAATATCCGAGCAGCATCCGACTGGTTTGCCGAGCAAGGTTATGATGTCATCGCACCGGATATGTTCTGGCGGCAGGAGCGCGATATCGAACTGAACGCCGCACTGGAAGAAGATCGCGAAAAGGCGATGGGGTTTATGCAGGGGTTTGACCTCGAGGCAAGCCTTGGCGACATGGATGCCGCCGTTGCACTTCTTCGCGAGGATGCCAAGCTGCAAGGCAAGATCGGTGTTGTTGGCTATTGTCTGGGAGGGCGCGTTGCCTTCCGCATGGCGACGTCCAATGCTGCCGATGCCGTCGTTTGCTTTTATCCAGTGGCTATCAGTCAGGATCTTGGGAGCAGCACTGGTCCTCAGGCTCCGCTTTTGATCCATTTGGGTGCCGACGATCATCTTTGCCCGCCTGAAGCTCAGACCGCGATTACCGAACATGTCGAGCAGTCAAAAGACGGCTCTGTAACTGTACATGACGGTGTCGGCCACGCATTTGCACGTTTGGGCCGTTCTGGTCGTGCAGAAGAAGCTGCTATTGCCGCAGAATCGGCCACTCTGGAGTTCTTCAAAAAGCATCTGGGTGCATAAACCCAAGGCGAACCAAGCGGGTCACCTGCTCTTCAAACGTTATGAGAACCGGATTTCGTAAGCCCGGTTCTTATTGCATGCGCAAGCACCTACTCAGCTCGCTGAGCTTGCTGCGCAACGTCCGTAAACTCTAACTCGATGGGGAATGTAAATGAGCACGATGCCAAGGAAGATAATATCCTGGATTCCAAGACTAACTTTGCTGTTGTGTGGGCTCATCATGTGTCTCGCCGGTATTGCTGGCGTAATGGACCCTACCGTCATCAGTGGAACTGCAACTCTTGCTCCTGACGGGATCACCAGCATCCGCGTCGACTTCGGCGGCTTCCACTTGGGTTTGGGACTGTTCGCTCTTTACGGCGTATTCTTTCGGTCGTTTTTGAAGCCTGGATTGGTGGCAGTTGCCACCACACTGACTCTTGTTGTCATTACCAGACTTACCGGGATCAATCTGGACGGGTCGAACGATGCCCAGCTCACAATCCTATCCAGAGAATTGGTTCCCTTCACCCTCTCGGTCGTGGGATTGCTATGCCTCGTAGTTTCATCCAGAGCGCATTCTGAAACCTGAAGCTCTTTTAGGGCAATCATCCGATTACAAAGACTGGCCCGCGGCCCCTACCTATCCAGTGAGAACAGGTAGGGGTCAAACGCGTCGCCTAAATTTATTCAGCTTTCATAGCTTCGATCGAAATCGAAATGTCGACTTTGTCGCTGACACCCGGCGCGTATTTGCCCAAACCAAATTCAGACCGTAGCACGGATGCTGTCGCATCGAACCCCACCCAATCCTTTTGCTCTTTGTCATGGAAACCCATTTTATTCATTCTTGCATCAAGAGTGACTGGATGTGTTGAGCCATTCATCGTCAGGTCGCCAGTTATCTTGGCCGTTGTCTCACCAGTGACTTCAATATGCGTTGACTTGAACTCGATCTGATCATTCTCAGTCGCAACAAAAAAATCTCCACCGACGGTAAAGTTCGCATCTCTCTGCTCGAGGCCGGTGAACATCGTTGACACCGGGAACCAGACCGCAACACTGGATCCTTCCGGGTTCTCTTTGTCAAAGTCGATCTCACCTTCAATACCTGAGAACATGCCGGTTGTTCTGGAGTAACCAAGATGATCGTAGTTAAATATAATTTGTGACCATTTCGGCGCCAGAAGGTATTTTTCCGAGTCAGCCACACTGGTGGATGCCAGAGCCGAGGCGGTTAAGGCCATTGCGGCAAACAACACCGAAAGCTTCATGAAATATCTCCTGATAGAAGCGTGAAATTCTAAGGACAAAAAGCCACTCGTAAGAAAGAGCTCACTTTGTCTCCGCTAGCGTCGTGCTGATTTCATTATCTTCCTGAGCGGCACGGAATCGTCACTAAAGATGGCTTCGTCACCGTGAAAATTCGGGTCGGCGATCATTCTCCGTAACAAAGGCATATCGCGGGCCTGATTGATCGTAACCGCACCTTGGATTTTGTTGTCGACAAGCTGAATCAGGGTCAGCCCATCATCCTCGCCCGCACGCTCAATACAATGCATCTCTGCGTCCAACTGCCCCAGAATTTGAATATTCAGATCGCCCTGATCAGACCAGAACCACGGAATTGTGGAGACTTCGGTCAGCTCGCCCACCACCGATTTACCGACCGCATCACCCTGTACATTGGCATTTTCCCAAGATTCCAGGCGCATGTGACGATCATATTCAGGGTTCATCTGGTTAACTGCATCACCTATGGCGAAAATTTCAGGATCAGAAGTTCTGCCAAAACTATCCGTCTTGATGCCGTTTTCGATAGTCAATCCAGCATCTTCGGCAAGCGATGTTTCGGGGTCTACCCCAATACCGACCAGGATCATATCGGTGGGAACAGACGTGCCGTTCGACAATACCAAGTTTTCGCCATCCATTGCCTGGGCCTGAACACCAAACAGAAAGCGCACGCCTTTGTCAGAGTGATAGGTCTGCACAAAGGTACTGACAGTGGGTGATCCAACTCGGGGCAACAGCGTTTCACCAGCTTCAACGATTGTGACAGTGCACCCAAGCTTTTGGGCCGTTGCCGCAACCTCAAGTCCGATGAACCCTCCACCAATGACGGTCAATCGTTTGCCTTTTGTCAGTTGATCCCGCAATTTGCTGCAGTCATCCATGCTGCGAAGATAGTGAACACAATCCTCTTCGGCACCGTCCAACGAGATACGCCTTAGCCGGCTACCGGTCGCGAGAATCAGTTTGTCATAAGCTATGTTTTCGCCATCTTCGAGAAGAACGGTTTTTGTCGCCCGATCAATTTTTGTCACCGACACTCCCAAGTGCAAACGAATATCCCGTTCCTTGGCCGTCGCATCATCAAAGACAAATGGAAGCTTGCTTTCGTCATCCAGCAACATGGCTTTCGACAGAATCGGCCTTTCGTATGGTGCGCAAGGCTCCATTGAGATCAGAGAGATGTCGGCAGCTGGGTCTGATGCGCGCGCCGCCAGAGCCGCACGGCCACCCGCTTGTCCGCCACCCACAATCACGATTTTTTGTCGCTGTGACAATGCTCCACCCTTTCTTTCGTGAGTCGGGATTCGATGAACCCTTCCTGCGATATGGACTCCTGCCTGGCGAGTGCGAATATGTCAGGAAATGCACGCTCAGACAGCATTCAATTTCAATCGCATATGGCACATTTTATCGCATTTAACAATAAAATTAGATGTTCTATTTGACATTTTTCCCAACATATGCGATTTATGGCTGAAATTGGTGATCAAGTTGAACACCTATTAACGAACCATTGCTCAATGGGAGGAAATCCAAATGGCTAAACCAACACTTGAAGAAATGACTCAGGAAATGCGCAAGCGCGTCGGTGAAGACAGCGGCTTTGGGCACACTGTAAAATTCAACTTTGGCGACGAAGGCGTCATCTATATTGATGCCAAAAATGTCCCTCATATCGTTTCGAATGAAGACAATGACGCCGAAACAATCGTAAACATCAAATTTGGGGATTTCTGCAAGATTTCTGACGGCAGCAAAGACCCAACCGAAGCCTTTATGGCTGGCCGGATGACGATCGACGGAAACGTTGACGCAGGCTGGAAGCTCGGCTCGATCATCGGACCCGACCGGGCTTGAGTGGAAATTAGTTGAAACCCAACATGGGACGTTAGCGAATGAGCACAGACAGCACCCAACTAACTATTGCGCCACCTGATCCGGATCGCCCGCCTATGGCGTCGAACGCATTCCATGCAGCTCGGACGGCAAACACGACACTTACAACCCCGTTCCCTTATGTGACGGACGAATGCCTTGTTCCTGGTATCGCCTTGTTCCAAGGCGACCTGGGGGATGATGGCATGGGCCATTTCCATCACACGAACTCGGTTGATGAAACCTTCCTTTGCCTGGCGTCCAAGGGCTCGGCGGTCAGAACTGGTACGCTGATGGTTGGTCCACGTAGCCACCACGTTGGGTCGTTCTTTGAGAACGAGAGAGACCCGGAAAACGTGATGCTGATGATCGTTGTTCAACGTCAATCAGCAGAAGGTGTACGTCAGCATGAAGGCCTGACCTTCCATTGCCACAAGTGCCAGAATGTTATGCTGGATCACGAATTCGACGTTGAGAATTACAACGAAATCCGCGGCCCTGTGCCTGGGTACTTTGCTCCGCTGGAAACGCTGCTCAAGAGCTATGAATTCGGCAAAGAGTACAATGACGACCCAGAAGTTCGGAAATGTTCCAAATGTGGGCACGAGCACAACCTGTTCCCGATGCACGTCTGGGGTTGGACGAGCTACCATACAAATTACGAAGCCAGTGAGCATTGCCGCGATTTACTCATCGAAGCGACGTCCGCTTGAATTTAGCGAGGAGACAGAAAGATGCCACGTAGGCGATTTCATCAAACCTATCAACTCGCTCAGCAGATCGGCTGCTATGACGAGTATCCAGCAATATCTGAAGGTGTAGACCCGCAGGTCAACATCAGCCGAAGCGACCGCATTCAGCCGTTCCATCTGATTTGTGAAAAAGACACAATGATCGTACTGATGTCGGGCGCAGCCAAGGTTGAATTCCGCGACAGCAGCGTGAATTACGTCAAAGGCACGCCGGGTGAAATGATCTATGTTCCGGCCCGTACCCCGCATCGCGTCGTACCTTCGGAAGAGACCATCCATTATCGTTACAAAGCAGAGCATGCCGGTTTGGAGGCTGTTGCTTGGTATTGCGAGAAATGCTCATCAGAAGTTGCGCGCGTAACTTGGGATACGGCCGAGGAACTCCCTCAGGAGGCGTATCTGCGTGCGACCAACGCCTTTAACAGTGACAAAGACATGCGCACATGCGGCGACTGCGGCACCGAACATCCGCCGGTGGATACTACCGGCAACAGATGGCAGGCAATAGTCGACGAGTTAACGGCTGAAACAGACGACGATGACGACTGGTAGGTTGTGCTGCGATTAATTACCATCGGCGATCAGCAAATAGGAGAAAAGCTATATGACAACTGCAGATAAACTTTTATCAGTCATGAAGCTTTTCACCATTGAAGAACCGGAATGGACAGTGGAAGAGGCGACCAAACGTCTTTCCCTGTCCAGCAGCTCGACTTACCGCTACTTCAACAGTCTGAGTGCTTTCGGTCTGGTCGAGGCCTTGAACCCCGGCGTTTACACTCTTGGTCCGGCGATTATCGAATTCGACAGAATGATAAGGCGTCAGGATCAATTAGTGAAAACGGCAACGCCGATCATGCGTAAGCTGGTCGATCTGACGGGCGACAATGGTTCCGCATTGCTGTGCCGAAAGTATCGCCATCAGGTCATGTGTGTTCACTCGGAAGGGTTTGTCGATCCGGAAAAATCCCTTTCCTATGAGAGGGGCCGGCCTTTGGGGTTGTTTCTTGGCGCAGCATCCCGAGTTGTCCTTGCCTACATCCCTAGCAGAAACCTGAAAGCGATCTTTGCCGAACACGAGAAGGAAATCGAAGCTGCCGGTCTTGGGGCAACCTGGGAAGAGTTTCGTCGCAACTTGAAGCGTATCCGGTCCAACTCCATCGTAGTTGCGTATGGGCAGCTGGATCCAGGGAAGGTCGGAATCGCCGCACCTATATTCGCAGCAAACAAGTCTGTGATCGGCAGCATGACGCTTGTCTTGAACGAGCATGAAGTGAATTCGCAGATGGTCGAACGGCTATCAATTTATGTTCAGGCTGCAGCTCAGGAAGTAACCTTGGGTCTCTCAGCAGCCTTTATCGAAAAACAGTCCGGTTCGACCGGTTAAAAGAATGCAAAACCCAAATGACGGGTGCTGCGAAAGGATAGAAATGAACGATCATCCAGTTGTTGTTCTGGTCGCGTCTATGAGCGGCGTTGCAGAAATGGTCGCGGATGAAGTGGCCGATAAGCTTGTTGAAACCGGGTACAAAGCCCGCGTTGTCCGCATGGAAAAAGCATCACAAAAAATGCTGGATGCACGCGATACCTATGTGATCTGCAGTTCGACATATGGCACTGGTGAAGTGCCGGACAACGGCAAAGAGTTTCACGAGTTCCTGACAAAAGATCGCCCCGATCTGTCGTCTGTGCGCTATGGCGTCATTGCTTTGGGAAGCATGGATTATCCACAGACATTCTGCGGTGGCGGCAAAGCCTTTGATGCAACCTTCGCTGAATTGGGTGCCAAGCGGCTGGTAGATCGCATGGAACATGATGCGAAATCCGGCGTCTATCCTGAAGAAGCCGCGCTGGACTGGATCGACGGTTGGGTCGCGGCACTATCCAAAGAAATGGCCTAAAAAACCGGGAACCTTGCACCTTGCGAGGTTCCCATACAACTTGTGAGGACGGCCTTCAGAAATCAGGTTTTGTCACGGCAGTTCCCGAAGCATTTCGCCAGGAAATGCAATGAACCTACGCCTCAAACATTTTGATACCGATACCTGCGTCAACAAGATTTCTGCGAATTTTGGTTCCCATAGTAACGGCACCAACAGTATCGCCATGCAAACACACCGTATCAACGCGACATGGAAGGCGTTTCCCGGTTTTGGTGATAACCGCCTGCTCTTTCAACATCATCATGATGCGCTCGGCGGCATAGACGGCATCCTCCAAAACAGCGCCCGGTTGCCTGCGGTCTACCAAGGTTCCGTCATTTTCGTAAGCGCGGTCAGCGTAGACCTCGCCTACCCATGAGCAATCCAGTTCCTTCACTGCCTGCTCCATCGCAGTTGATGCAATCGCCATGAGTATGATTTCGGGCTGAACTTTCAACGCGGCCTCAAAGCAGGTTCTGGCAATATTGATGTCTTCCGACGCCATGTTTCCCAAGGCACCATGCAGCTTAAGGTGTCGAACTTTTCCACCCGACAGTAGCGCCATCGACTGCGCCGCACCCAGCTGATATCCAATCATATTGGTCAGCTCATCCGAGGAAAAACTCATCCGACGGCGACCGAATCCAGTCAGATCGGGAAAACCGGGATGTGCACCAATTCCGGTCCCTTTTTGGACCGCAATTTTCATGGTCTGGGCCATAATATTCTGATCTCCGGCGTGGAATCCGCAGGCGATGTTCGCAGATGAAACGATGTCCATCAGTGCAAGATCATCCCCCATTTTCCACGCACCAAAACCTTCGCCAAGATCCGAATTTAGATCAACCACATTAGTCATTATTGACAGGCCCTAATTCTTAGATGTCAGATTATTGAGTGTCTGAGGCAGCCACGCGGTTTCTCGAACCCACAATGAAGAAAGCAAGCACAGACAAGCCCACAATATCTGTCCAGATCGCGGAGGGAAACAAATCTGAAGGCAACAGACACAGCACCCCACAAAGCGTCAAAGTTAAGCGACCGATGAACCCCCTGACATGTTGGAAAAACCCAACGAAGCCAGCAGTTACCATGTAAATACCAACCAATGCTGTTGCTATTGACCAAAGTGCCTTCAGCAGATTGCCTTCCAAAATCAATCCGGGTGCAAACAGAAAAAGAAACGGGACCAAATAAGCCGGCCAAGCCAGCTTCATTGCCTCTTTGCTTGTCTCCCATGCTGATGACCCCGCGATATTCGCTGCGGCAAATGACGCCAGTGCAACAGGCGGAGTGATCATCGACATCAGCCCGAAATAGAACACGAAAAGATGTGCTGCCATCACTGGGACACCGAATTCGATCAAAGCCGGGGCGACCAGTGTCGCCAACAGAATGTAGACCCCAACAGTTGGCATCCCCATCCCCAAAACAATGGAAATCAACGCCGTGATCAAGGCGAGCACCAGCAGACTGCCACCGCTTGCGGTGATTATGTGCAGTGTCAAATTAAAGGCAAGGCCGGTGATATTCAGAATACCAATGATCAGTCCAGCAGCTGCACAGACAACAACCAGCCCGATAGCCGATTGGCCCGCAGACGCTATAGCCTGCCAAATCTGAATTGGCCTGATACGACGGCCTTTGTAGCCAAAAATCAAGCTGCCGACCAATAACACCACAATCGAAATGACCGCAGAACGCTCAGGTCTCATGTTCAGGGCGAACAGCGTATAAATCAGCACAACGAACGGTAAAATGAAGTGCCAACCCTGCTTGAGTGCCTCGCGGCCGCTCGGGATATCAGCTTCTTCAACCTGTGCCACCCCTCGCCTGGCCGCTGTCAGATCAACATTGATGAAAATAGCGCTGTAGTAGAGCAGAGCAGATGGCAAAGCCGCCAACATCACGGTCGAATAATCCACGCCAATAAAGTCGGCCATGATAAAGGCCGCGGCCCCCATCACAGGCGGCACCAGTTGCCCACCCGTAGACGCGACCGCCTCAACCGCGCCAGCATATCTTCCATTAAAACCAGCTTTTTTCATCATCGGGATCGTAACCACGCCCGTGCCGACGACATTTCCAACCGCTGATCCTGAAATAGATCCGAACAAAGCCGACGCCGAGACTGCTACTTTTGCTGGTCCACCCCTGAAACGACCCATCCCTGATAAAGCCAGGTCATTGAAAAAATCCGCGGCTCCACAGGCCGTCAGAAACTGACCGAACAACAGGTAGGGAACGACAATTACGACGGCGACTTTCAATGCTGCGCCAAGAATGCCGTTTGCATCCAGGCTCAGATAGATGACAAGTTCGTCCCAATAAGTAGGGCGGCTCTGGAGATCACCGGGGAGAAGATGCCCCCAGAGCCCGTAGGCTATGAAGACTAGCACTACGATTAGAATTCCGGTGCCCGCAGAACGCCGCAACAACAAAAGCAACCCACCCAGCAGAACGCAGCTGATCGCAACCAGCAAAGAGGGCACAAACGGAGCGTCCATCGAAAGCCGGACATAGTTCACCGCAACGTAGCCACCGGTAACAAGTGTGACCGCGGCCCACAGGACAGTAATTCTGCGGGTGATCGGCCTGTCCGCGGTTTTCGCAAAACTTAAAATGCCAGAGGCGAGTGCGAGCGCGAAAGACGCGACCAATAATTGCGCATCATAGACGGACACCCCGACATAGCGATGCAGATTGGCAGCATAGATGACCGAGAGGGCCACGATCAGCCCTCTCAGCACCTGATTGGCTTGCTCCAAACGAGCGGTTTCGGATGTTCCAACCATGATTTATGTCAGCAGACGTTACTGCGACAAACCTGCTTTCTGATAATAGGTGGCCGCTGCCGGATGGTAGACGAGATCCCCCATATCAGGCGCCATTTTTTCCGGGTCGAACCGCGCGAAAGTTTTAAAGATACTCCGCACTTTTTCCGGATTCTGGTGAATGTATTCGACAATCGGGGCGATCGTTTCATCCGAAACATGCGCGCCTGCCAAAAGCACATAATCATAGAACATCATGTTCGTATCGACATCCACGCCAGGGGCCGATCCTGCGGCTACAGTGTCAATATATGCGGTCGGAACGAATTCGCGCACACCGGCGAGTGCCTCGGGTGTGTTCTCCAGCCCCAACCAACGGACTCCTATCGCGGCGTCCGCTTCGCGTGTCTTGCCCCCAGCAAGGGCAAAGAACGCAACTTCAGCGGTGCCGGAAATCAAGTCGTCGACGCCGTTTGGCACCGACGGTACATTGTCGAGCTGCATCTCATCGATGTTTAAACCACCGCCTGCAAGAATGGCGTCGACCTGTGGCCGAAGCGTCGGTTGTGCGGTGTATCCATAGGTGATCGTTTTGCCTTTGGCGTCTGAGACCATGGCCATGTCGGTGTCTTTGTTGACCATGAAACCATAGGCGGACCCACCCATGGCTGCAACGATGCGCAAATTACCTAGCTGTCGCCCTTCGAAGGCACCTGTACCACCCGCGGCGGCAGAAAAGTCAGGGCTAGGAGCAAGCAGCAAATCCAAGCGGGCATTATCGACCAGAGGCATTGTTTGGCCTGATCCCCCAAACGATTGCACTCGAATATCGTACCCAAGCTCTTCGGCCAGAAGTTTTGCGAAACCAGCATTGGCCGCATAATTCTGTGATCCCTGTTTACTGGCTCCGATCCCCAAGCTTTGTGCGCTGGCAACTGTGCCAAGCGTCGCAATACCCAAGGCAAGAATTGCCATCCGGTTGATCTTACTGAACATAAAAATCCCTCCCTGTCAGGGTTGGCTCTTGGCTCATGCGGCAAAAGACGAGTGTTTTTAGGCTCTTAAAGTTTGCCAATGGTTTTGGGCGAGCAAAGCCAACCTCTATGGTGGGGATGATTTTTAGCAGAATTTCTATATAACAATAATACAATACACGGCATATTACATATCATATAAAGTATACTTATCTATTCAATTCGCTCAGCCAAGGCTGGAGCACGCCTGCCACGCGCCCCTTTCAACTTGAGGGACAGGAGGTTGCGCACCGACCCAGGCAAGTCGATGGCTGGTCAAACAACCAGCCTTCTCATTAGGTTACACTGCGGGCTGCGAAAGCCCCAGAAGTGACCGCGCTTCTGTCCAGGTTGCCACCGGGCGGCCGTGATTATGACAAATCTCTGCAGTTCGGGCCACCAAAGCGGCATTTGATGGGGCAAGTGTGTTTCGATCAAGTCGGACATTGTCCTCAAGCCCGGTTCTTGCATGACCGCCGGCCGCAATCGACCATTCGTTCAGTTCAAGCTGATGCCTTCCAATCCCGGCGGCACACCATTCCGCGTCCGGGGCAAGCCGTTGCATTGTTTTCACATAGTAATTGAAAACACTCTTGTCGGCCGGCATCGAGTTCTTCACACCCATCACGAACTGCACGTAAAGCTTGCCCGGAAGCTTACCTGCGTTACTCATGGCGACAGCCTGGTGAATATGGCTCAGATCGAACGCCTCGATCTCTGCGGTAATTTCGTATTTCGTCATTTCCGCAGCCAGCCAATCGACCAGATCGGGTGGATTGTCGTAGGTCCGAGTTGGAAAGTTTGTCGATCCAACGGACAAAGAGGCCATATCGGGACGCAACGGCAAACTACCCCCGCGTTCATGTCCTGCGCCCGATCGTCCTCCGGTCGAGAACTGAACAATCATACCCGGGCAATGTTTGTTCAAACCTTCAAGCAACCGGCCGAATTTATCGGGATCCGAGGTAGGCGAGCCATCGTCATTGCGAACATGACAATGTGCGATCGTCGCCCCGGCTTCGAATGCAGCTTGTGTGCTTTCTATTTGCTCGGAGACCGTGATAGGCACCGCCGGGTTATCTGATTTTTGGGGCAAAGATCCTGTAATTGCCACACAAATAATACAAGGCTTTTCCGTCATTGGCTTAGGACTCCACCTTTTCTGGCACCATCACAAAGTCAAAAGGAGAACGCCAAACTGTATCACCGTCCTGGTTTTCAACAAATGGGGCAACCAGCGTCGCCTTTACGCCGAAGACCGCATCAGACTTGAGGTATTCATCTTCGCCAACAAAGGTATGTGTCACGATTTTCTCATGGCCAGGCGCCGTCACCATGTAATGCATATGCGCAGGGCGGAAGGGGTGGCGATCGAGCTTGATCAGAAGTTTTCCAACCGGCCCATCATGGGGGATCGGATATGACACCGGCTTAATCCCCTTGAAGTGGTAGCACCCATCCGGGCCAGTCGTGAAGACACCCCGATTGTTCCACTTGGGCTGAATACCGGGTTGCTGAACGTCGTAGAAACCATCTTCGTTGTCGCACCAGACATCGATACGCGCACCTTCGATCGGGTTTCCTTCAAGGTCCAAGACCCGCCCCTCAAACAGGCAAGACTGTCCCTTGCCGTCCAATGAGATGTCGGCACCCATTTCGTATTCAGGGGCGTTTTCGACATGGAATGGGCCAAACACCGTGTTCTCGGTTGCGCCTTTCGGGCGTCGGTTATTGATTGCGTCTGTCAGCATCGAGAAACCCATGACATCGCTCAACAAGATAAATTCCTGCCGGTTTTCGTCACAGATTTGACCGGTTGCCGTAAGGAAATCGATTGCGATGTCCCACTCGTCCTGACGCAATTCGACGTCCTTGGCAAAAGCATGCAAATGCTTGATCAATGCACCCCAAATCTGTGCCAGACGGGCATCGGCATTTGAACCATTGCGCCCAAGCACGGCCTCAACAGATGACTCTTCAGTGAAATAGTCGATTTTGGAAAGATCAACCAAATTTGACATGGGTATACCTCTATATTTGTGTGTGTCAGCGCGCTTGGTTTTCTTCCGGGGGCAGCTGTCGCAGAGACAAAAGCTCAATTCCGGTTTTTTCAGTGAACAGCCCCCACAATCCGCGCCGGGCGAATAGCATCACGGCAATCCCGAGACAGCCCAGAACGATCAGATAGACCGTGCCATAATCAGCAAGGGCCCGTTGCAGGAAATAGAACACGATCACACCGATGATCGGTCCCGGCAGTGTTCCGATTCCACCAATCACGGTTATAAAGATCACGAAAGCGGTCCAATCCACCACCGAGAATGCCGCCTCGGGTGTAACCCGTGTAATCTGAATGAACAGAAGTGCACCGCAAAGACCGGTACCAAAAGCCGTCAGCATGAACACCCAAGCTTTCAGACGCGTAGGATTAACACCGACTGACCGGGCAGCCTCTTCGTTGTCGCGCAGCGATTGCAGGCCCAGGCCCATTCGTGACTTTAGGAAAAGATACGCCGCAATAAGGGTTGCAAGGGCCAGGGTCAGTGCTAGCCAATAGGTCAAAGCGTCAGATGCGGCGGATGAACTACCACCCAACCAACTTTTGATCTCAGGCACGCCAAACATGGTTTTTGTGGTGCCTTTCGGCAATGAGGTGCCGGTACCGCCGCCAAGTGCTTTCCATTGGGCAAAGCAAAGGCGCGTTATCTCTGCGATGACCCATGTTCCGATGGCGAAATAGGCCCCGGCCAACCGGAATGAAAAGAAGGCCATTGGAATTGCCAGGATCATGGCAGTGATACCTCCAACGGCGATGCCAATCAGAGGATCCAGACCCAGCAGGATAACGCAGCCGAACATGGCATATGCACCAACGCCGACAAAAGCCTGCTGGCCTACGGATACCAACCCGGCAAATCCTGCAAGCAGATTCCAATTCTGCGCCAGGATCAAAAGCGTCAGCACGCCAAACAGATCTTGCACCAAGGCCCGGGAGCCGATGACAGGCACGAGAAACAAAAGTACGATGCCAGCAAGGCCAAAAAGCTGAAGCAAGCGGGTCATATTCTTTTGATCAGACACTGCGGGTACCTCAGTCTTTGGAACGTGGGAAAAGTCCGCGGGGGCGAACGAGAAGGACAACGACAAATGCGATATGTCCCGACAGAATTTGCCATTCGGGGTTGATGGAAGCGCCCAAAGCCTGAGCGACACCGATAATCACCCCACCAGCCAAAGTGCCCCAAAGCGAGCCAAGCCCACCAATGATCACCGCCTCAAATGCGTAAAGAAGGCGTGCGGGGCCAATGCTGGGATCGAAATTGGCGCGAATGCCAAGATACAAGGCTGCAATCGTGGCAACTACCATCGCAATACCTGTAGCGACTGCAAAGACGTTATTGGGGCGGATCCCCATCAGACCTACGGTCTCGCGGTCGTCCGAAGTGGCTCGGAATGCACGCCCAAGCTTGGTTCTGTAGAAGATCTGGTTCAGCGCAAAGATAACAACAACAGCGGATACAAAGGTCAGCAAAGGCATCACCCCAACGGTGACCGACCCCAGCGCCAAAGACTGTGCCTCGATGGGCCCGGCTGTCAGTTTCTGACTATCCGCTGTGAATATCTCCAGCAAACCATTCTGAATCACCACAGACAGGCCGAAAGTCACCAGCAAGGGCGGCAGGATATCGTCCCCCAGCACACGGTTCAGCAAATAGGTTTGCAGCCCCCACCCCACAGCAAACATGATGGGAAACGCGAGGATCACCGCAACAAACGGGCCGAGATTCAGAGCCGTGCCGATGGACAAAATGACAAATGCTGCCAGTACAATCAGATCACCATGTGCCAAGTTGACAAGGCGCATAACGCCAAACACCAGGCTAAGCCCGGCAGCGAACAGAGCATATAGGCCACCAACCAAAATGCCCTGAATGAGTGTGTCGACTAAGATCATGCGCTTACCCCGAAATACGCGTTGTGAATCTCTTCTCGCGACAACTCGTCGGGCGTGCCCTGTAACGTCACGCGACCTTCCATCATGCAAAACACCCGGTCTGCAACTTTCATCGCTTGCCCAATATCTTGCTCAACGACGACAACAGAGGCTCCGCGCTCTTTGATCGTCGGGAACGAAGCATAGATTTCTTTGATGACAACAGGTGCCAGCCCAAGGCTGAGTTCGTCACAGAGCAAAAGATCCGGGTTTGACATCAACGCCCGACCAATCGCTACCATTTGCTGCTGACCACCGGATAATGCGGTACCCGGATGATCCCGGCGGTCCTTCAGCGCAGGAACGACTTCGTAAACACTCTCAAGGTTCCAGACCCCATTTCCGGTTCTGGTATGTGCCCCGATCAGAAGGTTTTCTTCCACCGTGAGAGAGGGAAACAACCGTCGCCCTTCCGGGACCATGGAAATCCCCCGCTCCAGCACCTCTGGTGCAGAGAGGTCACCAATGCTCTCACCCCGAAGTTTGATCGCGTCCGGTTTGTTCTTCAATAGACCCGTGATGGCGCGCATCAGTGTGGATTTTCCTGCACCGTTCGCACCGATGATGGCAATCGTTTCGCCCTGCTTGATGTCGATATCGACACCAAACAGGGCCTGGAAATCACCGTAGTGAGCCGTAAGTCCGTGAGTGGATAATAGTGGCTCAGTCATACTTCAATCCCCAGATAGATTTCCCGGACCGCAGGGGCGTTCATGACTTCGTCAACCCCTCCGACCATGAGATTCTTACCGAAATTCAACACCATAAGACGATCAACAACCGAGTTGAGAGCATGCAACACATGTTCAATCCAGATGATCGACGTACCCTGACTGTGGATGTTCTTGATCGTCTTGATCAGATCGACACACTCACCGTCGGTTAGACCTCCGGCAATTTCATCCAACAAGATCAGCTTGGGAGAGGTCGCCATAGCCCGCGCCAATTCCAGGCGCTTGCGCTGCAACAGTGATAAACCACCCGCCAGATCGCGTGCGCATGATTCAAGGCCGGTTTCAGACAAAATGGACATGCAAAATGTCCCTGCCTCGTATCCCCGATGTTCTCCTCCGAACTGGGCGGCAACCATCAGGTTTTCGTAGACACTTAAATGCGCAAAAGGTTGTGGAATTTGGAACGACCGCCCGACCCCGGCATGAACTCTTTCCATGGGTGTCCGCTGAGTAACGTCAACACCCTCAAAAAAGACCTGCCCTTCATCCGGTTTGATGTTCCCGGCAATCAGATTGAACAGGGTCGACTTCCCTGCCCCGTTGGGCCCGATAATTCCCAGAGCTTCCCCTGCCTGAACGTCCAGAGACACATCGTCCGTAACCTTCAAAGCCCCAAACGATTTGGATACTGATTTGAGTGTCAGGATAGACATTCGAATCTCCGAACAAAAGGAATTGGCACCGGGCCCGATTGGCCCGATGCTCAAAGGCGCTAGTTGAGGGTTTCGAGCGTACCGTCGAGCGGGATCTCGGGCGCGTTGCTGTTCTCAACGATCAGAAGTTCGAAATCACCACTGTCCTGGCGGCGCCACTGGCCACCGACCAGGGGTGTCTTGGCCACGTTTTTCTGCGCAAATGGTGGCAGGTTGTCTTTGCCCCAACCGATATGGCCAACCACTGTTTCCAGATCGGTGCTGGCAATCGCTTCAGCCAATGCATCTCCGTCTGTTGGGTCTTCGGTGCGCTGAATTGCGCTGGCCGCAACTTCGAAAAGGGCGTGTGTAAAGCCGACGGGTTGCGTCCATTTGCGCTTAGCCGCTGTTTCGAAACCGGCGGCCAGCTCAGCACTGGTTTCACCAGTCAGTGACGATTTGAAGGGGAACGAAGGTGTCCAGTAGACTTCGCAGGTCAAGTTGTTCCCGAGATCGCCAAGTTGCTGAACGCTTTCGGGAAACAACAATGCCTTGGCGATCGAAGCCATCTTTGGATTATAGCCCTGCTGTTTCGCCTGAGTCCAAAACGTGGTGAAATCCGGAGGGATCGGAATGCCCGTAAAAATTTCCGCGTTCGCATTTTTATAAGCGTTGATCTGCGCGCTGAAATCATCGGTCAGGTTTTGGTACCGACCCGGATCGATCAGCTGATATCCTGCAGCCGCTGCAGCCGGTGGCATGCCAACATCACTTGCCCAGGCGTTCCCGTCCCCATCATTGGGCCACAGCGCCCCTAGTACCTTGTTGCTTTCAATGCTGTTCCACATGTTCAGGAACACGGACACGTTGTCTTCCAGCCCCCAGAAGAAGTGGTAGACATAGTCGAATTCCTGCCAGCTGGACGGATCACCCGGATTGCCTTGCTGACCGATGAACCACGGCTGCCACGGAGCCACAGAAGAAATCACCGGGATTTCTTCGGCTTCTGCAATGGTGCAGACAGGGTTTGTAGTTTCAGGTGTCGATGCGACGCAGATCAGATTGACCTCATCGCGGACAATCAATTCGCGCGCAACTTCGGCCGCACGGTTGGGATTGGATTGGCTGTCCTTGACGATCACTTCAACATTCAGACCGCTTGCGGCACTGTTCTTGATGAACTGTTCGATGACATAGTTGTCAGCCTCGGAAAATGCGCTGAGCGGGCCGGACTGCGGGCTGACATATCCAATCTTAACCGTTCCGTTCTGGGCCAGGGCTGGCATCGCCAAGGCGGTGGCCCCGGCGGCCGCGCCTGTTTTCAGAAGTGTGCGTCGTGTCAGCATGTTGGTTTCCTCCCTGATGCATTTGACGGTATTTCAGGCTGTTACTCTGGTCGGCGACCTTCAAAGGCCTGCTGCAGCAATTCCCTGATAGCCTGACGTTCTATTGGGCGTGGATTCCAATAAGGATTCTGGGTCGCAATCTCGGTCGCGAGGTCCAGATCGACTGCTTTGACATTCAAATCGCGCAGTGCCAGCGGGGCATTCAGAGATTTCGCAAAATCCCACAATCCTCCGCCAATAGAACCACCGAACAGATCGGCGATCGGTTGCATCTCATCAACCGCAGCAGGCGCGTTATATGCGGCTGAGTGTGGCAACATGATCGCGTGCGTTTCCGCATGCGGCAGATCAAATGTCCCGCCCAGTGTGTGGCAAATCTTGTGGTGCAGAGCCATGCCCACAGTCCCCAGGACCGCGCCACAAAGCCAGGCACCATACAGTGCTTCGCTGCGTGCTTCGATGTTTTTTGGGTTCTCCACAATGCCGGGCAGAGCGTCTCGTAGCGCGCGAACACCTTCCGCTGCCATAAGCGAGGTCACCGGGTTGCGGTTTTCAGCGTAAACAGCCTCGACCGCATGCGCCATCGCATTCAGCCCCGACGTTACGCTCATGCCTACGGGCAGACCCACGGTCAATTCGGGATCATAAATCACAACTTCGGGCAGGATCTTGGCGTGACGGATAGTTGTCTTCAGTCCATTTTCAGTCTGCCCGAGGATCGGCGTGACCTCTGATCCCGCGTAAGTGGTTGCAATCACGACCTGAGGGGTATCATTGCGATAGGCGATTGCCTTGCCGAGGCCGATAGTCGACCCTCCGCCCAAGGCAATAACACAGTCAGCATTCGCAGCTTCATAGGCCGCCATTGCTTTCTCAGTAACATCCACAGGCGTATGCATGGCCGCCTGTGAGAACACCCCAACGGCAAGTGAGCCCAGATCCGCAGCCAGTTTTTCAGCGTCATTCGCCTGAAATGGCGTCGACAAAACCAGTGCCCGGCTACAGCCCAGGCTGCTAACTTCTGCCGCAACATTGGTCGATGCTCCCAGCCCGAATACGATCCGCGCTGGATTTGCGTTGTAGGTAAACCCTGAAAACATGGCGCCCAACCTCACTCGGCGGCTACGGCAACGGCCGTATCCAGGTGCAATGCTGACATGACCTTGTCAAAACGAGATTGCAGATTTTCCGGTGTGTTGGCGGTAATAGCCACGTAAAAATCTGGACGTACCAAGACATATTTCGCGTCGATGTCTTCCAACCAGGCCTTATAGGTCCCTTCGGTGTCGACAACATCATGCTGACCGCCCGGTGCACCAATCTGAACGCCGAAGCCTTCCAGTTTTCCTAGTTGCTCACGCTGGGTTTCAGTCAATGCTGCAATCGGGTCCGCCTGATAACCGATCAGAACCCAACCCCGACCAACAGCCTGGTCAAAGCGACCCTTGTTTCCATCGTATTCGACAACGCCTTGCACAGAAAGTTCACCGGCATGGGCGCTTTCATCACACCAGACACCCTCGCCCAGATGGCAGATATCTGTCGGTACCGGCTGATTGTTCCGATGTTTCAGATCGGCGATCATACGCGCGTCGCGGTCAATCGCTTCCTTCTCATCACTGATACAGATGATGCTGCCCAACTCCTGGCTGAAGTTGATGTAGTGTTTGGCGTGCTCAATGCGTTCTGAGGAGTAGCTTTCCAGCACTTCAATCCCGGTCTTACCCTCAAGAATGGCATTCAGACGCCAGCCCATCGCCACTGCATCGCGCAAACCAGCGCACATACCTTCGCCAGCAAAAGGCGGCATCAGGTGTGCAGCGTCGCCGCCGATGAGGCACCGGCCGCTATGCCATTTCTTGGCCCAGCGGGCCTGAAAGCGATAAACTGCAGCGCGTTCCAATTCAGAGTTTTCCGGGGTCAGCCCCCAGGGCTTCAACAACCTCCAGGCATTTTCCTCTTTCTGAACTTCCTCCACTGACTCACCAGGGAGAACCATGAATTCCCAACGCCGGCGATCCGGGCCACCTTCGACAGGGCCGGGCCCGCCTGGCACAATCGTTGTTGGGCGTTTTGGATCGCACAGCTGCCACTGCGCCGGATCTTCCGGGCGTGAGGCGCAATAGTCGAACTGCGGGACCATATCCAGGATGAGCCAATCGAAGAAGTAACCCTTGTCTTCGTTCTCGATACCTAAGCTTTCGCGCACGAAACTGTTCGCGCCATCGGTTCCAACGGCGAATTTTGCGCGAATGACTTTGCGTTCTCCGTCAGGCCCAAATTCTTCGGGGTTTTGCTTAAGCGACAGCGACACGCCAATGCTATCCTGATCCAGAGCAACACCGTCCCAACCGCGCAAGATTGTTACGTCGGGGATTTCACCGGCAATCTTCAGCAAGCGCTTTTCAAGCAGCGGCTGGTTGAACCAGTAACGCACGCGCCAGCCGCTGGCTGATTGGCTCTGCCAGTCAACAATCTGCAGGTTCTGACCATCCCGGTTGCGCCAGTAATACAACTCATCATGACAGTTGATCGCTGAATCGGTTTCAGAATCGATTCCAAGGGACGCCAGAATGCGGGCAATCTCGTGGTCGTATGTAACCGCACGCGGCAGGCCGTAATGCGTGGACCACCGCTCAACCAGAGTGACCTTCTTCCCCTTCTGGCCCAGCAGAATGGCCAGCATAGTGCCAACCGGACCAGCACCTACAATTGCAACATCAGTATCGAAATCACTGTTGGTCGCGGGATGGGTCATCTTTGTTTCCTCCTAAGCCCTTAGCCGTTCAACCAGGACCCTTAAACGGGCTGGAACGGCCAAAAAGTTACCTCTTCTTGACGCTAGATCGTTTTCGAATGTTCGTCAAGTTTGGATACTATTCACTATTGGACACCACTCTTTCCAATGAGGGTGTGAAATATTATCGTTTGTTTATCGTAAGTTATGATCGCATTCCGGCGTTTTACGGTGAGATCCAAAAATACGACAGAAGCAATCCATAGGCTTCAACTTTCCCAATGGTTGTGAAAGAAGTTGTGGCAAAATTCAAAATTGAATATGATTCGATTATTGTCAGGCGGAACTCAAAATGAGCGAAATGATCCCCGTTAAGGAGGGCCGAGTTGCAAAGCGTCAGCGTCGAAATAAACAGGCGCTGATTGGGGCTGCTCGTGAAATCATGTCCGAGCGCGGCGTCGATGCCGCAACCATGTTGGAGATTGCCGAAAAGGCAGATGTCGGCGCTGGCACAGTCTATAGCTATTTCAAATCGAAAGACGAATTGGCAATCGCCGTTTTGGAAACCCTGATGCATGATCTGGCGTTGAGGATCGAAGAGGTCACGGACACGTTCGACGACCCCGCCCAGGTCTACGCCTTTGGTATTAGAACCGTGCTCGATACAGCAACAGGCGACACGCACTGGAAACAGCTTTTGCACAGATCTGAGGTCATATCAGACACGATGTTCCGGATGATGGGTCCCTTCGCCATTCGCGACTTGAGGCGAGCCTCACAGGCCGGTCGATTTCAGGTCTCTGATGCCGAGCTGGTCTGGAGGTTGACCACACATGCCCTGATTGGTGCCGCCCTTGCGATAACCAATGACAATGTCCCTCACAGCAGCAAAAGCCAAATCATCACCCAACTTTTGTGCATGACGGGAATTGGCAAGAATGCAGCGGTTGAGCTGGCTGCGCGTCCACGTCCGGAAATCAGTGGTCAATAGCACCTACGCTTCAACGCCTACTGCCCAAGCATGAGGTTCGGCAGCCACAAGGTCAACGCAGGGAAGAACACGACCAGGGCCAGCAAGACAGCCAATGCGATTAGGAACACTCCGGCTTCACGCACGACCTGACCAACTCTGGCACCAGACTGGGCAGCGGTCACGAACAGCAAAATGCCAACCGGTGGAGTAACCAGACCAATCGCACCGGCCAGGACCACCACAAGTCCAAACTGAACTATATCCACCCCCGCCATGATCGCTGTAGGTGCCACAATCGGGGCCACAACGATTGTGATGATCACCGGGTCCAGTACCGTCCCCAGAATCAGCATAAAAACCGCCACAAGCGCCAAAAACATTGTCGGAGTGGGCTGAATCCCATTCACCATTGAAACGAATTGCGCCCCAACCCCCATGCGTGCGGTGATCCAGATGAATGCACCGGACACACTGACGATGATCAGGACCTTGGCGCTGTCAATCGCCGCATCCCCAAGCGCCGCACAAAAGCTGCGCAGCGTCGTCTCGCGATAAATGAGAAGTGAGACAATTATCGAATACAGTACGGCAATCGAACCAATTTCTGAAACAGTTGCGAAGCCAGATACCATCCCTCCAATGACGACAACTGGCAGGATCAGCGCAAGGATACTGCGCCGCAATGCGTCCCAAACCGCACGCCAGCCCTGCCAACGCTGAGCGGGATATCCGCGCTTGATCGAAACGACGATCGATACGCCCAAAAGGAAAATCCCCATGAGAATCCCGGGCAAAATCGCAGCCACGAAAAGTCGCGTGATATCTGCACCCGTAAACAGCGCAAAAACGACCATCGGAATTGAGGGGGGAATGACAATTCCGATGGTCGCAGAGGCTGCAGTCACCGCCGCCGCGTAGGCAGGGCTATACCCATCGCGTTTCATTGCGGGGATCATTACTGATCCAACTGCGGCGACATCAGCTATGGCAGAGCCTGAGATACCGGCGAAAATCATGCTCGACCCGATATTGGCATGGCTCAATCCACCCCGGATATGCGCCAAAAGAGTCCGGGCGAGATCCAGCAATCGCGCACTCATGCCTCCGGCGTTCATGATTGTGCCAACAGCCATGAAGTAGACCAGCGCCGTAAAGGCGGAATTGTCGAGGCCCTGAACCAATCCCTGCACCACGACCGAGGGGCGCATGATCGGTGCATAGACAAACGCAAAAGCTACGACCGAAAGTGCCATCGCAAAAAACACCGGAAACCGTAGCAGCATCAGGACAATCATTACGGCTACGGTGAACGCAGTCTCTAACACGGCTTCAGTCCTTTCGAACGAGTGCCGTGATACTGACCAAGATCAGTAAAAACGACCCCACCATCACTGGAAAGAACTTCTGGTTTGCATGCGCACCAGGTATTGATGTCAGATCAATCTGCGCATAGCGGGCCGCAGCCTCAGACGCGTGATACAACAGGAATCCACCGCTCACCGCCATGGAAAGCTGTAAAACAATTTGCCCTACCCTGCGCAGGGACCGGATGTTTGGCACAGGTATGAAATCGACGGATATATGCGAACGTTTCATCCACAACAGAGGGGCGCCCAGCCAAGCCAACCACATCAACCCGATTGTTGAAACATCTCTTGCCCAAGGCAACCCCAGCGCAAAAAAGTAGCGCAGAATGACCTGCGTAGACTCCAGCAACACCAACCCGACCAAAAGCCCCCCCAGCACAGCCCGCAAAAACCATGTAAGGGAGGTGTCGATCTGTTTAGACCAATCAACGACGTGCAACATGAACCTCAGAGACCTCTGATCTGGTCGTACAACCCAGCGGGCCACATCTCTCCGTCAAGTTTTTCGATGACTGGGGCTATGGCCTCCTGAAAGGCCTCAATATCCGGCGTCGAAATCGTGACACCACGCTCCGCCGCAAGCGCCTGAGCGGCCTCCATCCGGGCTTCTCCGGCCGCGTTTATAGTCGCAGAAGTGACAGTTGCGGCTTCGGTCACCCAACCCTTTTGCTCCTCTGTAAGTGTGTCCCACTTTCCACCTGACATCCAAAGCCCCATGCCGGCATGGACGGTATTGATTGGCGCGTAATAGGGACTGGCCTCATCATAGCCCGCGTCAAGGTAATCTACGAGACCTTGATCTTGACCATCTACCGTTCCGGTTTTTAAAGCGATCATAAGTTCGGGCGACGGGATCGGTGTCGGCACCGCACCAAACGCTTCGTAGGTCGCTACGATGGCCGGGTGCATTGCTACACGCACCCTTTGGCCCGAAAGGTCTTCGGGTTTGACAACTTCAATATCACGGGTGGAAACCGCACGTGGATAGCGATCGCCAACATACCCGACATAATGAATTCCGGTCGCAGTGTCAGCGCGGTCCATCATGGCCTTGAACAGCTCGCTTTCTGTAAACCGGTGTAGATGCGCTTGATCTTCAAACAGATAAGGCGCGAAGAGCACTGAAAAGTCCGACGCTTCCTTCATGAAGCTGACGCCGACAAGTTCAAACAGATGCAGATCCAGATCACCGGCCCGCAGTTGAGCCCAGTGATCCGGAATACCCCCCATTGCGCCGCCGCCGACAATATCCACGGCAACCGTTCCGCCGGATAGGGTGTCCAGTGACTCGGCAAAAATCTCGGCACTTTCCTGAAACACCGAATTTGTTGGTGCGGTATGACCTAACAAAAGTGTGACATCTGCTGCATATGTAGCGCCTGCGCTTAATGTCAGTGATGCAATAGTACCGTTCATCAATCTCGTAAGCATTCCCATGAGTTTTCCCCTCCGTATTCGGTTTCAAACAACCCTGAATTAATCCAATCGGCATCTCTCTAAACTGGACAGCCATTGGCGCGGTTGTTTCCGGGGCCGATCTCAGAATTCACATTGAGCGCATCAGAGATGTCGCAAGCCTTGCAAGCTGACGGCACATCGGTAGCGTTGGTCTACATTTCGAACCTATTAGCCAAAACCGCCCCCAATTCGGCTAACGATTGTAGCCTAATGTCGTAGAAACCATTGTGTGTAATACATAATTTTTGCCCCATTAATATCCTATTGGATATGTATTAGAAAACTACAAAGAGGTTGCCGCAATGGAAATCCCGAGACAGCTCCCAAACCTAGTGAGCGAGGAAAAGGCACTCAATCTAACCTGAGAAATCCGCCTTAGGTCGGTCATCCTGGCCAGGATGACGCATCGCGCTTGTCAAAAAAGATGCAAAACTTCGGTTTTTGTGCAGACTAGAAAAGAAACCGAAGGGAGAATGCGCATGTGCCAGGTATTTGCCGGTCAAGACCCGGAACGTTATGCGAGCGCAACGCGGCGCATTCGTATTAATGGCCAAAGCACGAGCATCAGACTCGAAAATGCATTTTGGCAAGTCATTGATACGATTGCGGATAATGACGGGATGACGACACCGGTTTTCATCTCGAAGCTGCATAGCGAAGTTCTGGAGCTTCGCGGAGAACCCGTTAATTTTACGTCGCTTTTACGCTGTGCCTGTTTGAAATTCATGGAGATTTCTACCCATGATGAACAGCCAGCGGTAGCCGCGGAATAGCCGCGGAGTTCTTAGAATATAAATTCTGCAGGGTAGTAAGCCTATACTACCTGCCTAGCCAATGATGGTCTGTAGACTGCTTCTGTCACAACAGAAGGGGGAAGCGGGCTTTGGCAAAAGCAATACACTCGATGATACGTGTTCTGAACGAGGCACGATCCGTCAGCTTCTACGGCACAGCATTCGGCCTCAAAGTTGCCGATCGTCTTGATTTCGAGAATTTTACGCTCGTTTATCTCAGCAACTCTGAAAGTAGTTTCGAGCTGGAACTGACCATCAACAAAGGCCAGACCGAAGCCTATGAGCTGGGAAATGGCTACGGCCATTTTGCGGTGTCTGTCGATAACCTTGATGAAGAACATGCGCGGTTCGAACGCGAAGGGTTATCTCCACGTAAGCTCGTCGAGTTTGCCCCGGACGGCAGACTTGTCGGCCGCTTCTTCTTTGTCACCGACCCGGATGGCTATGAGATTGAAGTTCTCGAACGGTCTGGTCGCTTTCAGTAAAATCAAAGGGAGGAAAAGATGGAGAGTTTAAAACGCCGGAAGGGACTGACACGTCGACAGCTTTTGTCCAATGCGACAGCAATAGGCGCGTCCTTCGTCGTCGGTGCAACATTCATCGCCGCACCAAACGCAGCCTGGGCCGTCGAAACGTCAGTTCTAAAGCCCGAGACATTTGCAACGCTGGTTCAGATGGCACGCGATATCTACCCGCACGACAAAGTGGGTGACGAATTCTACGTGATCGCGGTCAAAGGATATGACACCGACGAAGCCGCAGCATCTGTCGAGGCCGGTATTGACGCCCTGAACGCGGCTGCACAGGGCAAGGGATATGACAGCTACCTGGGCACCGGCTGGGAACGAGATCGCGTCGATATTCTGCGCAGCATGGAAGATAGCCCGTTTTTCCAGACAGTTCGCGGTGGTCTTGTGACCGGTCTTTACAACCAAAAAGCCGTTTGGCCAATTTTTGGGTATGAGGGCTCCTCTTTCGAGTTCGGGGGGTACATCGACCGAGGCTTCAACGACATCAACTGGCTTTAAAGGGAGAGATGGCACCATGACGGCACCTTTTGATCTCACCGACGACAGCGTTGTTGTCGTAATTGGAACCGGCGCTGGCGGCGGCGTTCTGTCAAACGAATTGGCGCAGAAAGGCATTAGTGTTGTCGCGCTCGAAGCTGGCGGGCGATACCTGCCAGAAGATTATGTAAATGACGAATGGGAAAGTTTCGGCCAGCTTGCCTGGGTCGACCCTCGAACGACATCGGGTGACTGGCGTGTTGCAAAGGATTTTTCTGGCCTGCCTGCCTGGATCGTCAAGGCCGTTGGCGGCACCACAACGCATTGGGCCGGAGCGTCGCTGCGCTTTCAGGACCACGAGTGGAAGGCCGCGACGACCTATGGTGACGTTCAGGGTGCAAACCTATTGGACTGGCCCATCGACCCGCGCGAGATGGATGATTACTATACCAAAGCCGAAAACAAACTGGGTGTGACCCGAACCGGAGATCGTGCCGGCTTGCCGGGAAACAACAACTATCTCGTCTTCGAAAAAGGCGCAAAGGCGCTTGGGTACGAGCAGGTTAATACCGGTCGTATGGCAATCAACTCTGCCGAAACCGAAGATCGCTTGGCCTGCCAACAAACCGGGTTTTGTTTTCAAGGATGTAAGTGGGGTGCGAAATGGTCCGCAGCGTACACTGATATCCCAGCAGGCGAGGCCACCGGCAACCTAGAGGTGCGCGAAAACTCCCATGTCGCACGCATCCTGCACAATGATGAAGGCAAAGTCACCGGCGTCGAATACTTCGACAAAGATGGCAATCTTCAGATGCAACAGGCCCGTGTAGTTTGTGTTGCGGGCAACTCGTTCGAAAGCCCGAGAATGCTTTTGAACTCTGCCTCTTCGATGTTCCCTGACGGTTTGGCAAACAGCTCTGGCCAGGTTGGGCGGAACTATATGCGTCACATGACCGGTTCGGTCTATGCTGTCTTCGATCAACCCGTGAAAATGTGGCGCGGCACCACGATGGCAGGGATCATCCAAGATGAATCACGTCATGATCCAAGTCGCGGTTTTGTCGGCGGTTATGAACTTGAAACTCTGGCTCTTGGGTTGCCATTCATGGCGGCCTTCTTGGATCCGGGCGCTTGGGGCCGTGAATTCACATCAGCTTTGGATTCATACGAGAATATGGCCGGTATGTGGATCGTTGGCGAAGACATGCCACAAGAAACAAACCGCGTTACGCTCAACCACGAAGTGAAAGACCAGCATGGACTGCCAGTCGTGAATGTACATTTCGATGATCACCCAAATGACATTGCAATGCGCAATCACGCCTATGCGCAAGGCGCTGCTGTCTATGAAGCGGTTGGTGCGACACGGGTCTTCCCGACGCCACCTTACCCCTCCACCCATAACCTCGGGACAAATCGAATGTCCGAGAATCCGCGGGACGGCGTGGTGAATAAATGGGGCCAGACCCATGACATTTCCAACCTCTTCATCTCGGATGGTTCGCAGTTCACAACCGGCGCTGCCGAGAACCCGACACTGACCATTGTGGCTCTTGCCATCCGTCAAGCCGACCACCTTGCCGAACAAATGTCAGCGGGTAATCTCTGAAACTTTATTTGCGTGCCCGGGCAATCCGGGCACCAAAACATCATATTTGGATCGCATTATTTCAGCGTGAATCCGCTGGATTTTGAAGATACAAGAAAAACTATGCCAGAGCCCATGTTTTTAAGGGCATTTCATCGTTGTATTCGGTGCTCAGCCTAGACTCAGAAGGCTGAAATTGCTAGTTTAAGATACATAATAAAAAGCCAAAATAGCACGCGGACAAACATATCGCTTTTTGTCACGGTTGTTGCCCCGTTGTTTTTTTGGCGAACCGAACAAACAGGGAACTGCGAGATTAGGCATGGTTGATATTTTCTCGAAAAAAGACGGCCCGCGCCGTGAAGACCAAGACGCAAGGCGCCTTCTGCAAGGGAACGGCGCAACCATTCGTCGACTAGCAGATCAAATCAGCGGCGGCGGATACTCGCGCTCCCGCGCTGCCATGGCAAACGCCAAGAAAGAACCAGAGCCGGAGGGCCTGAACATCCATGTCTATGGCGGTCCATCTGCGCCCTCGGAACTAAATCCCGTCGTTCGCATCAGTACAAATGAACGTGTTTTTGTTATGGATGCGAACTCTGGTAAACAAATGGAGTTCCTAGGACAAATACGCGTAAACGATGGCGTAAAGTTCTTCGCTCTGGCGACCAAAGAGAATGGGTTCGTATCTCCACTCCCCGATGAAGTCACAGAAGTTTTGAGCGACCTGAACAACATCGTAATCGAGTCTGATGAAATAAAGGAAAAGCTCGCAGATGTCATAACACGTCGTCTCGAACTTTGAGGCCATCCCAGAAGTAGCCGTTTTTTGAACCGCCTATCTATTAGAGGTGGTGTCAGTGAAAGAAAAACATGCGAAACAGATCCTCCACCTTCCCCAAAACCCCCCTCACGCAAGTCAGCAACGACAGCGACCAAAGAGCGACAATGAACGCTTGGGAAGCTTTCGTCGACACTGGGCGAAAGTCCGAAGAAGTCGAGAAAACCGTAAGACGGGAAATTCTGGACTCGTGGACGAGGTGCACAGATTTAGGCATCAACGCACTGACGCCGGCGGGCACACCGCAAAAAATTGGCGACGAACGCGTAGACGAATTGAAGCGGAAAAACGCTTCTTTATGCCGTGCTGCGCGCTCGGCTTTTCTGCGGCTTGGTCCCCATTTGTCAGAGTCCGGTGCTGTCCTTCTTTTGACCGACCGAAACGGAACAATAATCGATGCCATTGGCGATGATAAAACCCTGGACGAAGGGCGTGATATCCAACTGGAAGTAGGCGGTGTCTGGGACGAAAATGTCATTGGCACAAACGGTATCGGCACAGCTTTGCGCACAGGAAAACCAACCTATGTGCACGCGTCAGAACACTTCTGTCAGGGCATCAAATCCTGGACCTGTGCCGGTGTTCCGATCTTTGATCCGCTTGACCGGCAAGTCTTAGGGGTCGTCGATCTGTCGGGACCACTGGATATTTTTCGCCCCCATAATTTAGCGCTGGTTGTGGCCGCCGCAAAAGAAATTGAAATCGCTCTGGCAGAACAACAAAGGGAAGAACGAACCAATTTGCTTGAGGCGTTTATCGATTTGCAAAAGCCGCGCAGCACAGACGACACTGTCGTCTTGCTGGATTCAACCGGCCGGATCGTTTTCAGTCGAAATACCGAGGTTGAACCTATTCTGAAAACTGGCGGCCTACCGATCGGAAAACAGCTTTTGTCCTGGACGCCAGATATGACGGACGGGGATCTGGTCGCAGCATTACCATCTTCACTGAGCGGTATTGAGATAGATATTCTTAAGTCCGGAACGCAGATTCAAGGCGCGGCACTAATACTTGCAGAGAAAAGAACGTCCCCGACACCTACACGATCCACTGGGATCACCATTCGGCCACGGCATGGCGTTGAAGAAGACGAGATCCAAATTCTCGGCGAATGTCCTAAGATGCTGGAAGCTATCGAATTCGCCCACCGGGCCGCAAAGGCAAACGTCACGGTTCTTGTTCAGGGCGAAACAGGCGTTGGAAAAGAACTGTTCGCCCGTCTCATCCACAGCCATCACGCCGATAAAAAAGCCCCCTTCATTGCCGTCAACTGTGCAGCGATTTCGGGTGAACTTATCGGGGGTGAACTGTTCGGCCATGTTGCCGGGGCCTTTACCGGTGCCTTACGTGAAGGTCGGCCCGGAAAGTTTGAGCTGGCAAATGGCGGTGTCCTTTGCCTGGACGAAGTTGGCGATATGCCACCCGAGCTGCAAACATATCTGCTGCGCACGCTAGAGCAGAGGGCGCTTTATCGAATTGGCTGCGACAAACGCCGGCCGATTGACGTTCAACTGGTGGCGGTGACAAACAGAAACCTTCGGCAGGACATCGAAGCCGGCCGGTTCCGCAGGGATCTTTTCTATCGAATTGGCACCATAGTCATCGATGTACCTCCACTGCGTGAACGTGGGCGGGACATCGTCTTGCTGACTGAACATTTCAATCAAAAACTGTCAGCGAATTTTGATCGTGAACCGCTGCAATTTGATCAAGATGCCATGGCCGCTCTTCAAAGCTATCATTGGCCTGGAAATGTCCGTGAATTGCGCAACATAGTCGAACGGCTTTGCCTGTTGCACGGTACCGCAAGGGTATCTTTCGCCGATCTACCCGAAGAGATTTCCAGCCCCGAACCAAGCGACAGCATGTTTGGGAATACACCCCGGAATGTATCCACCAATTTCAATCTGCATGGAATTGAATCCGAAGCCATCCAACGTGCCATTGAGCAGGAAAATGGGAACCTGACGAAGGTGGCTCAATCACTCGGAATTTCGCGCCCAACTTTGTACCGGAAGATAAACCTGTACGGTCTTGGCCGCGGGAAATAATAGATGCGGCGACAGATCAAATCTGCCGCCGCATTTAGGGACCGATTTTCCATGGGGAGACGGACAGAACAGGTTCCCTAATTAGGCTGTTATTCGCGACTCTAAGGAACGATGACAGCGCGTCCCGTGAACTTGCGATTTTTAAAATCGTCAATCGCTTGATTGATGTTATCAAGCGAATACTCAGTCTGGTGCATCTTCACCAACCCATCGGCATTCAGCTCCATCAACTCTACAAGTTCGGTATAGTCTCCAACCAGGCTACCGCCGATTTTGATCTCATTGACTACCAGGTCGACAGTCGGGATCTCGATCTTACCACCATAACCCACAACGATCAGTTCGCCGCCTTGCCGCAAAAGCTTCCAGCAAATGTTCTCGACGCCAAGCTCGCCGACAAAGTCGATGACAACATGGCTACCACCGCCAGTTACATCCATGACCTGTTCGATCAGATCCGGACCACCATCAAGAACAATGTCGGCACCAAGTTCCTTGGCCAAAACCTGCGCGCCTGGCTCACGGTCTACTGCGATAACTCGGGCGCCGCACAGGTTCTTCAAACACTGAATCGCAATATGCCCTAGGCCACCAACGCCCAGAACAGTGACATATGCGCCTGGGTAAACCAGTTCGGCCGCACGCTTTGCAGCGCGATATGCAGTAATGCCCGCATCAGCCATAGGGGCAACTTCCAACGGAGTCACATTGGTGTTCAACTTGATCAATGAGCTCTCGTTTGTAACGAAATACTCTGCAAATCCGCCGTCCAGACCGAGGCCGGGAAACAAGCCATGATCACAATACATATCGTGGCCATACCGACAGTTTAAACAGATCCCGCAACTGCGATGTGGATGGCAAATCACCGCATCACCGGGTTTGACAGAGGTCACGTTGCTGCCAACATCTTCCACCCAACCGGCATTCTCATGGCCCATAATGTAAGGCAAAAGGCTGCCTTCGACATCCATGATATCTTTCCAGACGCCTTCAATGATGTGCAAATCAGTACGGCACAAACCTGCGGCACCGACTTTCACAATCACCTCATCCGGAGAATTTACCGTTGGGGCAGCGACCTCTTCGATCTTTAGCTGAACATTCATGGCCGGATCGTAATCATACAAGCGTGCGGCTTTCATGTTTCATTCCTTTTCTTAACTTATTTTCGGGTCTTCAAAAGCGATAGGTTACGGGCGGCCCAACAATTCGGCACCGCCACCCAGGGCCGGGCCTTCGGTCGGATCGGCTTCACCTTCTGACAGGTCACCGACCAGTGTTTCAGTGGTCAGGATCAGCGTTGCGACTGATGTCGCATTGACCAAGGCACTGGCAGTGACACGAACGGGATCGATTATTCCTGCTTCAAACATGTCTCGGAACTCGCCCTTTGACGCATCAAAACCGTGCCCTCTTGGACCGGCCGTAATGGATGCAATCACTGCATTCGGATCCGCGCCGGCGTTGCTGGCGATCCGTTCGACTGGACGGGTCAGAACCGAGCGAACCAATTCAACACCTTTGCTGACATCGCCGTCATTCGCCGAAACAATGCCTTCCAGGACCGAGCCAATCTGAGCAAGCGCCGTTCCACCACCTGCGACGACCCCATCTTCAGAGGCCGCGCGAACCGCACAGAGGGAGTCCTCGATCAACTGAATTTTGCGCTTTTGTTCAACAGGTGTGAAACCACCGGCATAGATAACAGCAGTTCCGCCGGATAGTTTGGACACACGCTCACGCAACTTGTCCTGCTCAATATTCGGCGGAGCGGCGTCATGCTGGCGCTGCACCTGCGCGCGTCGAGCGCGCACAGCAGCCGGGTCACCGTCACCCTTCAGTATGCTGGTCAGAGAGGATGTAACCCGCGCCTTTTGAGCACCACCTAGTTGTGCCAACGTGACGTTTTCGATCTTTTTGCCAAGGTCACGCGCAAGCACTTCACCGCCGGTCATGATCGCAAGATCATCCATCATCGCGGCGCGCCAGTGACCATACTCGGGAGGGTGCACAATCAGGTATTTGCCCGCACCGTTATTGTCCATCAACGAGATCACGACTTCTGGCGCAATTTCTTCAGCGATCACCAACAAAGGTCGTTTCTGTTCGTCGGCAATGCGTCTTGCATTATCCAGAATCTCAGGACGCAGGATTTTTTGATCCGTCATCAAAATCAGCGGATTCTCCAGGACCGCTTCCATGTTTTCACGGTCCGTCACCATATGATGTGAGATATAGCCCCGTTCGAAGGACATACCCTCGACCACCTCAAGCGTTGTGTCGATCGTCACCCCGAAATCGGCAGTGATTACACCCTCTTTCCCTACACGTTTGAAAGCTTCGGCAACCAACGATCCCAGTTCAGGTTCTGTTGCGGACACCCGCGCGACGGATTCCAGATAGCTGGAATTGTCGTCGCAGGACCGCGATGCCTCATCCAGCGCGTTGATGATTTTGTGTACAGCCAGCTCTATGCCTTTGCACAAATCCACGGGTTTGACACCCTCGGCGGTCAATTCGACGCCTTTCTGGATCAACGCATTGGCCAGAACTATTGCAGTGGTCGTACCGTCGCCCGCGACTTCATTGGTCTGCATCGACACTTCACGGACCACTTGGGCACCCATGTTTTCAAACCGGTCGGACAACTCAATTTCGGATGCGATGGATACACCGTCCCGGGTCACCAAAGGGGTGCCGACGGGCCGGTCAATCATCGCGTTCAGCCCCTTGGGACCAAGGGTCGGCTCCACTGCCGCGGCCAGTTTGGAAACACCCTTGGCGAGCGCCCGCCGTGCTGTTCCGTTGTGTATCAGTAGTTTTGCCATGACTTCTCCCTTCCATCGGCTTAGAACCGATGGCTTCTTATGTTGACGGTTACGCGTGAAACGTTTTTAGCTGCGGGCTTCAGAAACTCTTGGTGGCACCCGGTTCTGGATGAAATCGATCAATGTCGGTCCATCTTCACCAATTTCAACCTCCTTGTACCGTGTGGATTGAAGCCCCCGACAAAGCGCGCCGTTGAACTCCATGTTGATGCGAACACCCCTGAGCTTACCCAGGTAGTCGCGCAATCCAGCCGCTGTTAGACGGTCACCTTCCCAAGTGACAAAAGCCGGATCTTCTGCTGATTTTGCCAAGTTTTGGGACAGCAGCAATTCGCGGTAACGCGGTTTCTGCTTGGACTCCTCACCGCCGGAAAACTCGATGGCGTCAAATTCTGAAAGTGTCATGTTGACGATCTTGGGCCCGGAAAAACCTTTGGCTTCCAACCCAAGCAATACGGTTTCCTGACGGCGTATAAATGCCTTCTCCAGAAACTTCGCACGGATTGAATTGAGATCATCACCATTACAATATTCAGCGAACACTTCGGTGAAGTCTTTCTCACCGTTAACGCCGTCATTCACTCGATCTGCAAAACAGTGATCATTAAGGGTGACTCTCACCTTACGAACCCAACTCAGCTTGCCAAGCTCATGGCGAATATCAAACGCCATGAGAAAAGCAAAATTTGGAGAGCACCAATAGGTCGGGAGCCGAAATTCGACCTCTACAAGTTTTGAATCGATGTTCACATCAACAAGTTCGACAAACCCCATATCGGTGATCGGTTCGTCCAACTCAGGGTCCGTGACCAGATCGAGACGTTGCCAAATCTCCAACTCCAGCTCATCTTTGTGCATCTCCAAAAACATCGGCTTACTCCGCCGCGATCTGCACTGGTGATGCGCTAAGCTCAGCCTTCTTAGCTTCGACATCGATATCGTAAAGCGCTGCTGCATTCAGACCCAGGATCTTTTCTTTGATCTCATCGGTCAGTTGAACGCCGCGTTCTTTGGCGATGTCTTCAGGGATCTGATACTCCCAGAATTGCTCAACAAGCCATTGAGGGGTCCAGATTGCATAGTCCGAGCCGAACAGTATCTTATCCTCGCCGATCCAGAACAGCAGTTCCGCCATCACTTCACCGAAATACCTGGGACGGGTGAAAATGAACGGCATGGCAACGGCAAGACCGCCGTAGACATTGGTTTCCTGCGTCGCAATCCAGCAGAAATCATCCAAGCGCGGCAATCCGCAATGCTCAATTATCCAGTTCAGATTCTGAAAATCGGTAGCGGCGTAATCCACATCACGAACGTCAAACGCATCCATGCTGAGCGGAATGATGGTCGGACCTTTGTGAACATGGATATTCTTGATACCCAGCTTGTCGCACAGTTCAAAGCACTTGTAAGCGGCAGGGTCATTGAGGGCCCAACCTTTGCTTTCTCCGTTCCATTCAGCGGTGTACATTTTGACACCTTGGATATCGAAGTTTTCCTTCATGTAATGGATGTATTCCAGCGCTTTCTCACCGTCTCTCGGATCGAATGACCCGTTCACGATAAAGCGCTCAGGATGGCGCGAGGCCATTGTGCTGCTGCGCTCAATGCTAGAAAAACCATTCTTGTAGAAGTCGCGCAGATATGTCGACTGGATGATCGCCACATCATCAGGCCCATCGATGAACAGATCCCGATAGACATCGTCTTCCGAGTACTTTTCGAACCGTCCTTTTTCCCACAGCTGTTCCGGCGGGCTTAGGTTGGTGTGGTAAGCATAAAAGCAGTCAATGAACTGCTTACCGTGAATATTGCTCTGGTTTTCCGGGCTGCCGTCCCAAAAATGAGTGTGACCGTCGACCACGAATATTTCTTTGCCATCTTTGGTTTTAAACATCGATTCCTCCTCAGGTAGTCTGAATTTTCACGCCGTGAAGTTTGGGAATGCGAACCCGAGCAAAGCCGGGTTCGCACATCGATTTTGTCACTCGATATATTCGAAGACGTCGTCCATGTTTCCAAACAGGACGACGGTGTTGTCATCGACCCGGACCATCCGGCCATAATGAGTGGACGTGTTGACTTCGAAAGTTTCCGCAGTCATTTCGCGACCCAGAAATTCACTGATCTCATCCATTTTGAAAACCAGTTTGCCCTCGCCGTCGACACGGATGGTCGCAGGGTTGTGGGTTACTGTGACTTTGGGATCTTCGCCCATGAACTCGGCAATCGCCCGGGCTTCAACAGAGTCATTCATGGTCACACCGCACTGATGCGAAATGGTCTGTTCAAACTTGATTTCGTTCATCGGCTTGAAGATGTTTTGTTTTGAAGCGTCGCGTGCTGTACTCGACATCGTAAATTCTCCTTTGGGTTAGCGGCTCAGGCCAAGTTCAGACAGGATTTGGCCAAGACGCTCTTGCGAGACGGCTTTGACATCTTCGAAAGCAACGGGCTTGGAATGCGGCTGTGACCAGACTGGTTGCAACGCCAGTACGGCTTTGTCAGCCAGATCAGCATGTTTCTTGATCCAAGTTTGGAACAATGCCTTGTTATGCGCACCATGCTCTTCGTCGTTTGCCAGCAGGTACATTAGGTCGATTGTGTTCGCGAGGTTGCGCTCATAATCGGCCTCGGCGGCCGAGATAACTGGCGGCGTAATGAAGTCATTGTTCGCAGCGGCGGCCTGCATCAGGAAACCCGACCGGAAAAGCTCACCAACCAGCGGTTCAAAGATCAGATTGATCGCGAAATACTGCTCAAGGTAGTCTTCCGACCCCATGATGGTTTCGATCGCCTCGCGGCACGGTTGCCACATTGGATCTTCCAGCCAGGCTTTCTTGCCCAGTTCATCGTTCCAACCTTCGATATCCATTCCGATCTCGGCCAGATACAACGTGATATCCTGGCACAACCGCATTTTGTAGGACGAGTTGGTCAGCGTGGCGTTGTTGATCATCTGAGTATAGCCATACCGCTGGGCTTGCATCAGAGATGTGCCAAGACCAAACTCTGCATGTTTCCAGGCACCCAAATGAGTTTGCAGGATACGCTCCCAAGCCTTGTCAAACGACTTGTGGGCCCCAGCTTTGCGCGCATTGTCGACGACCGATTTTACCATTGAACAGATTTTGGATTGACGCTGATAATGCGTGCGCTCCCATTCCTGATCAGGGGCTCGGAAGGCGTGCCAGTTTGAACTCAGCGCAGCTGTATTGTCCTTTTGATAGGCACCGCCGCCTTTGCCGCCTTCGAACTCGATGATCCAGTTTTGGATCAGATAGCGTTCGGGATCTGGTTGCACGTCGACGGTTACGTCTTCGTAATGCGTGGCGCGTTTGCCGCGTGGTTCAAAATAGTTGTATTTGCGGCTGGTCGATCCGACGAACGTTGCAGCGCCTGCGGCACCGGATCCAACGGAACTTGATGTAGCTACCATGGTAGCCTCCCTTGTTGTGTTTCATTCACATGACTAGCGATCAACCCAGCATCAGTGGGTCGATGAACCGGAAGTCGGTGTGAATTTGTCGTAAAAAACGCGCTCGCCATCGAAGTCGTTCATGAACAGCACCGGCGTCAGTGCATCGATCATCGGAGGGGGGCCGCAGGCGTAAACATCGCCTTCTCCATCGACGTCCAATTCCTTTAGATATTCGTCCACGATCTCGTGAACGAAGCCCCTAGAACCCGTCCAGTTATCGTCATCATCTGCGTGGCTTAACACTGGGATGAATTTGACATTCGCATTGGCGCCAGTGATCTCTGCGATCTCGTCCAGCTTGAACAGATCCTCTTGCGTGCGAGCCCCGTAAAAGAAATAAATATCGCGATCTTCGCCACTGCTGAGTTGATCATGCAGTATTGACCAGACCGGCGACATGCCGGAACCCGCCCCGACCAGGATCACCGGTCCTTGTCGGCCTTCCCGTCGGAAACACATTCCGTACGGTCCGCTGATTTCGACGGTGGCTCCTTTTTTGATCCCCCCTGCGTCGAGCTCGTTTGAGAACCTCCCGTCTGGGTATTTTTTGATGATGAAGGAGAGTTTCTGGGCTTCGCTCGGCGAATTTGCCATGGAGAACGAGCGTGTAATCTTCTCCCCTTTTTCGGTGGTAACCGTGATGTCGACATATTGCCCCGCCCAAAATTTGAGCGGTGTATCAATTTCAATATCAACACCGCGAATGTCATGGGTCAGCTTTTGGAAATCGACAATTCGGCCATTGAATTCTTTGACCGGAATGGATTTCGATAAAACCTCCTCGTCATAGTTCAGGAGTTCAATTTCGACGTCGCTATACGCCACAGTTCTGCACATCAGAACGTGTCCACTTTCCTTCTCAAAGTCATTGAGTGCGAAGGTTGAATACTTGAGCATTTCGGTTTCGCCATCCAACTGGACACATTTGCAAGCCGAACACTGGCCTTCTTTGCATCCATGCGGCAGAGCTATGCCTTGGCGGAAAGCGGCATCGAGAATGGTTTCATCCTCTTCAACCTCTATTTCCAAGCCAACCGGCTCAAAACGAACCCTGTATATTTCACCCATTAGTCGAGTCTCCTGTGTCCCGAAATCACGCGCGGAATTCGGACCTTCCTGTATGCAAGGGCCAATCAAGGCCCTTGCAAAAGATTGCTTTAGTTGAAGGGTGTGATGGTGAAACCAGCACGGTACTCGGCCAGATGTGCTTCACGCTCACCGTCCGACATGCCACGCAGTGCATTAAGCGGCGAGCCAAGGGTATGACCGCGAACATCGTCCAGCGTCCACATATCCTTGTTGTCAAAGCGCAGATGCGGCTGCGGCACCAGTGTCTTACCGTCTTCACGAACGAAGTTGAGGTCTTTGATGGCATCCGCCAGATCCCAACCGTCGTAAACGGTTTCCCACTCACGTTTGCCTGAGAACTTGCCCATCGCCGGCGTTGGCCGACCCTGGTATTCGTCTGCGAACGCTTCAACAGCGGTCCAGCGATCAAGCTCATGTGCAAAGGTGTGCAGCTGACCGTCGATTTCGTCGACAACCATGTCTTCGCGGATCAGGCACGGCACCAGGCACGACCAGCAGCGATGCGGATAAACATAGCCAACTTCTTCGTTGAAGGTGATGACTTTCTGGCCCGGAACGCTCAACTTGGCATACCATTTCCAGAAGTCGCCAAACTCGGCATACCAACCCGGATACTTGTGCTCAAACCACTCAAAATCTTTCTCGGTCTGAGCTTCAATCCGCCAGAAGTTCACCGGCCAACCGACTGCGAAGAACTGAGCAACTTTGTGCACATAGTTCTTCTCGGTGATCCGCTTCCAGGCTTCCTGCACATCGTCGTGATGTACTTTTACGCCGTATTTCTCGAGCGGCAGCATGTAGGTCCGGTAGTAGTCTTCAAAGATCCAGCGATGCCACATCTCCGCATAGGATTCCTTTTCCTTGTCGCGGTTGGTGGTGCCATATTCGATGAACGTACCGATCGCCGCATCAACGATGGCGTGGTTCTGCCAGAAGGAGTACCGCAGGTCGCGTTCCAAAAGCAGATGGTTCTCTGGCTCTTTCAGGGCCGCCATCAGAAGCGAGTGACCGTTACCGATGTGACGGCTTTCGTCAGACTGAACCGACAGGAACACAGTTGGCAAAGCATAATCGCCATTGCGGGCGGCCTCTGAAGGCATTGCCACAAAGAGAGTGTTCGTAAACGCGGTTTCAGCAACAACGGTCAGATACATGCATGCGGCGGTCATTGTGTCGCCGGTGATGAACCCTTCGCCGAATTGACGGCCAATGGTGGTGGCATAACACTTACCAAAGGCTTCTTCGGTGATGTCGAAACCAGCCGGATCGATGTAGTTTTCCATGTACCACTTTTTCAGGTTCATCTGAATTGTGGAGTGACGGAATTCATCAACCATCTGCATAGTGAAACCTGTGCGCAGGTCTTCACCCGGCGCCAGACGAGCCACCATGGCCATCGAACGCGCAGCCGAAATTTCCGGGAACGGAATGATCGCCAGGAACAGCTTCATCCATTCGATCCAGCGCGGTTCAACGTTGCGGAACATGTCACCACGCAGCGCAGCGTCGAGCGCACCGTATACCCGGTTGTCTTTCTCTTCTTCCATCGGGAAGTAAGAGCGCAGAACCTGCTTCATCGGGTCGCGCGGCGCTTTGGTGATCTTATAGTCTGTGGGGAAAGTATTCGCTTCCTGAACATAGGTTGGATTCCAACCCAGGTCCGAAATCTTCTTGGTGGCCTCCCCTACCGAGATTCCTCTCTGAGAGGTAATTTTATTTAGCGTAATCGCCATGCCATGAGACTCCTTTGTTGCTGACCAATTTCTCGGTCGGTTGGAGACAGCGCATGCTGCCGTTTCTTCGACCCGATCACTGAACAGAGCCAAAAGGCACGGTCAGTTGATCCAGTCGTTCGGATCACGGCAAAGGTTTCGGAATGTATGCTCGGCGCTACGCGTCAGTTCCTGCCGAAATCATCGGCGGGCACTCACTTCTTTGGCCGAACCCTCCCTGGTCCTTCGTTCTTGATGGTCCCCGTTTGAACGGGAACGCGGCGTTATGCCTAATTACATGCAAGGGGCATGCCAGATTTTGGATTTGGGTGGTATTTTGGCTTGGAAAAGCAGGGTATTTTATCTAACATATTGTTTTATATGTTTATTTTATTTCTAAAAATTCTACTTCGTTCACACATGCAGTGAAGAGATCGTGTTTTGACAGTTCCAGAATCCTGTCAAAACTGTCACGTTGCTTTACAAACTTTACGTTCACACCGCTGTTTACACTTAGCGTTACGATTAGGCCGCACGCACGGTAACATGTATTTTTTCTGCGCTTATATTCCGACTTCAGAGGCTTCTTTGCTCGAATTGACGACACACTCTGTGCTGCGTTGAACCTGTTCCGGACCACGCGCCACTTTCAGAGTGCATCTACAGGAGCGCAAATACGTAAGCCCACTACCCGAGCGCTTGGCAACCCAATGCGCAAAACCGATCGCGAATCACCACCTTGGTCAAACAGGCATGCCCAACGACAGCAGGACGTTGAATTTTCCCTTTGTAAAACAATGAAACTAATCCGCGTTACACTCTGTAAACATGTTTAACTAATCGCGCCAAGGTTGTGAAAAAAGATGCTTTTTCGAGGCATATTTTGCGCTGAACATTCTTTGTAGACCAGACAACTGATGATAATTTGAGCACTGCAAACATCGCACGTCTTCAGTCAGGTCAGCCGCAATCGGGCGAAGCGTTTTGAGGCAGCACAGTCGAGTAAGGACAGTGTTTAATCGTATCTTTTCGGGGGATCAAATGAGCGACCAAGGCACAATCAAAATCGCCCCAGGTCGCCGCGTGGCAGTGCCTCAAATGTCAGTTCGGTCGTTCGGTTTTCACAGCGTAAGGCATCTGGTCCCAAATCGCTTCGATATCGCTGCTCAAGAGCGCGTGGAGTTCCCGCAGTATTTGTTCACGAAGATCACCCGAAGTTTGTGCCAGCGCCTCTTGCGCGGCTACGAGGTTTATCGGGCTTGGCTCGGAAGCCGCCTTTTCAGCCGCATGTGTCAGCAAGCTGTCCTTACCGCACAAATCCAGACTGATTTTGTGCAGGCCCTGAAAGAACCGATCGGTTACGTCTTTCTGTTTCACGAGAAGTCTCTCATCTGTTCCAAGCAACAGCTCGAATTTCTAAAGGAGGTTTGAATGGCCGGTCAATCCTCAGCAGTCTCGGATTTGTTTCTCAAGCGCATGGAACTAATCAACGGTTTGTCGCAAGCCAATGTAGAGCACCTGCGCATTTTACAACAAATCGCCGGCTACGACATCTTACTGATGAAAGACCCGGACTGTGCGCAGACGCTCGATGCAATTGACAAATCTTCGAACGAATTGACCGCTTCACAGGAACATATCGACGCTTTGGAACGCGATGTTGCGAAGATCGATGAACAAATTGAAAACGCCCGCAATCTGGAGGACGGATAATGGTCGAAAATAGTGCCGCAGGGCTTTCTTTGTTTGACCTTCTGGGCCGAGACTGGGCATTGGATGATGCAATAGATCAGGTTCTCTTCAATAAAGAAGACAGTTGTGCAGCCTTCAAACTGACATCTGGAAAATTGGCGTTGGCTGCTGTCGAAGATCTGGAAAGTCCAAAAATTCGAACCCGAATGGATTTGGAAACCGGTCGGACAACCATCCGTCCGCGCGAAAACCCGATAGCGCCGGTTAAGACCCCGGACATCTCTGTCCGTACTGACCTATCCATCGTTCGTTTTGGAGCGCAGGGCTTCGCGGCAATCTGTGACGGCGGGGTTCTACGGCAGATCACGGCGGGGGGACAGGTTGTTGACAGGCTCAAGCTGCAAGATCGGAACGTAACAGGTGCCGCAGGCACTAATAATGGCGATCAAATCGCCATTGCGGCAGACACGCTGATTGATGTCATCTCAACATCAGAATTGACGTCCGTAATCACACTCACAACAAGTCATCCTGTTGTTTGCCTGTCATATTCCGACGATGGCTGCGCTCTTGCTAGCTGGGGTGATGGCAAACTGACCCTGTTTGATCTGGGCGCCCCCGATACGGCCCCTGTCACATATGACATCGCAAGCGAGATTACGGAAATCAAATGGCGTCATACAGCAAACCATCTGTGTTGTGCCTCAGCTGACAACAGCTTTTATCTTATCGACCGCAGTGCGGGATCGGTCCAGCAGGTCGAAGGATACCCTGCACCGGTTCGCAATGTCGCGTTCAGCAAATCGGCCAATGCGCTCGTGACATCAGGTGCGTTCCGTCTTGTTGGCTGGGACGCAAATGACCTGCCGCAGAATGACGAGGCAGGCACACCAATCGCTACTGGCAAACCCGGCTTTGTCGTTCTGAACGCGATTGCCGCACATCCCAAGCGGGACGTTGTCGCAACAGGATATACCAGTGGTCTGGTGACTTTAGCCAGCGTCGGAACTCCACAAGACATGATGTTGCATCAAGAACGCGGAACCGAAGTGACCAGCCTGGCCTGGTCAAAGACCGGAGAGCATCTGGCAATCGGTTTTGCATCTGGAAAGGCTGCACTGGCGACCTTCCCTTCTCAGATGTTCAAATAAACCACTCCACCCAAGCCATCAGGAGATAGAAAATGTCCAAGACCTTGTCCCCGGAAGAGCAAAGTAAAGATAAATACTTCGCTCAACTATCGAAAATTTCAGAAGCGATGATCGAAGAACATGGCAAAGACTTTGCCATGGGCGCTTTGGTAATGGCGGCGCAATGGATCGCTAAGAACCAGTTGGGCCCGCAAGAAGATATCGTGCACTAGAACTAACTGTGCAGAACTGCCAACACGCCAGCCGCGTCAACCGCAAGCATCCGCCTCATCTGATCAACGGTTACTTCGGAAATCAGCGGCGTCATGCGCCCGATGCCATCATGTGCATCTGGCCCTTCAGCATTGCGAACCGCAGCCAGATCCTGCCCGAAATCACCGTTTAGAACATGAGAATACGCACACATCTCTTGCAAGCGCAGAGTGACGAAATAGAGGCAATCCCCGGTTTCGTCGAACTGGCCTGCGTATGGTTTGGATCCACGTTTTCCGGAACCAGAGAAAGAGGTATGAACAGCAGTGCCCAGGATAGCCTTAACCTGTTGGCGCCAAGCGGCATACGTCCCATCCTGATCAAATTCCAGGCCTGCGCGGTAAAGTCGTTCGCTTACTGCTTTGAACGCGCGACCGCCTGCAATATGACGCCGCCAAAAGTCTTGAGCTTCTTCGATGGTCGTGCACTCGACAAATCGTTTGGCCAGCTTCGGTCTGGATACAAACGCCAGCGCCATGTCCACATCTTCAGAAATAGATCGTGCAATCTGCATAGACGGCGTCGGCAAATCATGTTGGAAAAGCAACCGGATCGCGTCCAACTGTTCGATCATTCGAAACGTCAATGCGCGAAGCGCCTCCCACTGATCTGTTGTAAGCCCACTGTCCGGCAAATTGACTGCCTCAACCGACGCAGAGTGCAGAGACGCAACCCAGATGGCAGCCTGATCAAACATAAAGAACGTATCGACTGCATGGCTGTCGGTACCAATGTCCCAATCTTCAAGAAAGCTAAAGCCGCGAAATCGGACAATCGTCTTTCGCCAAACGTCATCCAGGTCGAGACCTTTTGCCGACCACATTTGCCGGGTCCGCGCAAGAAGTTGAGGGGAAACACCGGGATAGCTGCGTTCAAAAGAGCCTGGGAAAACATGAGACGTGTCAGATTGCATGTCGAATTTGTCTCTCATTGGGTTGCGTCAGTCTATCAACGATCTCTGACGCGACAAACCATCAATGCAAGGCAACCGCGCCAAACGATACGTAATTTCGACCGATCTTTGGCATTTGAGGTCTGAGGGGTAATCCAATGGTTATGAGTTTCCGACATTCGCAACGTCAGACCGGGCTTTTGAACCACTCGATGGCGCAAGCGATCAAGTTGATGCGGATGCATAAGTTCGAACTACTGAACCACTTGGCACAAGTCACAGAAGAAAACCCGTTTCTCGAAGCTGGTTCTGAGGACCTTGGAGAGCAATCAGGCGGGTTAGTTGCGCCCATGACTGACATGTCCGACACTGTTGCCGACACCAAGACCAGCCTTTACCAAAATATAGCTGAACAACTGCCGCTGATTTTCGACAAAAAAAGCGACATCAGCATTGCATTGGCATTCCTGGCCGAGATCGAACCCAGCGGATGGCTTGGGGCTTCGGTGGATGACGTCGCAGCTGCCTATGGCTTTTGCCCCAAAACCTGCGCCGAAGTCCTGTCAAAGCTGCAAACAGTCGAACCGGCTGGACTGTTTGCCCGCGACCTCAAGGAATGCCTGCGCCTACAGGCGAGTGACCGCGGAATTCTAAGCGGAGCTATGTCGAAACTGATCGACAATCTCGACGCACTGATGGATTGCGATCTGCCAGGTTTGGCACGAAAACTCGGGGTGGATCTGGCAGATATTGCACGATGTCTGGATGACATACGCAAAATGAATCCAAAACCAGGAGCTAACTTCGAAAGTGATGAAACACTGGCACGGGAAAGTGACGCCACAGTAGAGATCGTTGGTTCCGACCTGTTGATAGCGTTGAATTCGTCAAGCTTTCCGACTGTTCGACTATCGCAGGCGCTGAACTCGAGCGAGCCTGCCAAAGCCGCACTGCAAAATCACCACGTTTCAATGATACGACAAGCCAAGTCATTGCGTTCAGCATTGGAGGTCAGAAACGCAACTGCGATGGCAGTAATTACAGCGATATGTATGCGTCAACGCAGGTTTCTTGCACGCGGATTCTATTCGTTGCGCCCAATGCGCATGAGTGATGTTGCCGAAGACACTGGCTTCAGCGAAGCGACGATAAGTCGGGTCGTGTCAGGTCTGACGATTCAATGTCCATTGGGTAATATTTTGGCCAAATCGCTTTTTTGTGCACCAATTGCCCAGGGTGCCCTGTCCGAGACCAAACATGTGGCGTTGCATCAAATCAGGCGTTTAATTGCGTCCGAAGACAAATTCGCTCCTCTCAGTGATGGAGACATCGCAGTTCATGTGAATAAATCTGGTTTCGCTCTGTCTAGGCGAACAATTACCAAGTACCGGCAATCACTTGGACTTAGCGCACCCAGCGTCAGACGAAAAAAAGCCGAAATAGAAATGCTGTCGATAACCGCAAGAAAGGGAAGAACCTTAGGTCAGCGGGGATTTGGCGAGAAACAGAACCTGGGAACCTGAATGTCCCAAGGTAACCCCCAGTGAAACCCGCTATTATTCAGTCAACTGAGAAACAGGCGACGCCTGAAACGAAACAACCATGAACCGAACACCAAACGAGTTCGTAGAGCCGGTTATGTTGCGTAGCTTACGCCCTGTCTCGCTCGATGACCTTGGGGCCGTGCACGCGGCCCTTCAAAACCACGACCTGGTCCGCTGGCTGGGGGCATTGCCATTGAATGTCGATTGGGAAACGTCCCGGAAGTACCTTGAGTTCCTCCTGGACCCAGAAGTGGAATCTGCGGCAATCTGTTTAGGTGACCGACTGGTCGGAACCGTCAGCAATGGCCTTGAATTATCATTCTGGCTGGAACCTCGCCTTCACCGTCGCGGCTTGGGAAATTGGGCTATCTCGACTTTTATCCAGAGGCTTCCATCTCATTGTCACACGATTACTGCATGCTGCATGATAGACAATTTCGCGGCTTCGGCAGTACTGGGGCAAATCGGGTTCCAGCGAGATAACCTGCCGTTAAGACGATTTTCGTTTGTTCACGAACACTCTGTTCCGATGTGGCGACACACACTGAAACGGTTCCCTGAAATTTAGGAATCCCAGCACAAATTTCGCTTGCTAATTTACATTGCCAGCTATTGATACTCAACCTCTGCGGATTACTTTGATAGCGTTGAGATACTCCGGAAGCTCGGTAGGGAAAAGCCTTGCCGAGGAAACCAATAGCTGAGGACGTCCTTACATATGTGCACTGTGGTGACCTTGTGAAAATAGCGTGCTCATTAATCACCAGCAGCGCGCCTAAAACAAGCGGAGCGCCAAGGGGCGATCAGGTATCTTCCTGAGCGGACTATTGATCACGCCCCTACGATCACAGCAGGATAGAAATTGAAAAGGAAACAACTGAAATGACAAAAGCAGGCTCGTCAGACAGATCATTCTTACACGGACATGCTGACGGAGGCGTATGGGATAAGGCCGGTGCTCCCACGGGCGAAGATGGGTGGGATCCGATTGATCTCGGGAACGGGATTTTTATGTTGGAAGTCGGCAGTGGGAACCCCGGCGGGACGCTCGGGCTTTTGGTTGGTGATGAAGGTTCTGTCCTGATCGACAATGGTTTGCAAAAAGCCGCCGATGTCACTGTATCCACAACCGAGAAGCTGGCTGGCGGACCGATAGATTTTCTTATCAGTACGCACCTTCATGGCGATCACGTCGGCTGTAATGCGAATTACGCGGCAAGGGGCGCAACTATTCTAGCCCATGACGAAACACGCCGCGCGCTGTTGGAAGATGATCAGTTCGACAAGGCCGGACTGCCGGTCATCACTTTCAATGACAGGATGACGTTCCACCTGAATGGGCAGACAATTGAACTGATGCACTTTGCTAATGCGCACACCGTCAGCGACACAATCGTCCATTTTGTCGAGGCTAATGTCATTCATGCTGCTGATCTGTTCTTTAACAAGATCTATCCGTTCGTCGATCTTGAGAATGGCGGTAGCATCGACGGGTTTATTTCAGCTCAAAGACAGATCATCGATTTGGCCAACGACGACACTGTTATCATTGCAGGGCACGGTCCGGCGGGTAACAAGTTCGACATGCAGGCTTCGGTCGATTTGATGCTTGCGATCAAGGACACGATGAAACCCCTCGTCGATCAGGGCATGTCCATGGATGAAGTCCTGGCGCAAAATCCGTTATCCGTCTTTGAGAAGTTCGCCTGGTTTCACATTCCAACCGAGCGGATGACGATGATCATCTATTGTCTGCTGGCAGAGAGCTGAAATTCTCTTGGCCGAAATCACCTCCTAGAATTTGGCCGTCGAGAATAAGGGCACAATGCGAGGCAGTTAACTGCCTCGCTCAAAACCCCACACAGCCCGCAAAAGGCGCGCTTCACAGATGATAATGGACCCGCAAGATCAGCGGAATTCGCTAGCCTGTGCCAGTTGAGGCAACGGTAGCGCAGCGAGTGTTAACCAGCCTTCTGGAGATACAAGTGTAAGGGATTTCTTCCAGGTTGCAGAGAAAGGCACCTGGCGAAGAAACGGAACAGATATCTCCTGCAATAGGTTCGAAGTCCGCTCGGAAATGTACGGTGCTTTTTACACAGATAACCGCGTAGTTCGTTGGGTCTAATCCGATATGAGTAAAATGCGCGCGATCAAGACATTGGTTCCGTATACTTGTGACAACAAGGTCAATACTTGCCTCGTGCCCAACCAAACGTAGGGCAGCTGTCTCGCCCAGCGTAGCTACCCCACCGCCATACATTTTTCCGGTATAGCGACAAAGGCCATCACCCAAAGCCAGAACTTCAAACTCTGCTTTGACTGGAACGTGCCCAGCCAAGTTGGACTTTGCACCGACCGCAAGTTTTATCCGTGCACCTTCTCCGGCCTTATGGGCTTGTTTTGCACTTTCAGGGTCATGGAACAGACCCATTAAGACACTCTTTGTCCCGCCCTCAATCAGTGCTGCCAGCAAGCCTGTAGTATCTGATGTCCCGCCCGCACCAGCGTTGTCCTGGACATCTGCGACAACAATGGGTTTTCCCCGCCTTTCGCGACATATCGAAACGGTTTCCTCCAGAGACAACATCGAACAATCAAGATCGGCTTCGCGAGATACGAACAAATGCACGACGTCTTCCGCGGCAGCAGCAGCTTTCTGGGCGGTGGCCGCGTAGGCAAGACATGATGGGCCTGTGTCTGAGAAATCCGCCGCGGTGAAGCCGAGGGCAATTTCTGCCAGAATTTCCTGCTTCTCAAATCTTTCGGGCAACTGATAGATCTCGCTGAATGGCTTGGAGCCCGTATGTTGCGCATGCAGAGGGATGAGGTAAGGCACCGGTTGGAAAGCCTTGTAGAGCGTTTCGCCCGCTAGCAACCGCTGCAGGACAGGAACGCATCGTGCGCCCGTTTCCGCCATATCCAAGTGGGGATAGGTTCTGAAAACAGACAAATAGTCTGCATTGTCGACCATCTCAGCCGAGATGTTGGCGTGAAGGTCCAAACTTGCGACCACTGGCACTTCGAAGCCCACAACTTCACGTACACGACGCAGAAGCTCTCCCTCACCGTCAGCGAAGCTTTCGGTGACCATTGCCCCGTGGAGATCGAGATAAACGCCATCAATGTCGCCCACATCCCGGATGCGATCCAACAACATCTCGCAAATTGTTTCGAATGCGTGATCGGTTACATGTGCGGACGGTTCGGCAGAACACCACAGGGTTGGTGCGACTTCAAATCCTGCTGCCGCTGCAGCCTTCGCAAAACCGGCGATAGGTAGGTTCATGCCAAACGTTTCCGATATCACCTGCGCACCGTGCAACATGCCGGGCCAGGAATCGGCCATCTCAAACTCGTGCAGACCGGCCTGCGTCACACCAAAGCAATTAGTTTCATGCTGAAAACCCGCGATCGCAATACGCTTGGTCGCCATCATGTGTGCTCGATTTCTTGTTCGGCATGGGGTGCAGCAAAAACACTTTGGCCATTGCGGATCGTTTCAAGCACCCGCGTATCTGTCAGGCGGTCCGGATCGTGCAGTGGGTTACGCGAAAGGACAACAAAGTCAGCAACTTTACCCGGTTCGACAGAACCGCGCTGCTCGTCCTTGAAGACTTGCCAAGCAGCGTCGATGGTCTGAGCGCGCAAGGCTGACAGAACGCTGATCTTCTGATCTTCACCGAGCACGCGGCCAGAAACGGATTTTCGATTTACCGCACAGTGGGCCAGATGAATCGGACGCGTCGGGGTGACCGAGGCATCATTATGGATTGTATATCGCAAGCCAAACCGTTCAGCAGACGCCGCAGGGGATATCCGCTCGGAGCGCTGCGGCCCCAAGAACGTATCGTAGTGGCGATCACCCCAAAAATGTATATGAGCCGGAAAAAAGCTGACGGTAAGTCCAAGCTGGACCATACGCTCCAACTGATCATCCCGCAGAGCCTGACCGTGGATAATGGTGTGGCGATGATCTGGGCGGGGATGCGCAATAAGCGCCTTTTCCACCGCATCTATGAACATCTCGGCACCGGCATCACCATTGCAGTGGCAATGCATTTGCAAGCCCTTGCTATGGAGTTTTCTGACGTCGGCATCTAGCTGTTCTTGTGAGGTGTAAACCATCCCACAAGGGTGACAGGGATCGGATGGCTTGAAATACGGGGTAGACAAAAACGCGGTCTGCAACTGAAAAGCCCCGTCCGTGAACAATTTGCGCGGACCCAGTGTGAAATGCGGGTTGCCGGGCCAGTTCGTACCTATCCAATGCTCGGACAATTCGGGTTCCAGACTTCCGACGGGTAAGAGCTCAATGTCTATTCCCGGATCCAGATCCGCGGGCTGGCTGGCAAAGTGTTCCAACATGGTTTGCGACGCCCAGGCGTTTTGGGCATAGGTCACACCATAGGATAGGTATTCGTCACGACAGGCCTCAAAGCCTTGCCAGAACCTTTCGCGGTCAATCAGGAAATCAGTATCGCCCATCTCGCCCATGGCCGATAATCCTTCGATCAATCCCGTCAGGGCTCCGGTTTCAGGATCACGGCCAAAGCGGCCGCCTTCTGGATCAGGTGTTTGACAGTTTAACCCGCGCCTCTGAAGGGCAACAGAATTGGCTACGCCACAGTGCCCCGACGCATGAATAACCCAGATTGGATGACGCTGTGATACATCGTCCAGCTCAGCCCGCGTAGGCATGCGGCCTTCGCGAATGGCAGTATTATCAAACAACACCCCCATGACCCATTCACCCTCGGGCGTCTCGCCAGCCTTTTCCCGAATCCTGTTCAACGCCTGCGCCATGTGCTTGCAGTCCCCTAAAGGGGGCGACGATAAGTCGACACGGAACAGCCGTATGAACCCTGGATCCGGGAAATGCCCATGCGGGTCGATAAACGCCGGCATCAGTGTACGACCTTGAAGGTTATACTCATGTGAGTCAGCCGGCATGCGTGCGCGCAGATCTGCTTCAGCACCGACGGCCTGAATTCTTTTGCCCTCGGTCAGAACAGCCTCGGGAGAGGAGTTCTGTGCATCCATAGTCAGGATTGTGCCGTTAAAATATAGTGTGCTTGGCATTGGGTTTCCTACTACGACAGCGGGGCCAGACAACGCAGCCCGTGGCCGCCATTTACTTCCCATTCCGGAGTCTGGGTGCAGATATCCTTGGCAAAGGGACAACGCTCGCGGAACTCACAACCGGACGGGCGTTTGAGCAAACTGGGGGGCTCACCTTTAAGAGCGATCCGTTCCAACCGCGCATCCGGGTCCGGCTCTGGGTTGGCACTCAGCAGGCAGCGGGTATAGGGATGGCGCGGCTCGTTAAAGATGGCCTCGGTTGTACCTTCTTCAACCAATCGGCCCAAATACATGATGCCCATTCTGTCAGCCACATGGCGTACGACGCTAAGGTTATGCGTGATAATCACCATCGCAAGCCCCAGCCTTTCGCGCAGGTCGTTGAGCAGGTTCAACAGCTCGCCCTGAACCGACACATCGAGACCTGCAGTGGGCTCATCCGCAAGGATCAATTTGGGTTCCAGTGCCAGTGCACGTGCCACACCCACACGCCGAGCTTGGCCACCAGATAGCTGATAAGGATAGCGGTCCGCGAAATGCGTGGGCAAGTTGACCATTTCCAACAAGCGCTTGGCTTCGGCGTCCATGTCACGGTCCTTCATGCCCTGAATGCGGTAAGGCTCGGTAATCAGACTGCGGATGGTCAGACGCGGCGACAGGCTTCCTACCGGGTCTTGAAACATCATCGCCATGTCTTTGCGCAACAGGCGCATGACACTTTCGGGTGCGCCCCGAATTTCCTGACCTTCGAAGGTGACCGAGCCATCTTGCGCAGGTGCTAGCCCGGCAATGGCGCGAATGACCGTGGTTTTACCAGACCCACTTTCACCAACCAGCGCGTAAGTCTCTCCGGGTTCTACGGTAAAGCTGACACCCGCCAGTACATTGACCGGGCCATAGCTGGTATTGAGGTCCACAACGTTCAGCAAGCTCATGATGCGACCTCCTGATGGTTCAGCCAGCACGCAGCGTGATGGCCTTCTTTCAATTGATCCAAGGGGGGCACTTCGGTGGCGCAGCGCGCCATGGCCTGATCACAACGATCCCTGAAAATGCAGCCCCCCGGCAGGTTGGCCAAGTCGGGCACTTCACCGGGAATGGTTGGCAATACACGGGCACGCTCTTTGATGTGACCGGGGTCGCATTCGATCAGTCGGCGTGTGTAAGGGTGTTTAGGATTGTGGAAAATCTCCCGCACGTCCCCGCTTTCAACAACTGCGCCAGCATACATCACAACAACCCTGTCGCAGAGTTCTGCGATCACGCCCAAATGGTGCGAGATGAACAGGATGGCACAGTGAAACTCGCGCTGCAGCTCTTGCAGGCGCTCAATAATCTGCACCTCCAGTGTCGCATCCAGTGCAGTTGTCGGCTCATCCGCAATCAAAAGATCAGGTTCGGACATCAACGCCATCGCGATGGCGATCCGTTGACGCATCCCGCCAGAGAATTCATGCGGATATTGCGCCAGACGCGCCTCAGGGTCAGGAATGCCAACAGCGCCCAACAATTTGGCCGCGTGCGCCAACTTGTCAGCCTTGGACTGTCTGGATCGGTGCTGAATATCCAGCATCTGCTGACCGATAGTCAGAACCGGGTTGTGCGTTTGCATCGGATCCTGAAAGACGATGGATATATCCGCCCCGCGCAGGTCCCGCATGTGCCGATCAGAAGCTTGCAGCAAATCCTTCCCCTTGAACCTAATTTCTCCTTCACGGAACCGGGTATTGGGCGCGGTCAAACGCAGAATGGATGAAATCAATGTGGATTTACCACAACCGGACTCTCCCACGATGCCAACGATTTCGCCTTTGTTGACGTTGAATGTGATGTCCCTCAATGCCCTGAGGTCGCCACGGCCTGTTTCGTAATCGACGCAAAGCTGGTCGATTTCCAGAAGTGTCTCGGTCATCGCTGTTTCCTCAGTTTCGGGTCAACTACATCGCGCAGGCTTTCACCCAGAAACGTGAAGCCAAGCGTTGCCAGAATGATCGGCAGGCCTCCGCCAACAACCAACCAAGGAGTTTGGCGGATCAGGGAATAGCCATCCTTAAGCAAAGCACCCCAGCTCGGGGTCGGAGGCTTAACGCCCAGACCCAGGAAGGACAGGCCGGCCTCAAGCGCGATGACTGTGGGGATATCCATGGCTGCCAACACAGCCAGAACGCCAATGATGTTGGGCAGCATATGAACGCCTAGAATGCGCGCCATGCTGGCCCCCATTGAACGTTCAGCCAGGATGAACTCAGAGTTGCGGAGTGTCAGCGTTTGGGTCCGCGCCACACGCCCATATGTTGGGATCGAGGTCGCCATGACGACAAACACGACCGTCTGCAGACTGGGCCCGATCAGGGCCACAACGGCCAGCGCGAACATCACTGTCGGAAAGGACCGGATGGTATCGAAGAACAGCATTAGAAGATTATCGAGCCATTTCGGCCCATACCCTGCAATCATGCCCAGTGTCAGGCCAATCGCCATTGCTCCGAACACAGCGGGCAATGCCACCTTGAGCGCTACTTGGCCCCCCGCGATGACCCGCGAAAACGTATCGCGCCCTAACTGATCTGTGCCCAGCAGGTGTGCTGTGGACGGTCCCTGCAAGCGGGATTTGATATCCATCGCAATCGGATCATAGGGTACGATCCAATACGCAAAGATTGCGCAGAAAACGATGACACCGACGATGATTAAGCCCATGAGACCAAGCGGGTCGCGCGCAACGCCGACTATGATCTGGCCCATTTCGGAACGAGATTTTTCCATGTGCCTGCCTCCTCAATGAGCCGTGCGCGCGCGTGGATCAAGCAGCGCATTGATCAGATCGGCCAATGCGGTCGACACCACGAACAAAGCTGTTGATACTAGGACAGAGCCCATCACAATCGGGTAGTTTCGGGTCGTAATGCTGTCGATGACCAGTTTGCCCAAACCAGGTCGGGCAAAGACGATTTCAGCGAAAACCGCCGAGCTGAGAAGAAAACCCATCCCAACACCGATCACGGTAACCACGGGCAAAATGGCGATCCGCAGCGCGTACACCATGACCACGCGACGTTCGGCGATACCAAAGGCTCGGGCCGTGCGGACATGGCTTTCACCCATAACCTCCAGCATCGAGGCGCGTACCAACCGGGCAATATAGCCAACCCAACTGAGCCCGATGGCAAAGGCGGGCAGGACCAGATGGTCAAGACGGTCAAGGAAGCCTTCCCCGGCACCGATCGCGGGAAACCACTGTAGATGCACCGCAAAAACCAAAAGAGCCAAGAGCGCGACAACAAAGGCCGGAGCGGCCACAAAACTGACAGATATCGCGGCGGCAACTCGGTCGATCAACGTATTGGGATGCGCAGCCGCATAGGCGCCGAGTGCGATGCCCAGCGTAGCTGACCACAGGATCGACGCGAAAATCAGTTCCAATGTGAATGGTAGTTGCTGGAACACGATGTCAGTCACGGAACGACCCGAAAAGACATCGGTTCCCAAGTCACCCTGCAAGAGGTTTCCGTAAAAAATCAAAAGCTGTTTCCAGATTGGCTGGTCCAGCCCCAACGCTACTGTGAGTTGGGCCTGAAGCTCGGGCGTGGCGCGTGGGCCGAGCATGATTTGGACCGGGTCGCCTGGCACGGCGCGGATCATCAGGAACATGACGGTGACCGCCACGAAGAGGATAAGCAGCGACAGCCCGAAGCGATGGGTTGCGAATTTCAGCATGGCCAACTGGCTCCTTTTGGCTTGATGGCGTTGGTGTTGGTACGGCGAGCGTTACGCACCCGCCGCACCCGGTCGACCTGGGGAGATCAGGTCGCCTTGCCAAAATAGCGAAGCAGGGACAGGCCATCTGGCCGCAGCGCTGGAATGACGCGTGCGCTGTGAATAACCGGTGTCGCCTCGTGAGTGATAAAGCGATAAGCACCGCTTTCTTCCATCAGATCCTGCGCACGCTGATACATTTCAGCTCGCTTTGCGATGTCCGTTTCAGCAGCCGCAGATTCATGGATTTCGTTAAATTCCGGGCTGTTAAACCGTTCCCAGTTCCATTTCCCGATCTGTTCTGGTGTGAACCACGACGTCGCATAATACGGATCAGGCGTCATCGAGAAACGGTTCAGAACAAGCTGTAGGTTCTCATTGTCACCGGACGCCCAGAATGCCCCAGATTCCAGAACGTTAACCTCAACCGTGATTCCAATCTGCGCCAGCGTCGCCTGAATAATCTGTGCAGTTGTTGTAAAGGTCGTCTTGTTCAACGTATCGAGGGTTAGCTTGACATTGGTTTCACCGGATTCCGCGAGCAACTGCGCGGCTTTCTCGAAGTTCGCCTCAGGTGGTACAAGCGAAGATGGCCGATGGCCAGCAAGGCCCGGTGCGATGATGCCGGTAGCCGGTTCAGCAGCTCCAAAATATGCTGCCTCCAGGATGCTCGGAACATCCACTGCGTGCTGAATTGCCTGCCGCAGTTTTTGATTTTGCAGCTTTGGATGCTCGACGTTCATTCCCATCCAGACATAGTAAAGCGAGGGTTTCTCAACCAGCGACCCACCATTGGGAACCCCGGCGCGATACCGCTCAACCGAGCCCAGCGACACGCGAGTTACGTCCAACTCGCCTGCCTCGAACGCAATCTCGGCCGTGTTTTCATCATCGATCGGATAGATCTCGACGGTATCCCAAGCGGGGGCATCCCCTTTCCAGTCAGGGTTGCGCTTTAGAACGGTCTTTTCTTTGGGCGACCAACTGTCTCGCAGATACGGGCCGGATTCCGCAACCGGATCAGCACCGATCCGGCCACCGGCGGCTTCGACCGCTGCCTTCGAGACGATGTTTCCAGTAATATACGGCAGGGCAATCGACCAGATCGGGGCAAACGGGCTGTTCAGAACGATTGTCCCTTCACGGTCTCCTGTCACTTCAACATGGCTGAATGGCCCTAGGTCGGGCTTATTCGGACTGTCGGTCGTGTCGTCCACGATCCGTTCCATGCTGAATTTGACGTCTTCAGCAGTCATCGCGCCAAATCCGTTGGTGAATCCAATATCGTCACGCAATGCGAACTTGATATGGGTCGGGTCAACCTGCTCGATCATAGTTGCCGCATCCATTTGCCAACCCCATTCCTCGCCCGGCTTGTATTGGATCAGCTTGTTGTAGATGGAGGCATGCACTTCTTCTTCAACGACACCAACGGAATGTGCTGGATCCATGTTCTGTGCATCACCATAAGCCCGCACCCGCAGAACACCGTCATCTGCTGCAAACGCGCGGTTCGCCCACCCCATCGGAAGCGCTGTAGCGGCCCCTAGCGCAGTTGCGCCTTTCAGAAACCTCCGGCGACCAACATTGGCCTTTGTCCATTCGATCTTCATAGTATCCTCCCTTAGATTAAGTCAGAGAAATCCGCGTGGAACGGTTTCGGACCATTCCCTTGTTAGGACTTCGATTTCATTTGCGCCTTCAGTGGCGCGTAGTTTGCGGTAGAGATAGAAATTCTCGGTGTCACAGGTCATGCGGCACTCGGTCGTGATGGCGACCTGCCATTCTTCGCGCTCGAACGAAAAACTCCAAGCGGTCTCGAAATACGCGGTTGTCGGATCATCGGGGTGAATGCGGTAACGCATGCGTACGTCGCTACCAACAATCAGATCGTGGTAGGGATCGCGCGTTTTACCATAGTCATCAAACGTCTCCAGAACCACGCAACCGCTTTCCGTCACCGTGCGTTCTGATTGCGCTGAAGGTAAACGCAACTGCTCAGCTGCCAGAACCGGATACGCCTGCGCCGGGCCGGGTTCAGAGGCTTGAATTTCATGCGCAACTTCGCGCACCGGCAGATGAAGAGTACAATCCAGCAAGTGTAAAGTTACCGTGGCCGATTGAGGTGCTGGCCAGACAATCGGCCAATAAGACGTCGACAACGCTAGTCGCAAAACGTGGCCCTCGCGCAAATGGTGCGCACATTCGTTCAGCGTGATTTCAGCCTCGTAGATCTCACCTGGCTGCAGGACCTGCGGCGTCTCATGACTGTGGTAGTGACACAGGTTCAACGGACGATAGCTGATCCGCTGTGACACACCTTCGGGTGAAACATCACACAGCCGCGCGACAAGCTGGGCAACAGGCTGATCCACTGAAAACTGGAACTTTAGCTTTGCCCGACCCAGCAGCTCGAGCGGTGCTTGCAGCGGCGAGCTGTCAAAACAGACCGATAAGGCATCATCACCGGCCTGATCCCCTGCAAGTTCATTGTCGATACGCATGCCCGCACAGAAATATCCGCCTTCCCCACCAACATGGTTGGGCGACGTGACAACGACCGTACCAACCACCGGGTCCCGCGAAAACCCACCAGGAACCAGATGCCAGACCCGTTCTGAGACATGAGGTGACGGCCATGCCGTCTCTGCAATCCAACGACCTTTCCGAGGACCGTTTTGCGCAGTCGGATTGAAGTGTTCCTGCATGTATGTCCGATAGGCAGGCAAATCCTCGGCGCCGTTTTGTTGTCCCTTCAGCCAGCGGTCAAACCATCCAACGACTTCGGAATGAAAATCTGCGGGATCGAGCTTTGAGATGTGCGGATAGCGGTGTTCCCACGGCCCAATGATAGCTTTGGTTGGCGCCGTCAGGTTGGCTGCCAAAGCCGGAGGCGCATTGACGTAAGCATCTGCCCAGCCTGTAATCGCCAAGACAGGGGTTTGGATCGCGGTCCAATCCTCGCAAACTGAGCCGTGCTTCCAATATGGGTCGCGCGTCTGATGTCGCAGCCAATCTGCAGAAAAGAATGGGACGTTTTGCAGTCGGGCAAGCCAGTCCTGTCGCCAATCTGCTCGAAGCTCTGGATCAGCTGGGCGCGTCAGATAGGCAAACATCTGACTGCCCCAATTCATGTTGTCACTCAGCAGGCACCCACCCATGAAGTGGATGTCATCGGCATATCGATCCACAGTCGAAGCGACACTGACGATGGCTTTCAGTGCAGGTGGTTGCCTGAAGGCCAGCTGCAGACCATTAAACCCGCCCCAAGATATCCCAATCATCCCGACATTGCCGTCACACCAATCCTGCGCGGCAATCCAGGCTATGACTTCCTCACCATCATGCAGTTCCTGTTCCGAGTATTCGTCGTCGAATTGCCCTTCGCTGTCCCCGGTGCCAGCTATGTCGACCCGAATACAGGCATAGCCCGCCTTTGCAAAAACCGTGTGTGTTGTTTCGTCTCTGGGCGCGGTGCCGTCACGTTTGCGATATGGCAGATATTCCAGAATGGCCGGTGTGGGGCCTGTCTCGGGCAACCAGAGGCGCGCCGCAAGCCGTCGCCCATCGGCAAGTGTGATCCATGTGTTTTCGATTGTTTCGATTGGCATCTGAAGCTTGTCTGTTACTATCTGATGCTGAAGAAGAAACCGATTTGCAGATAAATCAAATTGTGCAATCTTATGCGAGTTGACGCAGTTTGCAGTGATATAGCGTCAAAACGCGAAAGGTTTTTCTTGTGTCCGAGTATTTTTCTGCCAACTTACGATCGTTGTGCGCAGAGCATGGAAACATTTCGCAGATTTGCCGCGAAATCGGCGTCAATAGACAGCAATTCAATCGCTATTTGAATGGCTCCAGCCTGCCCTCTGCCCATAACATGCGCCGCATTGCACGTCATTTCGACCTGACCGAAGCACAGCTTTTCGAGGAAACTGCAAGCTTCGAACGAATGCTAAGAGGCGTCCTGCCACAAGTTGGGAAAACGCCCACAGATGCGTTTTTGGAACCCTTCCGGGGGCAACAGAAGAACTTGCGGCGCTATATAGGTTTTTATCATTCCTATTTCTGCACGCCATCTTGGGAAGGAAAAATCTTCTGTTCGTTGATCCGCATTCAGGAAGTTGAAGGGCTAATCACGATCCGGTCCCGTGAAATTGCCACGTCTCCAGACAAGAGCATGCATCAGATTTCGCGCTACGCTGGCTTTGTAACTATGCGCGGGAACAGGATATTCGTGACTGAACACGAGCTCGCGCGCGAAGGCAGCGTTTCCAATACAATCTTGTACTCGGCGCATCGCCAGCAACTGAAGTATTTGCGAGGGATGACCATGGGCGTTGCTTGGCGCCCATACCCCCATCCATACGCAGCCAAAACAATCTGGAAACGTCTGCACGAACGTGTAACTGCGCGCGAGGCGATCGCAGCTTGTGGCATTTACCCAATTCAAAGTAATAGGATTGATCCAACTGTCAGAAAGCACCTGACCGAGGTTTGAATCGCCGGATTGACATAAGCGGCAGCACCGTTCTTTAGGTGCTGACTCCAATTTCGATAGCAATTTTTCGTCCAAGCTGTACGAGATTAATTCGTACCAGTTCTTCGAGACAGCACTGACAATGCCGCAAGTCTAGCTCGTGCAACGGGTAATGTTCGTCTCTGATTGCAGCGAAGAGGCGGACTATGGCCCAGGCATCACCACCGATCTAGCAATACCATGTGCGCGCAGTAGCATTTGTGCTGCTTCTGCAAACATGCTGCCTGTCTGACGTCTGGCACGAAACACTGGTCAGAACTTAATCCACCGCTGCACGAAAACGCCGCCCCCGATCAAAGGGGCGGCGCAAGGTTCGTAACGCTATAGTTTGATTACTCGGCAGCCTGTGTGCTTGCGTCAGCATGCTTGTCACGCTGTCCGTCGCGGTAAAGCGCTTTGGTCAGCGAGACCATCATCAGCGCCATCACCATGGTAAATGGCAATGCACCGATGATCATCGCGTTGCGCAACGCATCCATCGGGTTGTTTTCCCCTGCAGCAAGGATCAGCGCGCCGATCACAGCCGTCAGGATCACCCCCCAGATGATGCGGTGCTTGATGCCGGTCTCCTGGCTGCCGCCGGACATGATGGTGTTCATCACCAGAATGCCCGAGTCAGCTGAGGTCACCAGGAAGGTCATGATCAGGATCACGCACATGACGTTCAGCATGGACAGCAGCCCTCCGTCGATCATGTAGGACAGGGTCACGAACAGCTTGTTTGTGTTCGAGGCACCAATGATCGCGCCTTCTGCGGCACCGGCCAGTTCCAAATCAATCGCGGTGCCACCCAGTACAGTCATCCAGGCGAAGCACACCAGTGCCGGTGCAAGCACGCAGCCCAGAATGAACTCACGCACGGAGCGACCTTTGGAGATGCGCGCAAGGAACAGACCCACGAACGGCGAGAACGCGATCCACCAGGCCCAGTAGAACGTGGTCCAACCGGCCTGCCAGCCGAATTGACGACCCTGCTCACCAGCGGCATATGCCGCGGCCAGCGTGGCCTCGTCCAGTTCAGCTGCTGCGCCTTCCAAGCCGCTCTTGAAGCCATCAAAGCTGCCCCAGGCGTTAGTTGCGCCACCCATCAGGGCATCCGCATGTGCCTGCGCTTCGGCGGGCAGAGCCGCCGCAAAGGCCTCGGCTGACAGCGGACCATAGGCACCGAAGCTCAGCGAGAGGAAGTTCAGAAGGTAGTCAACCAGCGCTGTACCATAGGTGGTCATAGCAAAGACAAAGGACCCGAAGATCACAAACGTGCCCAGCAGGATGATCGACAGGACAAGGTTCAGGTTCGACAGGTATTTAACACCCCGGCCAACACCCGACACCGCCGAAATGATGGACAAGCCCATGATAACGACCAGACCAGCAATCAGACCAACTTTGCTTGGCGTCGGAACATCTCCGCCAAAGTCCATGATCCATTCCATGCCGGTGATGGCATAGAGACCGTCGATGAACTGGCTGACGCCAAAACCGATGGTCACGGACACACCCAGGATCGTTGCAACAACGCCCAGAACGTCGACCACATGGCCAAGGAATCCGTTCATCAAACGACCGAACAGCGGGGTCAGAGCCGCACGGATGGTCAGAGGCATGTCACGGGTATAGGCGTAATAGGCCAGCGACAGGCCAGTCACCACATAGATTGCCCAGGCGTGGAAGCCATAGTGCAGGAAGGTATACCGATAGGCCGACTGAACGGATTCGGGATCGTTGCCAGCAACTGCACCGGACACGACCTCGGGGTTTGATCCCCACAGGCCCAGCGGTTCAGCGGTCGCAAAGACCATCAGGCCGACACCCAGACCGGCACCAAACATCATCGAGAACCACGAGAAGTTCGAGAACTCGGGCTTTTCGCCAGGTGTTCCCATGACCCGCTTCCCTGTCGACGGCAGGATCGCCACAATCACCAGAAAGATGGCAAACAGGCCGACAATAACAATGTAGAAGCTGTTGAAGATTTCCAGCAGCTTGCCATTCCAGCTACCGAGGGTGCTGTTGGCATTGGCCGGGAAGACAAGCGCCCACAGTACAAGGGCAACCATGATGCCCTTGCTGATCAGCGCGATCGGTACGCTGTAATTCTCATAGAAACCGGCATCCGCCGTTTCTATCTCTAGATCCGTAAATGGTTCAGGTAATGACATAAGGTTCCTCCCAGTTGTCACTTTTTCATTATTTTTCCGCACAGGTTAGTTGGCTTTGTACCATGAACCCGACGGGCCTTTGGTTCGAACACACGTGCCGATCTTCTCATGCAGCGTGGCGGTTAGCGCTACGTCTCCGGTAGCGGCACATTCAAGGATTACCGACGGTTCACATCTGGTAGCCGAGCATTGCTCGCCGACTGAAACGACGCGATCAGGTTCAGAAGTGGTCACGTCTGGCTCCAAATTCGGCAATTCCGATTCAGAGCAGAATGCAGCTAGAGGGCGATATCAGTCAAACTCAATTAGCTTTAATTAACTTCAGTAAAGATGAAGTCGGTAACTTTCCTTGCCAGAATTCAACAACCGCACGGATCTACTTAGGTGCATGCATAGGGTCGACACTAATGATCTGAACCGCGCCAACAGGTCGTAACCTTTGAATAGCGTTGGGCCTATCCCGCCCTATCCGACGCGAAACCGGTTCAGTCAATTTCGGCCTCGGCCGGGTTGGTAATAGCTACAGTCCCCGTCGCATAGATCTCTATCAGGGCTTCGCCAGCCTGTGATCCATCTAGCTCCACCTCAATGATCTCAAGGAATTTTTCGGTCTCAATCGCAGCCACCGCCATTGTCCGCAAATAGATTTCCCAAAGATTATACTTGCGTTTGGACGAAAGATTCCCATCATTCGATACACAGTCTCGTTTTGTGAGAATTTCATTAACATGCACCTAGAACGTCTGATCCAGATACTTGAAATCATCGCAGTCGTCGGACGCCCTGTTTCGGTGGCAGAGGTTCAACGTGCAACCGATCTGCCGAAGCCCACATGTTACCGGCTCATTCAGTCACTTGTTGAACAAAATCTCCTCGACGAACCCTCTGATGACGGAAAATACATCATTGGCGAGCGGATGATCAGGATTGCCTTGCTTGGAAAGTCCGATGCCGATGTCCGACGCTGTGCAGCCCCCCTCATGCGCCTCGCAGCGACAAATTTTAATGAAACGGTTTTTCTTGCGCGCTTTCGCGACAACAAAGTTGAAATCATCCACGTAGAAACACCCGATGATCCCGCTCGTGCCTTCATTCATCCGGGCTTGGGCGTACGTCCCATGCATGCCTGCTCGTGCTCGAAAGCCATTGCCGCCTTTGCGGAACCGGAATTTCGCGAAAGCATCATGTCAGGGAGCCTGAAGGCGTATACTGAACACACCAAGACGTCCGAAGATGAGCTACGCCGCGAATTCGAGATAATTAGCGAACGCGGCTTTGCCGATTGTGATCAGGAAATCGACATCGGAATTGCCAGCGTTGCGGCACCGGTATCGATCGGCAACATCGGAGCTACGTTCAGTATTGGTGCGGTTGGCCCCATTCGCCGGTTCCGCACCGAATACCGCATCGAGATCGGCGAGAAACTGAAAGGCTTGTCCAAGAAGGTCAGTGGCGCAATCCAGCTGTGCAACGTGACGGATACATAACGAAACGAACAACTACCGGCCATTTTGGCCAAAAGGATGACACTGAGAATAGGAAAAATTCAACAAACCGGAGGAAACCAAATGAACCTGAGACCAGATCCAACGTTTCACGCCTCGCCTAAGCTTGCCATGCAGGCACCGGTGGAAAACTACGCCTTCACTGTAATGCTCAGCCCGGACGGATCGCAATCTGATGGCATCGCGGTCATTGACCTCAAACCGGACTCCGACACCTATGGCCAGATCGTACATCAGGTCATTGTTCCCAACAAAGGCGACGAATTTCACCATTTCGGCTGGAACGCCTGTTCGTCATCTCTGTCTCCTCTGACCGGGCACGCCTTTCTGGAACGACGTTATCTGATCGTACCTGGAATCCGATCCTCACGTATTTACGTCATCGACGTGAAAGACCCGTTGAAGGCCAAGATCCACAAGACGATCGAACCCGAAGAACTATTTGCAAAAACCGGTTATTCGCGCCCGCACACCATCCATTGCGGTCCCGAAGGGATCTATGTTTCCTGCCTTGGAGGTGGCGGCGAAGACGGTACAGACGGACCTCCGGGCATCTTCATCATGGATTGCGAGACGTTCGAAATTATCGGGCAATACGAGATGGATCGCGGCAAGCAGAACAAGCACTATGATTTCTGGTGGAATCTGCCGCAGGACTACATGGTTAGTTCCGAATGGGGTTTGCCGCCGCAGTTTGAAAACGGTGTGGTGCCCGAGGACCTGTTGTCGAACAAGTATGGCCATTCGATCCACTTCTGGGACTTGCGCGCGCGCAAGAATATCCAGACGATGGATTTCGGCGACAATTACCAGATGGCACTGGAAATTCGCCCTGCGCATGACCCGACAAAATCTTATGGTTTCTGTGGTGTCGTGGTGGACACCACCAACCTGCAAGGCGCAATTTTCACATGGTGGCGCGGTGACGACGGCAAATGGCTGTCCAAGAAAACGATCACCATCGACCCGCGCCCCGAAAAGCCCGAGAACCTGCCGCCACTGTTGCAAGGGTTCGAGGCCGTGCCGCCGCTGGTCACCGATATCGACCTGAGCCTAGACGACAAATACCTCTATGTTGCGTGCTGGGGGCTGGGCGAGATGCATCAATACGATGTCAGCGACCCGATGAACCCGAAGCTGACCGGAAAAGTCGAGCTGGGCGGCATCGCCCGCGGCACCAAGCACTCCAACGGCAAGGATTTTGCCTATGGCCCGCAAATGGTAGAAATCAGCCGCGACGGCAAGCGCGTCTACTGGACCAACTCGCTTTATTCCACCTGGGACAACCAATTCTATCCCGACGACGAAGGCGGACAAATGGTGATGGCCGATGTGGGCGAAAACGGGGGGCTGACTCTGAACAATGACTTTTATGTCGACTTCCCCAAAGGTCTGCGCAGCCACCAAATTCGCCTAGAAGGCGGTGACTGTTCGACCGACAGCTTCTGCTATCCGTCCGTCTAAGAAATGGGCGACATAACAACAATGACAGCCCTTTGGTGGGCTGTCATTTTTTCTGGACTCTACCACGGTATCAACCCCGGCATGGGTTGGCCGTTGGCCGTTACGGCGGCGTTGATGGAGCGAAAGCACAGCGCCCTGCCAAAAGCGCTGGCAATGTTGGCCACGGGGCATTTCCTCGCGATGATTGGCATCTTGTTGCCATTCTCACTGATGATGTTCCTTGTTCAGTGGGAAGTTCAAATCCGCGTGGTCGCCGGGCTTTTGGTTATCGCCATGGGCCTCTATCTGCTGATCAACCGAAGACATCCGAGAATTCTGGCGCGCGTGCACCCTGCCCGGTTGGCGCTCTGGTCATTCCTCGCTGCGATGGCGCATGGGGCTGGTTTGATGCTGGTGCCGATTTTTCTGGGCATCTGTGCGATTGGAGCGAACGAAACCGGTCATGCCGCAGCACAAACACTTATGAGCAGCAACGTGACGACTGCGTTTCTTGTTGCAGCAGTACACACGTTGTCGATGACAGTTGCTGGCGGCACCATCGCAGTTGTGATCTACCTTTGGCTGGGGCTCAGGTTCCTCTCAAAGACATGGTTCAATCTTGATGTCGTTTGGGCACTCAGCCTCATCACCGTCGGAGCATTCGGACTCTATGCAGCACTTTTTGGCCATTGAAATCGGTCACCCGACCAAATGGCACCTGTTCACGAGCTGGTAGAAACCCGCAATCCCGGCAGTTAATCTTTCAACGCATCTTAGTGGCACCTGAAGCACCGCGTTATCGATTTAGTCAGGTGGAATTTCTCCTGCAGGCTCTGCCGCAAACTTTTCAACTTGATTGCTTGGAATAACCCCGACCGGCATGATGCGTGAGTCAATCTGCAGATTGGGTGGTGAAATTCTCACCGTAGGTCAAGATTGAGACGCATAAACGTAAGCACCCTAGTGGAGTTTCATGGCGCATGGACGAAACCTATCTCAAAGTGCGCGGCCATTGGATGTATCGGTATCGTGCGGTTGATCGCGACGGGGAAACCCTTGATTTTATGCCGCCTGAAAGTCGCGATACCGCGGCCGTGAAGCAATTCTTCGCGGAGGCATTGGCCAACAAAGGCATTCCGTTGCAGATCGTGGTCGACAAAACCGCCCCTCTCACTGCAAAATCTGTTTTCATTCCAAGATCAAACATCTTCTTTATACTGGTTACGCAACCAGTCCACAAAGATCTCGACCTCTGGTCGTACAGCTTTTTTGGAAACAGGTTGCATTAGGAAATGTGCATCCGGGTGTGGCAACGGTTTGCCGGCAAATCGAACGCCCGAGGCGAGCCCATTTTCGGTATTAACCAGTCGCGAGAACACTAGGGCATAGCCACCGCCACTCGCGACAAGTTGCAGCGCAGAAATGGTTGTGTCTACCAAGTATTGCGGGGCGTCTTGCGGCTTGGTGCAGTCATATGCGCTCAAGTATCGTTCCCAATGGCCTTCATGGCCTAATATGTGAACAAATGGACCAGACAGCAGATCCTGCACTTGCTTTGAACTGTTCTTCCGGCCTTTAGCGCATATCGGGACGATCGCTTCATCAGAGAGTTTCTCGGAGAGTGCGTCGGTCCAGTTGCCACGACCCAAGCGCAGCTCTACGTCGATCTCTTCTAAATTGGTGGTCTCTGTCCAGATATTTGTCACAAGGCGAAGATTTATCGTCGGGTGGTCTTTCTTGAACGACGGAAGACGGGGCGCAAGCCAAAGTGAAGCGGTCGATATCGGCGCTTTGATCGTAACTGTCTTCGTCGCCATCGACCCGAAAAGGTTTGCCGAGGCCATATCGATATCAGCAAGCGCCTGCCGGACAGTTGAACAATAAGCCTGACCAAGCTCTGTGAGAGACAGGTGTCTTGCGCGCCTCACAAATAACTTGTGCTGCAACTGCTGTTCCAATGATCGGATGTGCAGGCTGACGGCAGCCTGCGTCAGCCCCAATTCGACGCTTGCACTGGTAAAATTCAGATGTCGGGCCGCGGCTTCAAAGCTACGCAGCCAGGTTAGACTTATCTGGTTGGACGGCATTTACCACCAAGAAAAATTCGCGATAGATCGTTTTATCTATCAATTTTCTTCTATCAGCAAGTTCCCAAATTTGGTCTGGTTTTGTTCTTTCACTCGACCAGGAGATACGGGCATGACTGAAAAAAACATAAATCAGCAGGTAATTGGGGTTCTGTCGCAAACTTTTTGGATGGCAGAACATCAGTGGAATTGATTAGCAGTTTACCCCGCCAGTTGGGCGAACTGCTGAAACGGACGGAGTTTGGGTGTGAATTGACCTTTGCGGATCATGTTGACCAGTTCTATGCCTGCCAGGACAGATGCGGCTGAAGCGAAAGATTTGAAGCCCAGCATGGGTCTGATCCTTCGTTTGATGAAGCGGTGATCCTGTTCAATGATGTTGTTGAGGTATTTCCGCCTGACCATATCGATCGGGATCGGACAACCAAAGCCTTTCAACATCTTGTTGATCGCCTTGATGCCAGCAGTATTGGCACCACTTTTGTCGATGACGATCTTGCGTGGCAATCCGTTCAACTCGAGAGCGCGGGCGAAGAACCTCGTCGCAGCGGCTTTGTTCCGGCGCTCGGACAACATGAAATCCAGGGTCTTGCCGTGTTTGTCGATCGCTGGGTAAAGATAAACCCATTCGCCTTTTACTTTCACATAGGTTTCATCCATGCGCCACGAACGGTCTGCGGGACGCTTTCTATACCGCCCTGTTTCAGCAAGGGGACCTGCATATCGACTGACCCAACGGTTTAGCGTCGTATGATCCAGATCAACGCCACGTTCCGCCACGATTTCTTCCAGATCCCGGTATGAAACACCGTAGCGCAGGTAGAAGAAGACCGCGTGCAAGATGACGTCTTTCGGAAAATGCGCGCCCTTAAATGAGATCTTCACGGCCTGCTCCTGTCATGTTCCAGCACGCGCTACCAGAAATGCACTCGAACTGACAGGTGGGGGCGAAGTTTGCGGCAGAACCGCGTAAACGTTTGCCTCAGCGACATTAGCATTTACCCAAATTCCTCTAGCGAGCACCTCCAAGGGATCTTGAATCCATAATGATCATTTATTCCTCATTTTGATCATTACCTTGACAGTAGTAGAATTCGCCTCTGCGAACCAATCCAGTCAGCTCTTTGATTTTTTTGACGACGAGACCGACCTATCCCGGTCTCGTCACAGGACTAACCCAGATGGTTGCCAATCTTGTCGATCAGTTTTTGAGCCTCATCAACTGAAATTTCCCGCCCGCGTATCCTGAGGCGGAGTTCCCCAGATGTCACCTCGGCCTGAATTGTGCCGCCTGTGGGAAGGACAACCGGTGTCAAGCGTTGCACCTGTTGCGGGCGCCCGCCGCGCGATTTAGCTTTTTCCGCGTCCGGCACGCCCTTGATCGCAGCTTCAAGCAGACCCCATTCGGATTTGGAATCCAATGGGCCGGCGCCAGCCAATGCCTGGCGCAATCTGGTTTGTGCCCCGTCCCGCAATGCCGAAGCAAGCTTGAGCCCGGCCTTTTCTGACAACGACACGGGATGCTGCAGCAAATCCCCCAACGCTTCATGCACCATAGCAAAGCTACGGACCTTGGACCGTTTGGCTTTGGACGCAGCAGCAAAAAGCACATCGACAGCGGCCTCGGTTGAAGCAAAAACCCCCTGCCCTGCCGCCAGAACCGCGACGCGCCCGCGTTCATAAGGGCTGAGGTTCGAGCGCAGCTCATTCTCTTCCACCATCGAGACGTAAGCGCCCTGCCCTGTTCCAGCCTCACGGACAAATGCAGGAATCTCGATGAACCGAGCATCACTTTGGGACAGCCGCTTGAAGGCCTCCAGACGCCGATAGCCCGAGATCAGGCCAAAACTGTCACCGACCCGGCTCACCTCGATTGGCGTTCTCAAGCCGTGAACGCGCAGCGATTCCAACAGTTCCGCCATGGCTTCTTCGTCTTCAACCATCCGGTCACGGCGGATGAAATCCGGATCAATCTGATCCAGCGATATTTTTTCCGCAATCAAACCGGCAGTTTGTGCATCGCGCCATCGAGCTGCATCACCTTGGTCCTGGGCCAAAGCGACTCTGTCTGTCACGGACGCCATGCCACCCAAGGTAGCGGCCTCCGCTGCAACCTGAGCTATTGGAGGTGCGGACGAGCTTGCTTCAAACGGGCTGATCGACGGTTTCGCGGCGAAACCCGCTTCAAGCTGTTCGAGCTCTGTTGTGTCCGGTGCGATCAGTCTTCTGCGTTTAGCCATCTGCCTCTCCTCCCATCTGAGCGTCGCGCCACCAGCAACCGATCAGAACCTCTTTGAATTCTGCGTAAGTCCGGTCAAACGTTTCCCGACCCCGAACATACGTATCCCGGTTAAAATCACGGTAGTCGGCTTCGTAGATCCCATTCACCTGCTCACCAGCCTGCCCGACCAAAGCAGTATAGTCCTGCCGGTAGGCATTCATGAAATCCCCGAAATAGGCCTGAATTACGTTCGCCATGTCTGTTTGCTGACTGGCATCAAACCGGGTGATGATTGCGCGTACAACATCCCATTCGAAATTGAGCTCAGGCAAGCCAGCTGCGCGTTGTGCCGTGTTTTCACCATCCTCGATACTGGCAAAGGTCGTATAGAGCATGTCAAAGAACCGACCCGTTGAATCAAACTCCAGAAACGAAGCTCCAAGCGGAACCAGAAGGATATCTGCTGCAGCCAGTGCATTGATCGTAAGGTACCCAAGTGCAGGAGGCGTATCGAGAAAGACGATGTCATAATCGTTGAGGATACCTTCATCCTCGAGGAAATTGGTCAGGCCGTCCCACAAAGGCCAACTTCTCAGCCCCATCCTCCACACTGGGATCTGGAACTCGGCCCAGTAAAGGTTCAACTGCGCACCTATCAGATCAATATTTGGCCAATGGGTGTTCTGAATTACATCGCCAGGGGTCGTTTTAAGCGCCTCTTGCAAGGTCTCATCCAATGGAATTTCAGGTTGACCTGCCGCATTGCGCACGCGGTTTTCCTCCTGCACCGCCCGAGCATAGTCCTTCGCGATCAAGGGGAACACAGTTTGCCATTCATCTGCGACGGACCCGCCAAGGATCGACGTCATGGATCCTTGGCTGTCGAGGTCGATGACCAGAACTTTGTATCCGTCCAAGGCGGCGGACATGGCCAGATGGGCGGCGGTCGAGGTTTTTCCAACACCGCCTTTGAAATTTGCAACGGAAACAACCTTAGCCGGAAGCCCTTCAGGCCGGTAGGGAAGATACTCCTTCGTGCTGACGCCTTCAGCCGCAAAATGCTGGCGCAAGGTCAGGACCTCTTCCAAAGTGAACCATTTTGAACCGGCTTCACCTTCGCCTTGAGGAAGATCAGGATGTGCTTTGAGGACACGGCGGAGATGCGCAGGTGCAACCGGAATTAGGTACTTAGTTATTTCCCAAATTGAAAACCTACGCAGCCGCTTTTCCCCATCAGGAGCATAACCTCGGCGAGCAAGATCCTCACGGCCTTTGGCGCAGAATGCCGCTGCTTTTGCGAATCGAGAGGTTCCTATAGGATCAGGTAACTTCCCGGCCGCTGTTGCGGGATCAAGATTCAAATATGGCGGTAGCGGAGGTTGGTTTGATTTGTTCACTGTCGTTGCCTCAGAAGATGTTCGCCTTAGCGGCGTATATTTAGGAATGTAGCGAACATTATCTTCTAAAGCTATCCTGCGATCGGAAGTTTTCCACAGTTTTTGCGCGCAAGGCTGGGTTTCGCCACGAAACTCTAGAAAAATGAGAGAGCACGCCAACAAAGAGTTTATTATTTATAGAGTCTTTAAGAGATTTAGATTTATAATATAGTAATTATAACAACAAGTTAGATCACTTTAGGGACCCATTTACAGTTCCTAGGGTGTCCGATTCCGGGATCAAAGGTGCCCAGATACGGGACCAAGGGAACCATTCGACAGGAACAAGGGCACCGATTCGCAGGGACGTGGATCTTCGACGCTATTAGACACTTACAAAGCCGTTTCTAGTACGTTCGATCCTGTCTGAGTCGTTCTTATGACGGGCTCGCGATGATGGGTCTGGGGATAAGTTTCGGTATATCTGTTTAGGGTACCCGTTTTCGGGATGAGCCAGATCCTGTATTTGGGCACCTAATAGAAGTTGATTGATAGGTACCTTTCATGGCAGAAATGCAAAAAAGAGCAGTCAGGCAGAATCATGCCGGAAACACAAACAGACATGGATCACCTATCCGGAGCCTTGCGAAGGGAAACGGTGAAAAAGAACGTCGCCGCGATTCATATCAGCGGTAAGTTGACATTGCTTCAGCGAAAGCTGTCGAATGTCCTGCTTCTCAATGCCTATGATGCGCTGACATCTGCACAGACCCATACCATCGATGCACGAACTCTGGCGATGATGGTCGGCTATAACTCGAACGATTTTGATACCTTGCGTGCAAGCCTGCGCGCCCTGGCCGAGACTGTCGCTGAATGGGATATGTTGGATGAGCAGGGGCGTCAGGAATGGGGGGTTTCCTCTCTGCTGAGTTTTGCCAAGCTCAAGAATGGTGTTTGTGAATATGCCTACTCACCGGCGCTGGCGCAGAAGCTGTATGATCCCAAAATCTATGCGCTGATCAACGTTCAGATTCAGCGCAACTTTAGTTCTGGGCACGGATTGGCACTGTATGAAAACTGCTATCGCTTTGTGCGCATCGGGTCGACAGGTTGGTGGGCCTTGGACGTTTTCCGAAAGCTCATGGGGGTAGATGGCAGCGACTATTATACCAGCTTCAAACATCTCAACGCCAAGATCATCAAACCGGCGGTTGCCGAGGTGAACAAAAGCTCGGACATTCTGATCGAACCCGAGTTCCAAAAGAAAGGCCGGACGGTCACCGATATTCGCTTTCGGATTAAGGGAAACCCGCAAAAGGCGATGTTCGAAATTGATGACAGCGACGGTGCTCGGAATATGCAGGTGTACTCGAAGCTACGTGATCAAGGGGTCTCGGATCGTTTGGCCCGACAGTGGATTTCCGAACATGGTGAAGACTACGTTGCGCAGAAACTTGATTACGTAAGGCAAAAGGGCGGAGTGAAATCCACATTGGGTTATCTGTCGGCCGCATTGCGCGATGACTATCAGCCACCTGAACCGGAACAGCCAGCGAAGCCCAGCCCTGAAGCACTGGAAGAAGCGCAGGCGAGGCAGGCCCAAGTGGCGGTTGAAGACAAAGCCTATGCCGAACGGGTAGCCGAGCGGGAGGAGCGGGCGCGGAAACTCTCGATCGTAGAAGAGCTGGTTTCGCGGCGAAACCCGACACAGAGGGACGCAGATAAAAGACTGTTTCTTGCCGGTCTAGACAACGACCTAGACCGCGAGCATTTCCGAGCGCATGCGTGGCGCTCGGGGCTGAATGCAACCGCAATCTTCGAATTCTGGCAAGAGCTAGAGCCAGACGCTTTCGACTGATCGCGGTAAGGGCAGGGGGGTGCACACCCTTTAGCAGATTATTGTTTTTTGAACGCAGATTCCAGTGCATCTGCAAGTGCTCCCTGCTGCGCATTATTGCCGTTTTTTGCGCGTTGTGATTCTTTTTGTTTTGTATGGCTTTGCCGCGTTTGGTCGCTGCCTTGAACGCGCTTTTGCCGAGTTTCAATGCCACCATCCTTGCGCATCGTCAGACCGATGCGTTTTCGCGGCGCATCCACCTCGACGACCCGTACCTTAACTACCTGGCCCGCTTTGACGACATCATGGGGATCTTTGACAAACCGATCTGCTAGTTGGCTGATATGCACCAACCCGTCCTGATGAACACCGATATCAACAAAAGCACCGAATGCCGCAACATTGGTAACTGTGCCCTCCAGGGTCATTCCAGGTTTCAAATCGCTGATCTCTTCCACGCCATCAGCGAACGAGGCAGTTTTGAAATGTGGCCGGGGATCACGACCGGGTTTTTCAAGCTCGGAGAATATGTCCTGAACCGTGGGCAGGCCAAAACTGTCGTTAACAAACTGTTCGGCGCGCAGGCCTTTCAGGGCGCCTTCATTCCCCAGGATTTGCCGAATATCCCGCCCACATGCGGCGACAACGCGTCGGGCCACGGAATAAGCCTCGGGGTGCACGGAAGACGCATCAAGGGGCTCGGCCCCATCGCGTATTCTCAAAAAGCCTGCGCATTGTTCGAACGCGCGGGGACCAAGGCGCGCCACCTTCAGCAACTCTGAACGAGATTGAAAGGCACCATTCATGTCGCGGTGCAACACGATGGATTCTGCCAGCCCCGGGCCCAACCCGGACACATGCGACAGCAATGGGGCAGAAGCAGTATTCAGATCAACGCCAACGGCGTTCACAACGTCTTCAATGACAGATGCCAATGATTGCGAAAGCTTATATTGATCCACATCGTGCTGATATTGCCCGACCCCGATGGATTTGGGTTCGATCTTGACCAGTTCCGCCAAGGGGTCCTGTAAACGACGGGCGATTGAAACTGCGCCCCTAAGGGAAACATCCAGGTCCGGGAACTCTCGGGCGGCCAGTTCGGATGCGGAATAGACCGATGCTCCGGCTTCCGAGACCACGACTTTGGTGGGAGGAGTGACGGTTTTGGGCAAATCTCCGAGCGTGTCGCCGACCAGCTTTTCGGTTTCGCGGCTGGCTGTTCCGTTGCCGATTGCAACAAGCTCAATGCCGTGCTGGGCGATCAGGCGCAGGATTGTGGCCTGCGCGCCTCGAAGGTCATTCTTGGGTTGGAACGGGTAAATTGTTTCAGTTGCAACCACTTTGCCAGTTGCATCGACAACCGCTGCTTTGACACCTGTTCGTATTCCAGGGTCCAGCCCCAAGGTTGGGCGGGCGCCAGCTGGCGCAGAGAATAGTAAGTCTTTGAGATTGCGAGAGAAAACGGAAATCGCCTCGTCCTGGGCACGGCTGCGAAGGTCGGCCATCAGGTCAACCATCATCGTCAGCGAGAGCTTTACCCTCCAGGTCCAACCGGCCACCTTGCGTAACCAAGTATCGGCAGTTGAATCCGTGCGGGTTAGCAGATGTGATGCGACGATCGCTTCCGCCCGAGCAGCGCCGGTCTCGGGGTCCGGCGCGATGTCCAATGTCACGATGCCCTCTTTTGACGCGCGAAGCATCGCCAAAGCCCGATGAGACGGCGTTTTGGCCCACAGCTCGGAATGGTCGAAATAGTCGCTGAATTTCGCGCCATCCTGTTGTTTGCCATCAATCACCTTCGAGGTCAGCAGCGCCTCGCGCTGCATGAAGCTGCGCAGTTCGCCTAACAGGGTGGCGTTTTCGGTTAGTCGTTCGGTGACAATGTCGCGGGCACCGTTCAGGGCATCCTTGCCGGTCGGAACAGCCTCGGATAGGTAGGATTGGGCAAGGGTATCGGGATCGACAGACCGGTCTGCAAGAATTGCGTCAGCCAGAGGTTCCAACCCGTTCTCGCGTGCGATCATTGCCTTGGTGCGCCGCTTGGGTTTGTAGGGCAGGTAGATGTCTTCCAGCTGTGCTTTGGTGTCAGCCAGCGCAATGGAATTTGCAAGATCGACTGTCAGCTTGCCTTGATCCTTGATCGAATTCAGGATGGTTGCGCGACGGGCGTCCAATTCGCGCAGATAGGTCAGGCGTTCTGACAGGGTGCGCAGTTGGGTATCGTCCAAACCACCTGTCGCTTCTTTGCGGTAGCGCGCAACAAAGGGCACAGTCGCGCCTTCGTCCAACAATTTTACTGCGGCCCCTACCTGATCGGGTCGGGCGTTGATCTCGGTGGCGATGGTGCGGGCGATGCGGTCCAATGGGGCCTCCTGACAGTCGTTCGGAGAGACTTCTTAGCCAGCTGCTTTGCTGAGGGGAAGGGGGCTAAATCTGTTGGGCCAACTCTTGCAGATCGTCATAGAGGGTTTTGGCAATCTCAACATATCCGCGTTCGATGTTGCGGGCCCGGGCGGCAAACCGGCGTTGGGATGGCAGGCGCGCGCCCTGATCGGTGATGTCAGCGAACAGGCGTTCTGCCCTTGCATCATTCGGGTCTATGCGGCCACCGCTGAAATGTCTCGGATCGAAGGCCAGAAGGATTTCACCATGATAGGGGGCGCCGCCTGAGTTGCCGGCAAACTCCATGCTTTCCAGACTGGTCAGGTCGTCGATCAACGGACCGGCCAAGAGTTCGATCATGATGGACAGGGCCGAACCCTTGTAGCTGCCGAAGGTCAACATCGCACCCTCCATCGCAGCCTGCGGATCGTTGGTTGGGTTGCCGTCCTTATCGATTGCTACGCCATCGGGCAGGGGCTTGCCTGCGCGGCGATAGAGTTCGATTTCGCCACGGGCAAAGGCGCTTGTTGCGAAGTCAAAGGTGAAGGGATCCTTGCCCTGTCGCGGCCAGCTGAAGGCCAGCGGGTTGGTGCCCAACGAACCGCGGGTGCCGCCGGCAGGGGCAACCCAGGAATGGCTTGGTACCATCGCCATCGCCGCAAGGCCGGCAGCAGATAGCCGCTCCACTTCGGGCCAGAGGGCAGAGAAATGAAAACAGCGATTGATGGCCATGGCTGCAATACCATGGGTTCGGGTTTTTTCGATCAGAATTGGAAGTGCCTCATGAAATGCCAGCAGGGACATACCTCCGCGAGCATCGACCCGAACGATGGCGTTATCCGATTGGGTAATGGCTGGCGAGACATTTCCGTCAATCTTGCCTGCCTTCATGGTGTCATTGCACATGAACAGTCGGAACAGGCCGTGCGACTGGCAATCATCAATCTGACAGGTGACCAGCATATCCGCGATGGCCGCTGCATGGTCCGGCCCGTATCCGGATCCGGACAGGATGTTCAGGCTTAGGTTTCGTATTTCATCCAGTGTCAGATTGACCGCTTCGCTCATCTGCCATGTCTCCCATTGCGTTGGCAGAAGAAGGCATAGCTTGGTCTGGCTGGCAAGGAGAACCCTTGGCAATTTGCCATTCATTTATGGTTAATGCCGTATTGGATTGGTCTAATAATGCAATATGTGAATAAGTTAACAGAAGTTCCCAGACCTTTTGTACTCAATCAAAAGTTGTGGTGGCGGCTCAGCGACTCAAGTTGATTTTTCAGATCAGCAGAGGTCGCACTCTGCGTGGCGCCCTACAAAATTTTCAGAAGTTTTTTGGATGGGGAATTTTATGCATAGTCCTTATGATCGTGACCGAGTGATCTGCTTGGAGTTTACACCGCGCCTTTTGTCCGAATTTCGCAGCATAGTTGAAAGGTCTATGGGATACCGCGTGTCGAACGATGCAGAAAGCACAGGCATTTCTTACCATGAAAAAGCAATCGTTGTACGTCAGTGCCTGAAGCGTTTTGTGCCGGCCAATGCCCCAAAACCTGCCGGGTCGCATAAGCGCCAGCACAGTTTTGCACTGATCAACCTGGGTTTGTCGACGGCACGTGCCGAAGTATATTCGCAAGGATACAGCGACTATATTGCCTATCCATTTGTCACCAGCGAAATCCAGCACAGATTCAGTGCGGCGCAAGCATTGATGAAACAGGATGTCTCTGCCGAGTACTTTTCAAAAGATACGTTGGTCAATGCTGCTTGTAATTTCCTTTCTACCGAGCCCGAATTTGCCGGCGGCATTGACGCCTTGGCGCAAGTGGTCGGGTCAAACCGGAACACCTTGTCCAAGCGGTTCAAGGAAGAGTTCGGTGTTGGCCCCATGGCTTGGTTTCGGCGCTACAGGTTGAACTATGCAGCGGCCCTGGTTCTTGAGGGGCAGCACAGCATTCAGGACATCGCCTTCAAGGTTGGCTACGAGGATGCGAATAACTTTTCGACCGCGTTCAAACGGGAATTCGACGTCTCGCCGTCGGAGTATCGGCGCTATCGCAATTCGATGAATTAAGCCTCACCCAAAACACGTCCTGGATGAGCATGCTCCTGCGCGCGCGAGGCTGGCCAAAATGTGCACCGGTTACCGCGGGCAGGGGTCTAACAGTGCAAAGATCAAAGGAAATGATGATTCCTGCAAAGATCGAATTACAGAGTTCTCAGCTAGCATTGATTCACGATTTCGTCGTTCTCGACAAGAACCGCTAATGGAAGGAATCTGAAATTGGTTACCGAAAATATTCAACTCAGATTGGTCAATCACTCGGATGATGCCAATAATTCATCGATCGTTATTTTCCAGCAAAACGTGGCCGAAGATTTCGGCGAACTCGCTATCGCGTGGAAAGTCATCAAAAACCTGGGGCGTCTGGATTATCACCCCTTCAAATACCCGCTGAAGTTTCAGGTTTCGGCCTCGGACAGCTATGGGAACTATACGCCGCAGATGACGGCCTATGACGGTCAGGCCTATGAAATGGTCAAAGACACCAGCGGGGATATCTTGCGCCTGGCCAAAACCCCGGCAACGTCGCCGAATGAGGTCGAGCTGCGCAACAATCTGACCATGGGATCGATCAACGCGAATATCTATCGCGAAGGCAAACTTCTGGCCGCCAAGACCAACCTTGCGCCGGGGCAGAAGGGCGTCTTTCAGTTCCACCCGACCATCTATATCGGCGTGGTGTCGCAGATCGAAGAGGGCCAGGTCATGGACTCGGCGATCATCAGTCAGATCAACACAGAGATCAATCTGTTCGGCATCCAAAGCGCTGATATCGTGATGTCGGGCGGCGGGCCTGGCAAAAACTCTACCCCCTTTGATTTCCAGCTGGCAAACATCAATGCGTAAACGCGCCCTGCGGCGGATTACTAGCCGCAGGATGCACACCGCTTGACGGAGCTATGGAAAGAGGAGGTGTGTCATGACCAAAACTGCCGACACAACAATCGCCCTAAAACGCAAACGGTCTAAGGGCGACGAAGACAGCGATCAGAAGGCTGCCGCTGATACCCCGACGCCGGTAAAGCCCGCGAATCCCAAAAAGCCGGATTCGAAACCCAAGGATGACGCGGACAAGAAAGACAGTTTGAAGCCCATCAAACAGGTTTGGCAATCTGGCGATTTCCATAAGACCGGGCGCAACAAGCCCCCCTATAACGGGCTTCAGATCTCGGTTCAGTACAAGGTGGACGATGCCGGGAAATTTGAGGACGTGGCCGTCACCTTCACGGATTTTACATATTCCAAGGACGGGGTCTCATCCGAAATTCAGGCTCTGGCGGTCAGTGATGGCTGGGTTGAGGTTCCCAAACCCGCCAAACCCAAGCCCAGCAAAGACGCCAAGGCGTCACCGTCCAAGGGCGATAAGGGTAAAACAGATTTCACAGTGGTCGGCCACGTCAAAATCAGTGGCGAGCCGGATGGAAAGTTCTTGAGGTTGCGTCTGAAATCCGGCCTGGAGCCGGGGTTTCAACAGCTTGGTTTTATCATGAGGCTGTCGCCGCCGCCGTCGAGTTCATAACACAGATTCGTCAGGGTGGCGCGATGACAACCCAACTCGTATTTGAGAACCGATCATTAAACCCCAATGTGCGCAGGGTTGGCCTGTTCTGGGACTGTTTGGATCACGACCAGCACATTAGGCCGTTAACCTGGCAGGTTGTTCTGCAATGCCCGTATCGCTGGTACCGAAGCTTTCAGATTGACCTGACCCTGTCGGTCAGGTTCGTCAACCGCGAGGGCAATATTTCACCCGATGTTCTGGTGGATCGCAAAGTTGTCTGTGGCGAGGCAACGATCGAACCCCGGCGCAAAGGCGACGGGATTGACCTGACCATCACGGTTCCAAAAGGGCATCGGTTGCACAAGGTGCAGGTCGTGCGCTGCGGCTTTCCCCTGACCGAAACCCGCCTGCCTTTGCAGGGAGAATGCGTGCTCCGGGCTCCGGACCGGCTGAACTTTGCGGCCGATATGACAACGCGGCAGGGTTTTCGGATCGACCGCCGGGAAATAGGTCCGGGTGTGGCCAGTTTTGATCTGCACCATGTCCAGGCGATGCGCGTCGCCATGTATGGCGGCACGCCGGGTCCGAATTCCGATCCGATCAATTTTGTTGGTTACGACATTCAATATTCATGAGGCCCAAAGCGGGCGAAACTTTGGAGGAGTGAATTGATGGCTTACAGACGTACATCCGGAATTCTGACCGACGGTGGTGCCGATCCCAAGCTTGAGGCGGACTATATCGTTGCCGCCGCCATCGTAGGTCATTCGATCGAACAGATCCGCGCCAATGTCGATGTGCAGTTTTCAATGGAACCTTCTGACGAGATGCCCAGGCCCGACAAATGGTCCCGCGAATGGGATCAGCTTCAGCAAGCCGCCCAGAAAATCGGACAGCTGGCCGCTTTGGAAATCGACATGCAGGGTCATTCGGTCAGGGCAGGGACGGCCGTCGATCATAAAACCGGCGCTGTGATCGTTGGGGTTTATGGTTTGGCCGGGCATGAGCCTCCGACCGAGGGCGATATCCGCCACCCCGAACACCACCTCAGTGACAAGGGGCAGGTGCTATATGATGAGATCAAGCAAAGGGATCGCGACCCCGCTTATCAGTATATCGGGCTGGGGGCCTATACCGGGTTTGTCGATAACGGAAATGTCGAAGGCGACACCGATCCGGTCGGTCCGATGCCAAGCGCGCGGTTCCATATCCCTGATCTGGATGCGGGCGATCATGACGACAATATTTTCGAGGGATGGTACCCTCGGTGGTTGCCGCCCGAGGATTCTGCCCTGTGGAACCCGCGCGTTCGTCGCGATACCCATGACCATGACTGCGTTGGTTGGGGCATCATTGGCGGCGATCTGGCGCAGGATGCTCCGAAGGAAGGGGAACCCGACCACGGGGCGACAAACCGGTCGGACCAGATCACCAATATCATGCGCTTTGATCAGGGTATGAATTTCGTCGATGAAAGCGGGGACGAAGGCGTTAAGGGCTATACCCACGGTATGATCCAGGCGATCTACAAGGCCTATCATCTGGGCCCGCATTGCACGCCTTATGAAATTACGGTTGGTGACTGTACCACCAAGCTGGCCTCGTGTTTTGGCTGTACGATGTTCATGACCGCCAATGGCTATCCGCCCACCTCGACCCATCTGGGGCGCGCCGAAAGCTGGGTGCCACTTTACGAGCCCTACAAGCCGTCGACCTCACCTAAAACCGAGCGGATCGTGATCAACGACCTGAACGCCAGCTTTGCTGCCTATTGCGACAAGGTTCTGCGTACTGGGATGCGCGCGCTGAGCGTCGACAATATCGCGGGTGCCTATGACCACTGCCCGGCTGCGCTGGAGCATGTACTGGGCGGGCATTATTCTGCGGATAACCGGGTTGCGGTCTCTCTGTTTCTGGATGCCCTGACTGTTCATGACCGCGAGCTGAGCCGCGTCCGTCGCGTATTGGGTTTGGACTAAGTTACCAACAGCCCGAATTAACATATCGGAGGAGAAGACACATGGCCTTTCAGGTTTATGCACTCGTACATACCCGCTCTGGTCGGTTTCTGATGTTTCGTCGACCTATCCTGACCTTTTTCCAGCGTGGAAATGGGGGGCAAATTTTCCCCGAAGGTCAGAAACTGCAGGGCGGCGGGCGCTATGCTCTGCCATACGCTCAGGTTGATCCTGAAATCGCGATTGAGCTTTGGGAGGATGATAATTTCATTGCCGAAGCCGGCCAGCAAATTCTGATTGATTGTTGCGGTGCGCTGATCGAGTTCCTTCCCCCAGAAGCGGCAGACAGGGGGCCTGTGTCAATCGAGGGCGAGCATGAGATATTGCTCGCCCCGGCGACCGAAGTCGTGACCCGTTTCGACGAAGATGGCACGCGATCCGCGGTTTATTTCGCCGAAGTGTCCGACGCGGATCTGGACCGCATTCGCGACTATATGGTTGAGGTGTTGGCCGAGGCTCGCGCGGCGATGTTGGCCGTGATTCAGGACAACCTGTATGAATACACCGAGATCGAGGCATTCTTTCCGCACGCGCCTTTTGACAATATCCATACCGGTGCTGATGTCTGGCAACTGGATATCGAGCGTCTGGAAATCAGTGGCCTGAAATCCAGCAAGCTGACCAAGGGTTCACTGCAGGCGATCAGCGAGCTTGAGGTCGTGTTGGCGGTGGAAGACGCTTAACGGGCATGACCAGCCAGGACCCCAAACTCATTTGGATGGATGCGCCGTTCGAGGATCTGCGTAACCAGTTGGTGGCCAATTTCGAAACCCATCCGCATGGTGCCGATCCCCCGGAATTCGTGACCGTCCAGTTCTTTTTCACCAAGACACCGGGCAAGGCCGTGCGCGGCCCTGTTCTGAGGTACAAGGAAAGAACGCCGCTGAATGTGCTGTTCGAAACCGGTGAGCGGTTGACCGGTACCCTGACTTGGCAAAGCGGGTTGAGTACGCCGTTGTCTCAGCAGGTCCTTGGGGCATTGGCTCTGCAAGAACCCGAGACCGGTCGTGTCTGGCGCTTTCAGGGTTTCATGTCTGAATTTGGCAAGCCAAGCCATATTCCATCGCCTGATTCCGGGGCAGGGGGCGGGGCCGATGATGGCGGGAACTCTGGCACCGGGCAAAACGGTTCAGGCGGACATGACGGGCATGACCCAGATCAGCCAAGCCACAATCACGCCGGAGATGGCAGTGATCCCTTCAGCGATGATCCAGATTCCGAAGGGCTGAGCCCGATCACCCAAGGGGCCAACCTGCGCTGGGATGAGCTGTTCCCCTTCATCTATATGAAACATTGGCCGTCGATAGCGCCGGGCGCGCTGGATGCGGGTTTCATGGAGGTTCCGCAAAAGATCCTGGCGAACAG